>JBAXIG010000007.1:0-40680 GCA_037138535.1 Actinomycetes bacterium
CGATATTCCACAGCCCCACCGCCTAGCTGAGCGTGGCTGGTAACTCCTGAGCACTGTTGTCGGAGTTCTTGCCTTACAAGGCGACGTTCGTGAACATCTAGTCGCTATTGATGCTGCGGGTGGCGAAGCAATTTCGGTGCGAAGAGTAGGTGAACTCACCAGCGTCGACGCTCTCATTCTCCCTGGCGGCGAGTCCACTGCCATGTGGAAATTGATGCGTGCTTTTGACCTATTGGAGCCATTGCGCGAACGCATCAACGAAGGAATGCCCACCTTTGGCTCGTGTGCTGGCATGATTCTGCTTGCTAATACGATCCTCGATGCCGCAACTGGTCAGGAAAATCTTGGTGGACTAGATGTCACCGTCAGACGAAATGCATTCGGGCGGCAAGTGGATTCATTTGAAACGGATCTATCGGTGCCAGTCTGGGGAAGTGATCCTATGCGGGCTATTTTTATCCGCGCGCCTTGGATAGAACAGGTGGGGGATAGCGTCGAGGTTTTGGCTTCTATAGAGAGAAATGGTGCTGCGCATCCAGTCGCCGTACGTCAGGGACATCTACTGGCCACGTCATTTCATCCCGAGGTAACAGCAGACATTCGAGTGCACAAATATTTCTTACAAGAGGTCTGCAGGTAGCGTCTCTGAGCCTGTCCCGAGGTTCGATACTATTGCCCGAATTGATCGAGAGGATGCACCATGTCAGGCCATTCCAAGTGGGCGACGACCAAGCATAAGAAGGCCGTCATAGATGCAAGACGTGGAAAGCTCTTTGCCCGCCTCATTAAGAATATTGAAGTTGCCACTCGCACTGGTGGCGCCGACATGGCTGGCAACCCCACCCTCTTTGATGCGGTTCAAAAAGCGAAAAAGAATTCTGTACCGAGCGATAACATCGATCGCGCTCTCAAGCGCGGTAGCGGCGAAGAAGTGGGTGGCGCCGACTACAAGACGATCATGTATGAAGGTTATGGGCCAGCCGGTGTAGCGCTCCTCATCGAATGTCTCACAGACAATCGTAATCGTGCGGCTACCGATGTGCGGGTTGCGGTCACCCGCAATGGTGGCAATATGGCTGACCCGGGGTCAGTGGCCTATCTTTTCAATCGGAAAGGCGTGATTATCGTTCCGAAAGGTTCGCTTTCTGAAGATGACATTCTGCTCGCTGTCCTCGAGGCAGGTGCTGAGGAAGTGAACGATCTTGGGGAATCCTTTGAAGTGGTGAGCGAGGCGAGCGACATGGTCGCCGTCCGTACCGCACTTCAGGCCGCTGGCATTGATTACGACTCTGCTGACTCATCTTTCCTCTCCAGTATCTCCATCCCTCTTGATGAGGAGAGCGCCCCCAAGGTATTCCAATTGATCGAAGCCCTCGAGGAGGTCGACGACGTGCAGAACGTATTTGCGAACTTCGACGTTTCAGATGAAGTCATGGCGGCCCTCGACCTGTAACCCGGCCGCCCGATAGACACGCCCGCCGCCGGTAATGGGACGGGAGCACCTCCGATGGCGTACTCTTATCGAACAGATGTTCGGATAGGAGGTCAAGTTGCGGGTTTTAGCGCTCGATCCCGGCCTCACCAGGTGCGGAATTGCGGTCGTCGACGGCGTGCCAGGGCGAGCCCCAATCATGATTGCAGTCGACACCCTGCGCACCCCGGTAAACGCCGACTTAGCCGATCGCTTATTGGAACTTGATACCCACTTTGCGGTGTGGCTCGACCAATACCACCCGGATGCGGTGGCCATTGAGCGCGTCTTCTCCCAAGCAAACGTCGCCAGCGCGATGGCGACTGCACAAGCCGCTGCAGTTTTGATGGTGGCGGCTAGCCGACGTGGCATCCCCGTGTCGCAACACACTCCGAGTGAGGTGAAAGCAGCAGTTACTGGAAATGGGCGAGCAGATAAATCCCAAGTGGGAACGATGGTTGCCAGATTGCTAGGGCTCACTGCGATCCCCGCCCCGGCAGATTCTGCCGATGCCTTGGCTCTTGGCATTTGTCATATTTGGCGGTCACCTGTCCGTACGCCAGCGGTGGCACAGTGATTGCCACGTTGCGCGGACGAGTCGCATCCATCAATATCGATTCTGCAGTCATCGAAGTGGGTGGCTTTGGTGTCTCTGTGCACATCACGCCGGCAACATCTAGTTCGCTGCACATAGGAAGCGAAGTCACACTCGCTACTTCACTTGTTGTTCGAGAAGACTCACTGACACTTTTTGGTTTCATTAACGACGATGAAAGAAGTATCTTTGAACTCTTGCAAACTGCTACAGGTGTAGGGCCTCGTCTTGCGCAAGCCATGCTGGGCGTGCACTCGCCTAATGCGCTTCGAATGGCGGTAGCTACTGAAGACTTTAAGAGTTTAGAGATGGTGCCTGGTATCGGTCGGAAAGGCGCGCAGCGCATTGTTTTAGAATTGAAAGATCGCATTGGCTCACCGGATATGCATGCGACGGCGCGCACCATGGGTGTGGTGAGTGCACCATGGCGCACACAAGTGCATGCCGCCTTGCTTTCATTAGGTTTTGCTGCTCGTGAAGCTGCAGAGGCCATAGATGTCGTTACACAAGAGATCGCCAGTGGTGAAATTGATGAGAATGAAACAGCGGCGTTGTTGAAGAGCGCTTTGAGGAGCAGGGATCGTGGCTGAGCTAAACGATCTTGCAACGGGTGCATCAATTGAGGAACGACACATCGAGTCTGCATTGCGACCACGCTCACTCGATGAATTCGTGGGTCAGCATCGCGTGCGTCAGCAACTCGATTTAGTTCTCAAAGCTGCCAAGGGGAGAGCAAGCACTCCCGATCATGTGCTCTTCTCTGGTCCTCCAGGTTTAGGGAAGACCACTCTTGCCATGATCATGGCGGCCGAGTTGGGCGCCCCACTTCGGATTACGAGTGGGCCAGCGATCGCGCACGCTGGAGATTTGGCCGCGCTCCTATCCTCGCTCGTCGAAGGTGAGGTGCTCTTCCTTGATGAAATACACCGGATGGCACGACCTGCCGAAGAGATGCTCTACATGGCCATGGAAGATTTTCGCGTGGATGTCATTGTCGGCAAAGGTCCGGGGGCGACTGCAATTCCTCTGGCGCTCCCACGTTTCATGTTGGTCGGCGCGACTACGCGAGCCGGATTGCTACCGGGGCCGCTCCGTGACCGTTTTGGCTTCACCGCCCACCTTGATTTTTATGAAAGTAGTGAACTCGAGCAAGTGCTCACGCGAAGCGCTGCACTCCTCGGTATTACTACTGAAGGTGATGCCCTCGCTGAGATAGCCCGTCGGTCACGGGGAACCCCTCGTATCGCTAATCGACTCCTTCGTCGAGTTCGTGATTACGCTCAAGTCCACGGTTTGTCACTTCTCACGCTCGGAGCTGCAGAGGCCGCCCTCGAGGTCTATGAAGTGGATCAACTCGGTCTAGACCGGCTCGATCTCGGAGTACTCGACGCACTCATTCGCAAATTTGGTGGTGGACCAGTGGGGCTTTCCACGCTCGCACTCTCGGTGGGCGAGGAGATGGAAACAGTCGCCAGCGTCGCCGAACCTTTCCTCCTTCGGGCTGGATTGCTCGCTCGTACCCCGCGTGGACGGATTGCCACTGCGGCAGGCTGGGGCCATCTCGGCTTGCAAGCACCGGCCGGCCTGGAACAACCTGAGCTCTTCGACGCGCCTTAAGGCGACCAAATGATCGCTGGGGGGTCGAAGGGTTCGGTAGGAGCTGCCCGTACCCCTAGAATTGCGGAGCCCACCGATCCGCCTGGTCGGGTCTAACGCCGAGGAGTTCGCCTGTGAAGCAGATTCAATCGATGCTGCCGCTGCTTTTGATGGCTGTTGCCTTCTGGTTTCTCATCCTCCGACCCAACCGCAAGAAGCAGGCCGCCATGGTCGCGATGATCGCCGCGCTCGGACCGGGTGCTCGCGTCATCACGTCGAGTGGGATCAAAGGCACCATTATTTCGATGGGTGATACCGAAGTTGTTTTGGAGATAGCCCCGGGTGTGCACACCACGTGGACCAAGGGCGCCATCACGAAAGTTGAGAAGGCCGACTAAATGGCAACACCTACCTCATCGCGCCCCAGTCGGGCGCTCCTGATTCTTTTCGTTTTCATCATTGCTCTCGGGGCCACCGTTTTCATTCAGGGTGCCAAGAGCGTGCGGTTGGGCCTTGATCTTCGTGGCGGCAATTCGCTGACGCTGATTCCACGCATAGCGCAAGGTGATAAGCAAGGAAAGTTGACCTCTGAATCGATCGATCAAGCTGTGAGCATCATTCGGCAGCGCGTCAACGCGTTTGGCGTCGCGGAATCAGAAGTGACTGCTGTGGGTAGTGGCACGAATCGACAAATCGTGATTTCAGTTCCCGGTGACACTGGCCGTCGAATCGTTGAGCTTGTGGGAAAAACCGCTGAGCTTCGATTCCGTCAAGTGCTCCTCTCTGGAGTCCCTGGAGTGAGTGCTGTTGACACTGCGACTGCGGCAACTGGCGATATCTCGGAGGCATTGAAGGCGCAATATGCTGCTTATGACTGCACCAAGAAAGAGAATCTCCAAGGCGGGGCCGGAGATGATTCGAACGCGTCCCTCATTTCATGTGATCGCTTCGGAACAGCGAAATATTTATTAGCACCTGCGAAGGTGATTGGAGCCGATGTCACGACTGCCTCCTCCGTCCTGGATCAACAAGGTGGCGGCGGCTGGATGGTGAGCCTCAATTTTAACGGTGATGGAACATCAAAATTTGGTGACCTCACTTCTCGGGTAGTTTCACTCCCTGCTCCGCAGAATCAAGTCGCCATTGTCCTCGATGGCTTGGTTTACTCCGCGCCACGAATCATTTCTGCGATTACCGCTGGTAACGCGCAGATCACGGGCAATTTCTCACAACCTGAGTCTGCTGATTTGGCTAACGTGCTGAAATACGGAGCTCTTCCGCTTGCATTTGACCAAGGTGAAGTGCAACAGATCTCTCCTACGCTCGGTGCCGACCAACTTCATGCTGGTCTTTTAGCTGGATTAATCGGCTTGATCCTCGTACTCCTT
This sequence comes from Actinomycetes bacterium, assembly GCA_037138535.1. Classification (GTDB taxonomy): domain Bacteria; phylum Actinomycetota; class Actinomycetes; order Nanopelagicales; family Nanopelagicaceae. The sequence continues at coordinate 5,051 of JBAXIG010000007.1, forward strand.
TACTCACTGCTCTATTACCGCGGCCTCGGGCTGGTGACTGTTGGATCGCTGGCAGTAGCTGGTGGGCTGACGATGTTGATGTTCTTGGTGCTCGGCAAGGGCATTGGTTTCACGTTAACCCTCGCGGGGATTGCGGGTGCGATTGTTTCGATCGGCATCACGGCCGACTCGTTTATCGTTTTCTTTGAGCGACTGCGTGACGAAGTACGTGATGGACGTTCTTTGAGGAGTGCCGTAGAGAGTGGTTGGGTGCGCGCACGTCGGACCATTATCGTGGCCGACTCAGTTTCGATCATTGCCTCTGTTTTGCTTTATTTCTTTGCGGTGGGTGGAGTGAAGGGCTTTGCATTCACTCTCGGTCTCACAACTCTGATCGATTTGGTGGTGGTATTCCTCTTCACCAAGCCCGTACTTACCCTGTTGGCTCGCACGAAGTTTTTCGGTGGGGGCCATCCACTGAGTGGGCTCTCTCCCAAACGCCTTGGCTCTAAGCGAGTCACCACTTCACTAGCAGAGGAGGCGTAATGGCCGGCTCATTCGGTGCGCGTCTATACAATGGCGAGCTTTCATTTGATTTCATTGGCAAGCGCAAGCGTTGGTACGCCTTCTCAGGAGCCTTGATCCTTATCTCGATCGTGGTGCTCTCGATCCAAGGTCTTCACCTTGGAATTGAGTTCAAAGGTGGGGCATCTTTTAGCGTGAAAAAGGCCGGTGTTTCTATCGCTGCAGCTACCGAAGCAGTGAAGTCCACTGGACTATCTTCTGAGCCAGTTGTTCAAATCATTGGCAACGATAAGGTTCGCGTTCAAACTGGAATTCTTAAGGCTGGAGAGCCAGCCGCTATTCAAGATGCACTTGCTAAGAAGTTTGATGTCTCTGCCAACGATGTCGATTATCAATTGATCGGGCCATCTTGGGGAGCTGAAATTACCAAGAAAGCGCTCTATGGTCTCTTCGGTTTCCTGATAGTTGTGGTTCTCTATCTCGCCCTCGCTTTCGAGCCTAAGATGGCGATTGCTGCGATTGTCGCGGTGATTCATGATGTCTTCATCACTGTGGGTATCTATGCACTCGTAGGATTTGAAGTAACGCCGGCAACCGTGATTGGTTTCCTCACCATTTTGGGCTATTCCCTCTATGACACCGTGGTCGTCTTTGACAAGGTTCGCGAAAATACGAGAACGATTGCTGGAGGGTCTCGTATGACCTACTCGCAAGCGGCCAACTTGGCGGTCAATCAAACATTGGTGCGCTCCTTTAACACCTCGCTGATTGCGCTTCTGCCGGTGGCCTCGATTCTCTTTGTGGGCGCCGGGCTTCTAGGAGCGGGTACTCTCAAAGATCTTTCTTTGGCACTCTTTATCGGACTTGCCACAGGTACTTACTCTTCTATCTTTATCGCTACTCCCATCCTCGCCGCTTTGCGCGAGCGTGAGCCAGCGATGAAGGCTTTGGCCAAACGAGTGGGGCAACGCTCCATTAAAGAGAGCGTCGAAGTGAGCGCTGGTAGCGATGCTGGAGCATCGTTAGCCCCTCGTGGGCCTCGTAATCAACCCAAGCGCAAGAAGAGCCGCCGCTAATACGCGCATGGCAACTAGAATCTGAGCATGACTCAGGAGCACGTTGCCAATTCTGCCCAGATAGCTGCGGTCGATGTCGATATTGCACTGGCCCCGCTGCTGGCCGCTCTTTCAACAAATTACCCAAATGCTCCCACTGCGGACCTAAAACGCGCCTTCGAAGTAGCCGCCCACGCACACCGCGACCAATTACGAAAGTCCGGAGAGTTATACATCACGCACCCCTTGGCTGTTGCCGGCATTTTGGCAGATCTCGGAATGAACACACCCACTTTGATTGCTGCGCTCTTGCACGACACTGTCGAGGATACGGATTATTCCCTTGAGCAAGTGAAGCGCGATTTTGGCGCAGAAGTTGCCGAACTCGTCGATGGCGTTACCAAATTAGACAAAGTTACTTTTGGTAAAGCTGCTGAAGCTGAGACGGTTCGTAAGATGGTTGTCGCAATGGCTCGCGACATTCGGGTACTTGTGATCAAGCTCGCAGATCGTCTCCATAACGCTCGGACGTGGCGATACGTTTCGGCAGAGAGCGCCGAAAGGAAAGCCAAGGAGACTCTTGAGATTTATGCCCCGCTCGCGCATCGCCTGGGAATGAACGCGATTAAGTGGGAGTTGGAAGACCTCTCTTTTGGAACGCTCTATCCAAAGATGTATGAGGAGATATCTCGCCTGGTTGCCGAGAGTGCGCCAAGTCGAGAGGGGCATCTTGCCCATTTGCTAGAAACTGTGAATGGAGATCTAGCCTCGGCAGGCGTTATTGCTGAAGTGACTGGCAGGCCTAAGCATTATTACTCGGTTTACCAAAAGATGGTCGTGCGCGGTCGCGACTTTGCAGATATTTATGACTTGGTGGGTCTGCGAGTTTTGGTAGACGATGTGAAAGATTGTTACGCGGCGTTGGGAACCATACATACACGCTGGAATCCGGTACCTGGTCGCTTCAAAGATTATATTGCGATGCCAAAGTTTAACCTTTATCAATCACTTCACACAACGGTAATCGGACCTGAAGGTAAGCCTATAGAAATCCAAATTCGCACACACGATATGCATAGACGCGCTGAATATGGAATCGCTGCCCACTGGAAATATAAACAGGGTGGCGTCGATCCAAACGCTGCTTCTGAGATGGAGTGGCTCAAGCGTCTCCATGATTGGCAGAGAGAGACTGAGGACCCTGGCGAATTTCTTGAGTCGTTACGTTTTGATCTCAACTCATCCGAGGTCTATGTATTCACCCCCAAGGGCGATGTGGTTGCCCTGCCGACCGGTGCAACACCTGTCGATTTTGCCTACTCCGTACATACCGACGTCGGACATCGATGTACGGGCGCTCGAGTAAATGGCCGACTAGTTCCGCTCGATTCACGGTTACAAATCGGTGATGTGATCGAGGTATTCACCAATAAATCTGAGAACGCGGCACCAAGCCAGGACTGGTTGGCTTTTGTCCGTAGCCCGCGCGCACGCAACAAGATCAAAGCTTGGTTTACCAAGGAGCGACGCGAAGAGGCGATTGACTCCGGTCGAGATCAAATAGCTCGCGCCATGCGCAAACAGGGATTACCGCTGAAGAAGTTGCTTTCGGGGGAGTCGCTGCTCGCACTCGCTCATGACCTGAGATACACCGATGTAGATGCGCTTTATGCAGCAGTGGGTGATGGTCACGTCTCTGCGGCCAGCATCATCAGCAAACTTACGGTGATAGCAGGCGCCGATGAAGTAGATGAAGCCCCTGAGACAGTGCTCTCTGCTCCTCGCCGTTCGCGTCGGGTGGGAGATCCTGGCGTATCAGTCAAGGGGAGCGAAGATATTTGGATCAAGCTGGCTAAGTGCTGCACACCGGTTCCAGGTGATGCCATTGATGGCTTTGTTACCAGGGCGAGTGGCGTCTCGGTTCATCGAAATGATTGCATAAACGGCAAGGCGATGTTGCAGCACGAACCCGAAAGGAAAGTTGAAGTCGAGTGGACGCCGTCGAGCCTCTCGCTCTTCTTAGTCAATATCCAAGTGGAAGCCCTAGACAGAGCACGACTACTTTCAGATGTCACCCGCACCCTCTCCGATCAGCACGTAAACATCTTGAGTGCCGCGGTACACACATCGAAAGATCGCATTGCATTTTCACGATTCACATTTGAGATGGCGGACGCTACTCACCTTGAGACGGTGCTCAAGGCAGTGCGAAATATTTCAGGCGTCTACGACGTCTATCGCGTCACCAACATGTAGCGTTACTTGTACTGCGCGAGTGATTTCTCAGCTTCGGCCAACCAGAGACGACGAGCATCGGCAGCTTCCCGTGCCTCCTTCTCTTTCTTGGCGTCGCCAGCTGCCGCCGCCTTGGCTTCTTGCTTTTCGTAACCAGCAACAGCTTCGGCGAGTTTGGCAACACTCTCTTCAGCACGCTTACGAGCCACCGGATCTGTCCGTTGGGCATCCTCTTGATCTGCTTCACGGATCGTTTTTTCAACTGCTCGCAAGCGCCCATCAAACTTATCTTTTACATTTCGAGGGAGTTGACCAGCTTTCTCCCACTTCTCCTGGACGGCACGTAGCCCACGCTTGGCGTCTGAGAGTTTAGAGATTGGCAGGAGTGCTTCCGCTTCGATCAGGAGTGCTTCCTTGATAGCAAGGTTTGCGGAGAATGATTCTTCCCGCCTAGCAAAATCCGCTTCTTTGGCAGCAAAGAAGGCGTCTTGTGCGGCTTTGAAACGCTTCCATAACTTATCTTCGTCAGCCTTGCCTGCGCGGCCAGCGACCTTCCAAGAGTCCATGAGTGTCTTGTATTTGCGCGCAGTATTGACCCAGTCGGTAGAGGTAGCCAACTTTTCAGCCTCGGCGATAAGACTCTCTTTGGCACCGACAAATTCGCTACGTTGCTTGTCTAGCGTGGCGAAGTGGGTGCGACGGCGCTTGTCGAATGCGTTACGAGCGGTGGAGAAACGCTTCCACAGCGCTTCGTCCGTTGCCTTATCGAGTCGGGTGGCTTGCTTCCATTCATCAAGTAAGACCTTGAGACGATCGCCCACAACTTTCCAGGCATCGGTGGCACAAATTTCTTCGGCTTCAACGACCAACTTTTCCTTGAGGACCTTCGCCTCTGCGCGCGCGGCTTGCTTGGCTTCCGCGGCAGCGGCCTTGCGAACGACTTCTTCTTCTCGTCGTATCGCGGCAAGAGGAGAGATATTCTCAACAGCAATCTTGAGAGCGGCAAGATTTCCGACTGCGTTGATACTTTCAACTTGCTGACGTAAGCGTTTAATGGCTTCTTCGCCATCTTCAGCAAGCATGGCGCCGTTACGTAAGCGATCTGCCGTTAACGCGACCTCGGCAGCGAGTGTTTCGAATTTACGGACGAAGTAGGCGAGTGCTTCTTCATTGCTCTTGCCAGGATATGAGCCGACGGCGCGTTCGCCAGATTCGGTGCTCACGTACACAGTGCCGTCTTCGCCCACACGACCAAATGAGGATGGATCTCCAACGAGGGCTGCTGCCGCTGATTGTGGGACTGGGGCGGGGGTTACTTGATCAATCATGACAGGTCCTTCGTTGCGCTAGATAGCTGACGGGTCGGCAGGTGGATGGGTGGGTTATTGAATTCTTACAGACGAGAGCGTAACGGTCTTTTTGGGGGCTCCGTCACTCTGCCCATTATCTGTACCTTCGGCAGCAATGGCATCGAGTACGTCGAGGCCCGAGACGACCTTGCCGAACGGGGTGTAATTTGGTGAGAACTGGGAATCCTTGAAGACGAAGAAGAATTGGCTGCCGTTGGTGCCAGCTCCAGCATTGGCCATCGCCAGGGTGCCTCGGGAATATGTTGCTCCGGTGAGATTTTCGTCAGCAAAGGCGTATCCGGGGCCGCCAGAACCAGTCGCAGATGGATCGCCGCATTGGAGAGCGGTGAATCCAGGGGCATTGAGGAGGCGGTGGCACTTGGTGCCATCGAAGTAGCTCTTGCTCGCCAGGAAGGCGAAGGAATTTACGGTACAAGGCGCCGTTGCGTAGAGCTGGGCGACGATGGTGCCGCGGTTAGTGACCACAGTGGCGGTCTTTGTTCCTGGGGTGGCCTTTGCGGGCGGGAGTCCAGTGAACTTCTCACTACCTCCGGAAGAGCGCGTGTAGGTGCAATTCACGCTGGAAACGGTGGTGGGTGCGGCAGTGGAAGCGGATGTCGGCGCACTTGAGGCTGATGGTGAGGCTGTCGGTGCATTCGGTGAATTCGGTGAATTCGGGGCAGGTGTGGCAGAAGCGCTTGCGGTACTGCTTTCTGCGTTGGCCGGGGATTCAGAAGGAGAAACTGAGGGGGCTGGGGTGTTGGAAGGTGAAGCGATTGGGGTGGCACTTTTGGTGAAGGCCCCTGAGCCCACGAGCACGGCGGTAGTGCCAAGCAGGATCAGGACGAGCAAGGTAGCGATGACACCGGGGGTGAATGCGCCCTTTTTCTTTTGCGCGGGGGCGACACGAGGGGCGCGTGGGCGACGGGTGCTTCCACCTTTGCGTTGTACGGGGGCGGCCATAGCTCTCTCCTTCTGTGACACTTCTTCGTCTCTGGGTGAATCCTGGGTCGATATTTGGGGCGAACTCGGGTTGAACTCGGGTCGATCTCGGGTTCCGGCAAGGAGTTTGCGGTACTTGCCGGGCGCGAGGCTCAGGGGCGAAAGTCTAGCGTCTCCGTTAGGTAGCCTTGCCCCGTGCTAATTGAACAGGTCGTTGCCGAGCTTTACGCAACAAATTGCTGGATTTTGGCGCCTCAGGCCAATAGCGAGTGCGTGGTCTTTGATCCGGGCATTGCCAATCCTGATCTGGTGCGGGCAATCGAAGACGCCCTCGACCGACACCACCTCAACCCGGTCGCGATCATCGCAACGCACGGACATCTTGATCACACTTTTTCAATTCAGCCTTTAGCAGCAAAGTCTGGGATTCCGGCATACATCCACTCCGCCGATCGAGAATTACTCGCACATCCAGAACGAGCGCTCTCACCTGAAACGACTCATCTTTTCAAACACCTTACTTTCAGTGAACCAGATGAGGTGATAGAGCTACATGATGGAATGAAGATCCAACTTGCGGGAATGGAATTAATTTTCGACCACTCACCCGGCCACACTGAAGGTTCGGTGTGTATTCGCGAAGAGAGCGCAGGATTGCTCTTCTCTGGTGATGTGCTCTTCAATAACGGTATTGGTCGCACTGATCTTCCTACAAGTTCGCCGGCGAAAATGCGCACCTCACTTCTCAAGGTCTTTGAGTTGGATGATGCGTATCGAGTCTTCCCAGGACATGGTCCCACGACCACTATTGGTGATGAGCGTTTACATAATGAGTATTTAGCGGCCGCTATTGAAGGACGGATCTAATGGCGCGCCCTTCCTTTCAAGCGCCGAAAGGAGTGGCGGAGTACCTGCCACCAGATTCGGCTGATTTCCTTGCAGTAAAAGATGGTCTCTCTGAGCCCGCAATTCGTGCTGGTTATCTATATGCAGAAGTTCCAGTTTTTGAAGACACGGCGCTCTTCACTAGAGGAGTAGGTGAGTCCACGGATGTGGTCTCCAAGGAGATGTACACCTTCGACGATCGCGGAGGTAGATCGATATCCCTGCGTCCGGAAGGAACCGTGGGTGTGATTCGCGCAACGATTGAAAACGGGTTGGACCGCGGTCAATTACCGGTCAAGCTTTGGTATGCCGGACCATTTTTCCGTGCTGAACGTCCTCAGCAGGGTCGTTATCGACAGTTTTTCCAGGTGGGAATCGAAGCGATTGGATCAGAGGATCCAGCTCTTGATGCTGAAGTGATTTCTGTTGCCTATCGGGGCTACCAAGGGTTAGGGCTTACTCAATTTCGTCTTGATCTCACCTCACTTGGCGATAAGAATTGTCGACCGCAATACCGAGAACTTCTCGTGGCCTTCTTGGCAGACCTTCCACTCGATGAGGCCACGCGAAAGCGGGCGGCTCTTAACCCACTTCGCGTTCTTGATGACAAGCGTCCTGAAATGAGTGAAATGCTTAAAGACGCGCCTCTTATGAAGAATCATTTGTGTGAGGAATGTGCGGAACATTTTGCCTCTGTGTGTCAACATCTAGATGATCTGAAGATTCAGTACACGATCGCACCAAAAATGGTACGTGGGCTTGATTACTACACTCGCACGACTTTCGAATTCGTGCATCCGCTCTTAGGTGCCCAATCGGGTATCGGCGGAGGTGGAAGATACGACGGGCTGATGGCCGAACTTGGTGGGCAAGATTTAAGTGGCATAGGCTTTGGTATTGGTATTGATCGCACTTTGCTTGCCATCCGCGCAGAACAAGGCACCTTGAAAACCGTGCACTTGAATCTCTTCATTGTTCCTATGGGAAGTGAAGCCCGGCGCAAAGCATTGGTCCTAGCTGACTTATTGCGTACTGCAGGACTACTAGTTGATCTCTCTTTCGGTGACCGTGGGCTCAAGGGCGCCATGAAAGCGGCCGATAAGTCTGGGGCGCAATTTTCTTTAGTAATCGGGGAGAGTGAACTTGCCTCTGGTGCTCTCTCCCTCAAGGAGATGTCAACCGGTGAGTCAATTCCGGCTACGATGGAGAACCTTTCCGAACTACTTCTTGCGAGGCAAACTTGATACGCACCCACGCTGCCGGCACTCTTCGTGCAACTGATGCGGAGAGCGTAGTAATTCTCGCAGGTTGGGTCTCTCGCCGCCGCGATCACGGTGGAGTGGCATTTATAGATCTTCGTGACTCTTCAGGAGTTGTCCAAGTCGTTATTCATGAGACCGACCTCGTGCACGATCTGCGAGCCGAATGGTGTCTCAAGGTCGTCGGCAAGGTTTCGCTCCGCCCAGCGGGCAATGAAAACTCCGAGTTGCCTACTGGAGCTATCGAGGTCTTAGTCACTGAGATTGAAGTCCTGAGTGAATCTGCTGCACTTCCTTTCCCGATTGACGGTGGAGTTGCCGGCAATATTGGCGAAGAGGTGCGCTTGCGCTATCGCTACTTAGATCTTCGTCGAGAAGGTCCTGCAAAGGCGCTACGTCTCCGTTCGAAAGTCACGCATGTGATTCGAGAGGTGATGGAGGCGCGCGATTTCCTCGAGATTGAAACGCCAAACCTCACACGTTCCACTCCGGAGGGTGCCCGTGACTTCTTAGTTCCTGTTCGTTTGCAACCAGGGAGTTGGTATGCGCTTCCACAGTCGCCACAACTCTTCAAGCAATTATTGATGGTCGCGGGAATGGAGCGGTATTACCAGATCGCTCGTTGTTTCCGCGACGAGGATTTCCGCGCAGATCGCCAACCAGAGTTCACACAACTCGACATTGAGATGAGCTTCATCGATCAAGACGACATCATTGAGCTTGGTGAAGCCGTAGTTTCAAGTGTCTGGAAAGAGGTGCTTGGTTACGAAATCACTCTTCCTTTGCCTCGTATGACGTACGCCGATGCGATGTCTCGTTTTGGATCTGACAAACCAGACTTGCGATTCGGACTCGAGCTTGTTGAAGTAACCGACCATTTCAAAGAGACCACATTTCGCGTATTCCAGGCGGATTATGTGGGAGCAGTTGTCATGCCAGGTGGTGCCTCGCAAGCGCGCCGGGAACTCGATGCCTGGCAAGAGTGGGCAAAGACCCGCGGCGCTAAGGGATTGGCCTATGTGGTTATTGGTGAAGATGGCACGCTCTCCGGGCCGGTTGCAAAGAATCTTTCCGAAACAGAGAGCGCGGGTTTGCCACACTTGGTCGGGGCGAAAAATGGCGATGTCATCTTCTTTGCGGCCGGAGATCGCAACTCCTCGCTAGCACTCCTTGGCGCTGCCCGCATCGAAATTGGCAAACGTTGTAACTTAATTGATGCTTCAAAGTGGGAGTTCCTCTGGGTCGTTGATGCGCCGATGTTTGAAGAGACGGATAGCGGTGGTTGGACTGCAGTACATCATCCGTTTACCGGTCCCAAGCCAGAATTTGAATCAACATTTGCAACAGACCCAGGCAACGCGCTGGCCTACGCATATGACATCGTGCTCAACGGTACGGAAATCGGCGGCGGTTCTATCCGTATTCACCGTGGCGATATCCAGCAGAAAGTATTTGACGTTATCGGGCTCACTCGCGAAGAAGCAGAGAGCAAATTCGGCTTCCTGCTTGAGGCCTTCAATTATGGACCACCTCCGCATGGTGGCATTGCCCTCGGGCTAGACCGTCTGGTGGCTCTTTTGGCGGGGGTTGAATCAATCCGTGAGGTAATTGCTTTTCCCAAGACGGCGAGCGGTGGGGATCCACTCACTGGTGCTCCGACACCAATAACCACTGCCCAGCGACGTGAGGCTGGCATCGACGCTCCTGCGTTGAAGGCTTAGAAACACGCGAGGTGGTGTCGGTGGGGCGTCGAACTTTAGGTGTGCTCGCACTCGCTTGTGTACTGGTTGGCTGCAGCGCTCCTGTCGATCAATATCCCGCACTCAGCAGCGACGGTATCTATTTCAAGGTTCCGCGAAATTGGAGTGAAGTGCCGGAGAAGGTGCTGGCCAAGTTTGAGGCGAAGAACACAGATCAAGCGGCGTTGGATCGTTTGGCGGTAGTGCGTTGGCAAGCAGCTTTTGCGCCTGGGAAAGTCTCCGCCGCGCAAGTATTCTCTGCCAAGCCGAGCGACCTTCCTATCGTCTACATCAGGGTGCGCGATCTCTACACGGAAGAGCGTGACTCGGTCTCGCTTAACACCCTCAGGGATGCCATTTTTCCCATCACCAAGTGGGCCACCGACCCGAAGCTCGCCATTTTCACCTCGCTCTTGGACGAGGAGGTCACCTTCAAGGGGGCCACCGGCGTGCACGCGACTTACTCGTTCAGTCAAGACGGAGGAGTCGCGCAGGTGGTTGATCAAAATGCGCTTCTCTCGCCAGATCGCAATACGCTATACCTCCTTGTGGTGCGCTGCTCGGAGAGTTGTTATCAGAAGAATCAAAAGGCCATCGAGGCCATCTCGGCCTCGCTCGTTGTAAGGGGAGCTCGTGGATAACCAGCAAAGCCGGTTGAGGGATTCTGATCGCGTAACGCGCGTTCACTTGACGCCGATTGATCGCTTCAAGTTTCTCATCATCTTTGCGATGGTCTGGTTTGTTTTGGTATGGGCTGCAATGGCAGACAATCCGATTCTTTCCTTTGCCGACGCCGCCTACAACGTTTCGTTGCAACATAAGTGGATCTTCGTCTTAGTCCTTATCGAAGTACTTCGTCAGATTCATTTTCTGGTCTCGGAATTAGCAGCTCCTTATCACCGCGGGTGGGGAAAATATTTTCTTTTCATTGATCGCTTGGTCCATAGGGTCAGTGACTGGAATCGTTATCGATTATCGCGCGCGATAAAGTTTCTACTTTGGATTGCACTATTGGCAGTTGTGCTTGGGGCTATTTATAAGGAGCCGCCCGTGAAGGCGCTCTTCTATGCGCCGAAGGCTCTCTGGTCTGCGCTGCCAATTATCGCTCAACTCGCCTTCGCTGTGGTCTTCATCTTGATTCAATTTGTCGCCATGTTCTGGTTCCTCTCCCGCGGCGGGATTGACACTTACTTCCCGGACGACATTAAGACTCGTTTTACCGACGTATGGGGCCAAGATCACGTACTCAATCGGATTCGTGAAAATCTCATGTTCCTTGAACGCCCTGAGGAGATCGAAGCCCACGGTGGATATGTACCTGGCGGCGTGCTGCTCTGGGGTCCTCCCGGAACGGGAAAGACTCTCATGGCCGAATCCATTGCGGGGGAAACTGGTAAGCCATTTGTTTTTGTGGATCCAGGCGCATTTAGCAATATGTTTTTTGGAGTTGGCGTCCTCAAGGTTAAGGGACTCTTCCGCAAGCTTCGCAAATTAGCTTTGCGTTATGGCGGCGTGGTGGTTTTCTTCGATGAAGCAGACTCGCTCGGCAATCGCGGTTTGGTGCGCGCTGGTGGACCAGGCGCCATGTCTTCACCAACGCCAGCTATTTTTGGTGAAGCTTGTCACGGTGGAAATTACCTCTCACCCACGACAGCCTCTCTCCTGGTGCGCGAATCCTTCGTGATGGGCTCTGCCGGTGGTGGTGGTAATGGCGGTATGGGTACTTTGCAAGCATTGCTTACCGAACTCTCCGGTCTACGTAAGCCACGGGGTTTCTTCAATCGGGTGATCCGACGGGTTCTAGGAATGCGCCCAAAGGAGCCACCGAAGTATCGAATTCTTGTTGTAATGGCCACGAATATGCCTGAAGCTCTTGACGAAGCGCTTCTCCGCCCAGGTCGTATTGATCGCATATATCGGGTCGGGTATCCGAGCAAGGCCGGCCGCGTGCGTACTTATCAGGGTTATTTGGACAAAGTTTCACACACCCTCACGGCAGAAGACATTGATAAGTTGGCGACAATCACGCCGTACGCAACAGGCGCGTCCATTAAAGACACCATTAACGAAGCGCTCATCATTGCGATTCGTAGTGATCGAAAGTACATCACTTGGCCCGATGTCGTTCGTGCGAAACAGTTGAAGGAGCTCGGACCACCGGAAGACGTGGAATATATAGAACGTGAACGTCACGCAGTGGCGATCCACGAAGCCTGCCACGCAGTGATGGCGCATACGGTTCGCCAACACATGTCCATCGATTTAGCCACCATCGAAAAGGGTTCTGATTATCTTGGCATGGTGGCAAGCATTCCACCGGATGATCAATTCACTCATTGGCGAAGCGAATATGAAGCAGATGTTCTCGTTTCTCTCGCGTCATTAGCTGGAGAACGAATGTTTTTCGGGGGAGATAATTCCTCTGGCGTTTCAGGTGACCTTGAAAGCGCGACGACGGTAGCTAGTTTTATGGAAGGTCATTGGGGCATGGGCTCGACTGTCTCATCACATGCTTCGAACCGTCGCTTCGAAGTGGGTACGCCAGGAGGGAAAGGCAAAGGCGCAGAGGATTCTGCAAAGGAAATGCGTCGCGCTCTTGCTGATCGCATTGAAGACAACCTTTCGATGTTGCTAAAGAAGTCGGAAGAGTTGCTTTCAGCTCATCGTGTCTCCGTGCTGGCGGTGGCACATGCGTTGGAAACCTACAAGACTCTCTCAGGTGAGGATGTAACGGCAGTCATTGAAGGCGCAGAAGGTGCTGTAGTTGATGGTCGCCCTTATGCACGTAAAGAGAATCACGTACTACTTGAGGAGTATCACGTTGCAGCATTGAACGCACATCAGGCACACAATAAGCCCGATATTGCGTTGCCAGTGCTGCTCTAACTCCTTGAGTAGCTGGTGAATTCGTTGATGAGAGTGAATCCACACTTCTTGTAAACCTGTTTGGCCGCATCGTTCTCAGCGTAGACACCTAGGCCAACGCGATGTGCTCCCAGGGCGGCGCACGTCTCCACCATCTTTGAAACAAGGAACGTTGCCAAACCTCTTCCACGCTGTGCGCTGTGTGTCGCAATTGAGGCAAGGCAGAGTTCACCTGATTGCCATTTGACGATGGCACCCAGGGCTGAGATTTCTTCAGAGGTGTCGAGCGTATAGACCCAAGAAAGCACCTCTGGGTCGCCGGGAGCGACGGAGGCATCAGGTGAATGGAGTGCGAGGAAACTAGCGATCAACTCATCGGGGAGGGGAGTTATTGCTCTCATGCTTACGTGTGTGGGAAGGGACGAGGCTACGTAGAAATCCCATGTTCCGCGTATCAGCGACCCCTCGGGAGGCTGCGCTGTGCGTGGAAGAGTGAAGCGTTGCCATTCAGTCAACGATCCTGCCTTTGTCCCTAGAGCGATCCCAAAGCCTTCATTGTTGGTGATCCATATGGTCTCATCATCGAAGATGGCGTCGGCAAATCGGTTTTCGGCAATAGCGAATCGTACGTAGTTATTTCTCCCGAAGAGTTTTTCGGCAGTTGCTAATAACTCGGGGAAGGTGAGATGCGTCGCCACATAGTGATCGTAATCCCGATTAGGCTAAGCGGGTGCTCTTCGATACGCCCCGAAATACCGTTGCCCCGTTGGCGGCCCGCATGCGCCCCACTACCCGCGGTGAGGTGGTCAGCCAGGATCATCTTTTAGGCGAAGGGGCGCCGCTACGTCGATTGATAGATGGTGTTCCAGGATCGATGTCGAGTGTCATCCTGTACGGCCCTCCCGGTTCGGGCAAAACGACTCTTGCTCAGCTCATCGCGCAGAGCGGTGCTCGAGAATTCGTGGAGATATCTGCCGTCTCGGCTGGCGTGAAGGAAGTGCGCGAGGCGTTAGAGCGCGCGAGATTTGATTTGGGTTCCTCGGGGCGCGAGACGGTGCTCTTCATCGACGAGGTGCATCGATTTAGTAAGGCGCAGCAGGACGCATTGCTTCCAGCGGTTGAAAATAGATTGGTCACTCTTGTGGCGGCAACTACCGAAAATCCATCGTTTTCCATTATCTCGCCACTACTCTCGCGATCACTCCTCATCACGTTGCGCGCCCATTCTGATCAGGAGATTGGGATACTCATAGATCGTGCATTGTCCGCTTCGCAAGGACTCGATAAGAAGTACAAACTGGCCGATGAGGCACGGACAGCGTTGATTACCTTCGCACAAGGGGATGCGCGTCGCGCGCTCACCTACTTGGAGGCGGGGGTGGCGCTACTTGCCGAAGGTGAACACCTCACTACCGTGATTCTTTCACGGGCAGTGGATCGAGTGATCGCTTCGCTCGACGGTGACACCCACTACGACATGGCAAGTGCGTTCATCAAGAGCATCAGAGGTTCAGATGTCGATGCCTCAATGCATTACTTGGCTCGAATGTTGGAGTCCGGCGAGGATCCGCGTTTCATCGCCCGGCGTCTGATGATTAGTGCGAGCGAAGACGTGGGCCTGGCTGATCCTGGAGCGCTCGGAGTCGCGGTTGCGGCAGCGAGCGCAGTGGCCTTAATTGGCATGCCCGAGGCCCGGATCATCTTGGCGGAGGCGACGGCCTACCTCGCAGTCGCCCCTAAATCGAACGCTTCTTATCTCGCCATCGATGCGGCAATTGCTGACGTGCGTGCCGGGAAATCCGGACCTATCCCGGCCCAGTTACGCGATGCCAATTCGGGGGCGCTGCGCGAAGATGGCGCCCGGGAATCGCGCCAAAGCACTCCATACCGGTACCCTCACGACTATCCAGAAGGCGTGGTGGCTGGGTCTTACCTGCCAGAGGCGCTCCAAGGAAGAAAATATTATGAACCTACAGAGCGCGGCTTTGAAGCTCGGATACGACAGAGTTTGACCAAGATCAAATCGATCTTGATGGGTGAAGGGCAGGGGTAGAGATGAGCGGTGGAGATATCGCGGGTTTAGTGGCCGCTGGTGCGTTATTAATCTTTGTCCTCGCGTTCGCCGTGCCTTTGATGAAACTTGGGCGAGTGCTGGATGAAACTTCAAATGTCATCAAGGCGGTAGGTGGAAAAACTATGCCCCTCATGGATGAGGTCACCACCACAGTCACTCTCACCAACACCCAACTTGAAAGGGTGGATGCGATCACTCGGAACGTGCAGAGCACCACCGAAAGCATCTCCGGACTAACTCAGTCATTCACTGATACTTTGAGTGGCCCTTTAATGAAGGCGGCTGCTTTCTCGTTGGGACTCCGTAAGAACACTCGCGAACGCGGGCGCGGCAATGAAGAAAGTTCTCGTCGCCGCACACGCCGTCATCATTCAGGGTAGCCATTAATGGAATCAGCTGAGATCAGACGACGTTGGCTTGCCTTCTTTGAAAATGGCAATTCGCTCGGGCTCAATCACGCGGTTGTGCCCTCAGCATCGCTCATTGCTGATGACCCTAACTTGTTGTTGGTCAATGCCGGCATGGTTCCTTTCAAGCCCTATTTTCTTGGTGAGTTAGCAACTCCTCATCCCCGTGCTACAAGCGTACAAAAGTGTGTACGTACTCTCGATATTGACGAAGTGGGCAAGACAACTCGCCATGCCTCGTTCTTCCAGATGTGTGGGAACTTCTCATTTGGGGATTATTTCAAAGAGGGCGCAATTGCCCTGGCTTGGGAGTTGCTGACTAAGCCAATTTCTGACGGTGGGTTTGGTTTTCCGGAAGAGCGGCTTTGGGTAACGGTCTATCTTGATGATGACGAAGCCGCAGACATCTGGCATAAACAAGTGGGTGTCCCAAAGGAGCGCATTCAACGGCGCGATATGGCCGACAACTTCTGGTCGATGGGTGTGCCCGGACCGTGCGGACCTTGCAGCGAGATTTATTACGATCGTGGTCCGGAATATGGTCGTGAAGGCGGGCCTATTGCAGATGAAGATCGTTACCTTGAGGTGTGGAATCTCGTGTTCATGCAATTTGAACGAGGCGCCGGTGGAGGTAAGGATAATTATCCCATTCTTGGCGAGTTACCCGCTAAAAATATTGATACTGGTTTAGGCCTGGAGCGCACTGCGGCGCTTTTGCAAGGTGTAGAAAATATTTACGAAATCGATACGACCATGATGATTCTCAATCGGGCAAGTTCCATCACGGGCGTTAAATATGGAAATGACCCTCTTGCCGACGTGAGGTTGCGTGTTATTGCAGATCATGCGCGCACCAGCGCGATGCTCATAGGTGACGGGGTCACTCCTGGCAATGAGGGCCGGGGATATGTTCTGAGGCGCATGATGCGCCGAACAGTACGAAACATGCGCTTACTAGGCGCCCACGATCCGGTCATGAGCCAACTCATAGATTCCAGTATTCTTGCCATGGCGACGCAATATCCAGATCTCGAGGTAGATCGTAAGCGCATTGAAAGCGTCGCAGTGTCGGAAGAAGAGTCCTTCTTGCAAACACTTCGTGCCGGAACTCAGATTTTTGATCTGGCGGCACAAGCCACCAAAAGCAATGGTGCGGAACAAATTGGTGGAGATGAAGTTTTCAAACTCCACGACACTTTCGGTTTCCCCTTTGACCTCACACTCGAAATGGCCTCTGAAGCTGGGCTTTCCGTTGATGAAGAGGGTTTCCGACGCTTGATGAAAGAGCAACGCGATCGCGCTAAAGCTGATGCCCGTTCGAAGAAGAGTGCGCACGCGGACCTTTCTGCCTATCGTGAAATCCTCGAACGCGCTGGCGCCTCAAAGTTTTTGGGTTACGAAAGACTCGATGTCGAATCGCGCCTAGTTGGACTTCTCAAAGACGGTACGAAGGTGCAAAGTGTTCAGATGGGTGATGAGGTAGAAGTCGTTCTCGAACAGACTCCGTTCTACGCAGAGGGCGGCGGCCAACTGGCCGACGGTGGTCTCATCCAAACAAGCGATGGCGCCATCATCGAGATTGATGATGTGCAAACTCCGCTTCCAGGGCTGATCGTCCATCGTGGTCGAGTCATTGATGGTTCGTGCGCAATCTCCGCCGGCGCGCATGCAAAGATCGATATTGAACGCCGCCGAGCAATTTCGCGTGCGCACACGGCGACACACCTAGTCCACAAGGCTTTCCGGGAACATCTTGGCGAAACAGCTACACAGGCTGGTTCTGAGAATGCCCCAGGACGTTTTCGATTTGATTTTGCGGCGACTGGGGCCATCCCACTCGCCATGATGGAGGAAGTCGAAGCTCAGGTAAACGCTGTGCTCTCTGATGACCTCGCGGTGACATCGCAAATCATGTCGCTGCCTGAAGCCAAGGCGATGGGGGCGATGGCGCTCTTTGGCGAAAAGTATGGTGAAAGTGTTCGCGTAGTGAGTGTTGGGGATTGGACAAGTGAACTCTGTGGTGGCACGCATGCAGAGCGCTCTGGCCAGCTTGGTATTGTTAAATTGCTTGGTGAATCCTCGATTGGAGCAGGTGTTCGTCGAGTAGAGGCATTAGTGGGCCGCGATGCCTATTCGTTCCTAGCTCGCGAGTACACCTTACTAAACTCGTTAACGGAAATTATCAAGGGCGCCCGAACCGAAGAGCTACCTGAACGAATCAACAACCTCATCAACCGTTTGCGCGATGCAGAGAAGGACCTCTCATCGATGCGCGCTGCGCAACTATTAGAAGGTGCTGCAGTCATCCTCCAGGGTGCCAAGTCATTTGGCGAACTCACGTTAATTGCTCATCGCGCCCCTAGCGGTGCTGGTCCAGATGATGTGCGAAAACTCGTCCTTGATCTCAAAGAACGACTCAAGGGTAAGAATGCTGTCGTAGCTATTGCCGGCGATGCGGATTCAAAACCATTTATGATCGTTGCAACAGATGAGGGAGCACGGACTCGGGGCGCTAAGGCAGGTGAGTTGGCAAAATCTGCGGCGAGCGTTCTCGGCGGTGGTGGTGGTGGCAAGGACGATCTCGCGCAAGGCGGTGGTGTCGACATCACCAAGATTGCTGACGCGTTGGCAACAGTGACTACTTCGGTACAAGCGCTCAAGTAATGCGCTTTGGACGTCGTCTAGGCTTGGATTACGGAAGTGTGCGCGTAGGTGTGGCCATCTCCGATCCACATGGTCTGCTAGCTACGCCCTATGAAACGCTTCAACTCGAAGTGGCCATCAAAGAGTTGTCCCGAATTGTAGAAGTTGAAGAGATCATTGAGATCGTTCTAGGACTTCCCAAGCATCTCAATGGTTCGGAGGGCGCGTCAGCTGACCTAGTGCGCGCATTTGCAGAGGATTTGCGCACCTGCGGTGTACCGATTCGATTTGTTGATGAAAGAAGCACCACACTCTCTGCAGCCGCGCAATTGCGACAGAGCGGTCGTACTGCCAAGACATCAAAGTCGATCATCGACCAGGCTACGGCGGTCATTATTTTGCAAGGTGCTCTTGACGCAGAAAAGAACGGTCGGCTCCCGGGTGAGGTGCTCCGTTGAAAAAGAGAATGATCCTCGTCATCCTCGTCATCCTCGTGGGCGCGTTGGGTATCGGAACCTTCGCCTATTTCACCTCTCGCCCTCCTGAACTCGACTTCCCGGCTCATACTGCGACCGCTGAAATTGATTTCACTATTTCACCAGGTGAGTCGGGAAGTGAGATTGCTCGCGCACTGTCTAAAGCTGGGATCGTGAGGACGTGGGAAGCATTCTTCAACGTAGCTGCGGCGGATAAGCGTTCACTCTCATTGCAACCTGGAACAAGAAGGATTCACGCGCACCAAGTTTCGAACCTTGTTTTGGAAGAGTTGCTAGATCCTTCGCGATTAGTTGGAGTAGTACGTATTCCAGAAGGTGCACGCATTTCTAATGTCATAAAGATTATGGTGGGTCAAGGATTCGACGAAAAAGAAATTTTGGCCGCTATCGAAGATGCGAAGACCCCTTGGGGGAGTGTTGAAGGCGCACTCTTTCCGGCAACATATGCATTCCCGCGGGACACAACTGCTCAATCAGCGATCGCGCAGATGATTCAAACGACCAAGCGCGCATTGGGCGAACTCCAAGTCGAAGAGCGGGCGAGAGCAGCTGATTTTACAACTTTGCAAGTGTTAACGATCGCCTCATTAATCCAGGCCGAGGCAGATGAACCAGACTTTTCCAAGGTTTCACGCGTTATTTACAATCGCCTAGCTGACGGTATGCGCCTGCAGTTAGACACAACGGTTCTCTATGCGCTCAAAGAACAAGGCAGGATCAGGGTCACGAATAAGGACCTCACCGTGAACTCTCCTTTTAATACTTACAAGCAGAACGGATTACCACCCGGTCCTATAGGTAATCCAGGGAGTAAGGCGATCAATGCCGCCCTCTCTCCTGCTGATGGTCCTTGGATCTTTTTCATCACAGTTAAGCCCGGTGACACCCGATTCACTGCATCTGAAAATGAGTTCTACCGTTGGAAAAGTGAATATCAGAAAAACTACGCCGCTGGAGCCTTTAAGGTGGGGGCATGAAGTGCGCAGTGCTTGGCTCGCCGATCGCGCACTCGAAATCCCCTCAATTACACCTCGCAGGATATGCATTCCTTGGTCTTGACTGGAGTTATGAACGACATGAGCTAGCAAAAAATGAACTCTCGCCGTTTGTCTCGACATTGGATATGACATGGACCGGGCTCTCACTCACCATGCCGCTGAAAGAAGAGGCGCTGGAGCTTGCCGATGATGTGGATCTGCTTGCTCGACGCGTGGGCGGTGCTAATACGCTTGTGCGTGATGGTGAAAGATGGCGCGCATTTAATACTGACGTACTTGGCTTTGCGCAGATCTTCAAGAAACAAACTCGGCTAGGGAATGTCTCTATCCTCGGTGGTGGCGCTACAGCTAGAGCGGCGTTGGCCGCCCTCGAGCCTTATGACGTGCAGGTAAGCGTTTACTTAAGAAGCACACATCGAATCGCATCTATCGAGAAAGCTTTTGGCAATAAATCAAAGCGCCTCGTCATCAAGGATTGGAAGGAGAGGGCAGATTCATTGGTAGATCATCTTCTCATCTCGACGACACCCGATGGCGCGAGTGATGATCTCATCGAGGTGAGTGAAGACTCGGCAAGCGCGGTAAGAACTGAGATATTTGTTGATGCTCTCTACGGAAATTGGCCGACGCCCCTCGCCCGAGCACTCTCCGGGAGAGGGTGCGAAGTTCTCAGCGGTAAGACCTTGCTGGTTTATCAAGCGGTAGAGCAAATCCGCCTCATGACTCACCTGGACTTCGATCAACAGAAAATGGAATCAATTCTTTTCGAAGCTGTGGAAAAGTAATTCACTTCGGTTTTCCAGTCACTACCCTGCCAGCATGCAACAAGGCATCATCGAAGTTTCTGGCGCGTTCATCTTTCTGCTTGGACTCTCCATCTCTGACATGAGGACTATGCGAATACCTCACCGCGTGACCCTGCTCTTCTTTCTGTGGGAATTGATATCCGCAGGAATGGGTGGTGATCTCTCTTCGAAGGCCCTGTGGCTTACCACCCTCGTTGCCATTCTTTGGGGAGTTCTCGCACTCGCGCTAGGCATGGGCGGCGGGGACTTCAAGTTGCTCTTCCCGTTGGCGCTCCTTCTCCGGTCACCCTCAGAGTTCTTGTTCATGCTCTCGTTGGGGGCTGCCTTGGGCGGAGCCTTCTCACTCGTGAGGAGATATCGCCTCTCCAAAGCGGTGCCCTTCGCACCCTTCCTAGCCGTTTCCACACTCGTCACGCTCTTCTGCTCGCGGTAAACGGGGTAAATCGGAGCGAAGCGCTAGCCGCCTCTGCCAGAATGTAGCCATGTTGAGATGGCTCACCGCTGGAGAATCACACGGACCCGCACTGGTCGCGATTTTAGAAGGCATGCCCGCAGGAGTAGAGGTGACCACGGCAGTGATTGATGGAGACCTGGCACGCCGTCGTCTAGGGGTGGGACGAGGCGCACGGCAGAGCTTTGAAGCCGACAAGGTCACTCTTCAAGGGGGCGTGCGCCACGGGTTAACGCAAGGTGGCCCGATCGCGATTGAAGTGGCCAATAGCGAGTGGCCAAAGTGGAGTGAAGTGATGTCGGCTGACCCAGTGGCCCCCGAGATTCTTGAGGGCTTAGGACGAAATGCGCCGCTCACTCGACCCAGACCCGGCCATGCGGATTTGGTGGGAATGCAAAAGTATGGATTTGATGACGCCAGGCCCGTATTGGAACGGGCAAGTGCGCGAGAGACTGCAGCCCGCGTCGCACTTGGTAGCGTCGCTCGTGCCTTCCTCTTACAAGCGGCTGGTATCGAGATCTTTAGTCACGTGATTTCGATTGGCGCCGCTGCTGTTGCGGAAGATGCGCCGATACCGCAACCCTCTGATTCAGCCAGCGTCGATGCGGATCCAGTCCGAGTCTTTGATCGGGTCGCTAGCGCCGCTATGCAAGCAGAGATTGCGGATGCACACAAGGATGGTGACACCCTTGGCGGCGTCGTTGAAGTTTTGGCGTATGGCTTACCACCTGGTTTGGGGTCACATGTTCATTGGGATCGTCGCCTCGATTCGCGTCTTGCGGCGGCTCTGATGGGTATACAAGCAATTAAAGGTGTAGAGGTGGGAGATGGTTTCCGTACTGCGACGCGTCGTGGTTCGGTGGCGCACGACGAAATTGATCCCACTTCAAGTGGCCGATTCGTTCGCCGTTCAGGTCGTGCAGGTGGCACTGAAGGTGGAATGTCCACGGGTGAAGTCTTGCGAGTCCGTGCGGCCATGAAGCCGATAAGCACGGTCCCGAAAGCTCTTGACACTGTGGACGTTTCCACGGGTGAGACCGCAAAGGCCATCAATCAGCGATCAGATGTGTGTGCCGTTCCGGCCGCTGGAGTGGTAGCAGAGGCGATGGTTTCCCTAGTACTCGCGGACAGCATCATTGAAAAGTTTGGTGGAGATTCACTTGTCGAAACTCGAAGAAACATTCGCGCATACCTCGACAGCATTCCCGGGTACTAATGGCTCCACGCGTACTCCTTATAGGTCCGCCGGGCTCAGGAAAATCCACTGTTGGTAGGTTGTTAGCCCACCGTATTGGTCAATCATTTGCGGACACTGACGCACTCATTGAGCTTTATGCGGGTAAATCCATCTCTGATATTTTCGTCGACGATGGCGAGCCGGCTTTTAGGTTGCTAGAACGACGCGTGGTGCTCGACTCTCTCCAAAATTGCGATGGGGCGCTCGCATTAGGTGGTGGTTCAATTCTCGATCCCGATGTCTGTACCGCAATCAAACTCTTTAATGCTCAAGGCGGCGCCACCGTTTATCTTGCGGTGACGCTTGCGGGAGCTGCACCGCGAGTAGGTTTCAATCGCGACAGGCCTCTGTTGCTCGGCAATCCTCGAGCACAATGGCAAAAGCTGATGGATGCAAGACGCGCAATTTATGAGGAGTTGGCCACGATTCAGATCGATACTAGTGAGATTTCTGCAAATATCATCGCGGATGCCTTAGCCGAGCGATTAGGGGCCACCGCGTGATTATCGACGTTGCGGCCGCTGATCGTTCGTATCAAGTAATTATTGAGAATGAAATTTTTGATGCGCTTGTTTCCTCTTTTGTGCCCGAAGCGCGTTTGGCAGTAGTAATTCCAGAGAGCCTGGCGAGAGGCGAACTCGAAGACTTCGTGACCAAATTATCTGCGCGCGCAGAAACCACTCTTATCCTCACGCCTGACGGAGAAGCGCAAAAGAGCGTTGATTTTTTGGAATCCGCCTGGAATCAACTTGGAGTTGCTGGCTTCACTCGTAACGATCGCATCGTAGGTATCGGTGGTGGGGCGACTACAGATCTAGCGGGATTCCTGGCTTCGTCGTGGTTGCGTGGGATTGATTGGATCGCTGTGCCCACGTCACTTGCTGGCATGGTGGATGCTGCGGTGGGCGGTAAAACTGGCATTAATACGGCTGCCGGGAAGAATTTGGTAGGCGCCTTTTATTCACCGACGGCGGTCTTTATCTCCCCGAACTTTCTCTCTTCACTTCCCGTTGCCGATCTAGCTGCTGGATTAGCCGAGGTAGTCAAATGTGGGTTTATTGCCGATCCCATAATTTTGGAGTTAGTGGCTGCAGCTGGTTCACGGACGCTGACAGATGCTGTCCTTCTTAAGGAGCTTATTTGTCGCGCAGTGCAAGTGAAGGCGAACGTTGTCTCGCAAGACTTTAAGGAGTCTGGATTGCGGGAGATCTTGAACTACGGTCACACACTTGGCCACGCGATTGAAAAGCAGGAGCGGTATTCGATGCGCCATGGAGATGCGGTCTCGATCGGCATGGTCTTCGCCGCTGAGCTCGCTCATGCCTCAGGCTTTATCACCTCTGAAGATGTGGCGCTGCATCGGACTCTTTTGCTCAGCCTCGGGCTTCCAGTTACTTACGCAGGTTCCTGGGAAGCGTTGCGAGCCGCTATGTCGATCGATAAGAAGAGCAGAGGTGGAACGCTCCGATTTGTGGTGTTAGATGCGCTGGGAAGCACGCGACGCCTTGAGGGTCCAAATGAGGAGATTCTGCAGCAGGCCTATGAGAGGCTTCAACCATGAAGGTGTTAATCATTAATGGCCCTAACCTCGGTCGCTTGGGAACTCGAGAGCCAGAAGTCTACGGTTCCACGACTCACTCAGAATTGACGCAGATGTGTGAAGCAAGCGGCGCTGAGCTCGGATTGGAAGTAGAAGTAAGACAGAGTGATGATGAGGCTGAGATCATCAAGTGGCTTCATGAGTGTGCTGACACCCAATTACCAGTCATCATCAATCCGGCGGCCTTTACCCACTATTCAATTGCAATTCGTGATGCCGCTGCCATGCTTACCGCCCCGTTGATCGAGGTCCATATCTCCAACCCTCATACCCGCGAGGAATTCCGTCATGTATCGGTCATCTCCGCAGTCGCACATGGTGTGATCGCGGGCTTTGGTATGAACTCTTACCGGTTAGCCCTGAAGGCAATGTCTGATCTTCTCGTAAGGTAGAATCGTCTGGCGCGGCCGAGTGGCCCGGTGAATACAGGAGTCAAAGTGGCCTCGACAAACGAACTAAAGAATGGCATGACCCTTGACCTTGAAGGTCAACTATGGAATGTGGTTGATTTCCAGCATGTGAAACCAGGTAAGGGTCCAGCTTTCGTGCGCACCAAACTCAAGCACGTCCTCTCGGGGAAAGTCGTAGATAAGACTTTCAACGCTGGCGTCAAAGTGGAAGTTGCTATTGTCGAGAAGCGCGACATGACCTACCTGTACCACGATGGAGACGGTTATGTATTCATGGATAAAGGTAATTTCGATCAAATCACCATCGGAGATACCACAGTTGGAGACGCCACTAAGTACATGCTGGAGAACACTGATGCAGTAGTTGCGCTCCATGAAGGAAATCCTCTTTACGTAGAATTACCAGCTTCAGCAGAACTCACCATCACCTACACTGAGCCAGGCTTACAAGGAGATCGCTCATCGGGCGGAACTAAACCTGCCACCGTTGAAACTGGTGTTGAAGTTCAAGTTCCGCTCTTCATTAACAATGGTGAAAAAATCCGCGTAGATACCCGCGACGGTTCATATCTCGGTCGCGCAAACTAAGTGGCGGCTCGAAGTAAAGCCCGCAAGCGAGCTCTAGATGTGCTTTATGAAACCGACATTCGCAATGGCGACGCATTAGAAATTCTGGCATCGCGCAAGGAACAGGCCGATCCACCAGTAGGGGAGTACGCCAGTGTTTTAGTTGAAGGCGTGTTGGCAAATAGATCTCGCATTGATGAAGTTATCGAAACATACGCACAAGGCTGGGAGATTGGGCGCATGCCGGCAGTTGATAGGAATATTCTTCGCATTGCCCTCTTTGAAATTCTCTTTCAGACCGAAATAGACACTGCTGTGGCAATTGATGAAGCGGTTGAATTAGCGAAGGCGCTTTCTACGGATGATTCCCCTGGGTATATCAATGGCTTGCTGGGACGAGTAGCACCGATCGCTTCTTCTTTGAATGGCGAGTAACCGAGCGAGAACTTAACGTTCACTTTTAGAAGTGTGCATGATGCCGATTGAGACGCACGCTGAGATGTAATCCTTAGGTGACATGGCGGCCAACATGCTGAGTAGTGAGATGTCTGATCGCCTCATCGAGAGAACTTGGCCGTTCCAATCACCACGAGCGCGCTCAATCCCCAGCGCAAATCGCTTTAGTGGGGCCACCGTGGTCGCCGTTGAAGAACGTAGCGCTGTGAGGTCGAGGAGCGGACGCACCGGAACTGTATTCGGTTGTGCAGGCGTGGGGTCGGGGAAGAACTCGGATACCGGTACGCCATAAAATGCAGCTAACCGCTCAAGGTTGACGGCTGTGATGGCTCGGTCGCCGCGCTCATATGACCCGACCACGACGCTCTTCCAGCGCCCAGCGCTCCGTTCCTCCAATTGATTGAGGCTCATCTTCTGTTGCTTTCGCACTTCCCGTAGGCGTACTCCCAACTCTTGGGCGGGAGTGAGAACTTCGTTTTCTTCCATTGATACCTCTCATCTGGGGAAGGTGGATTCATCGGGGAGAGGTGGATCTTATGGGTGGTGCGGGGCGCCAGGGCAAGAGGATCTTTCTGTGGTGTGGACTCGACACGCCGCGACGCGCAGAGCTATGCGAGTGCGCCTGCACTCTCGGATAGGTTGGGGCCACATCCTTTAACGAGCCGTCCTGTGAGGCGGAGAAGGAGGTAGATCGATGGATGTTGCCCAGCGTGAGGTTTTAGACTCCGGGGATATCAATCGCGCCCTCTCGCGTATCGCCCATGAAATTTTGGAGAAGAACAAGGGAGTACAAGATCTAGTTCTTCTCGGCATTCCCACGCGTGGGGCTCATATTGCTCAACGTTTAGCTAGAGCCATCGCCGATATCGAGGGCATTGCAATTCCTGTAGGGACAATCGACGTCACGTTGCATCGCGACGACCTCCGTTCACGGCCTACCCGCGCACTGCTCCCCACCGTTATTCCTACAAGTGGTATCGATGGCAAGAAAGTTGTGTTGATCGATGATGTGCTCTTCTCGGGGAGAACTATTCGCGCAGCACTCGATGCCATGGGGGAGCTTGGTCGCCCCTCCCAAGTGCAATTAGCTGTGCTAGTAGATCGAGGACATAGAGAATTGCCCATCAGGGCCGATTACGTTGGCAAAAACTTGCCTACCTCGCTCAAAGAGCATGTTCGAGTTTCGATTATGGAGACAGATGGCAGCGACTCGGTGAGCATTTCAGGAACACCTACGAGTGGTGCCGAATGAAACGTCACTTGCTTTCCGCCTCAGATCTCAACGTTGACGATGCCATCTTAATTCTTGATACGGCTGAAGAGTTAGCCAAATTGGTCGACGGACCTGTAAAGAAGCTACCCACGCTTCGTGGGCGTACCGTCGTAAACCTCTTTTACGAAGATTCCACTCGCACGCGCATCTCTTTTGAGGCTGCTGCAAAACGACTCTCGGCCGACGTCATTAACTTCACCGCTAAAGGTTCAAGTGTCAGCAAGGGGGAGAGTCTCAAAGACACCGCGCTCACCTTGCAGGCGATGGGTGCGGACGCAGTTATCGTGCGCCACTCAGCGTCTGGTGCAGCACACCAATTGGCCGCTTCTGGATGGATCGCCGGTTCGGTCATAAATGCCGGCGATGGTACTCATGAGCATCCATCTCAAGCCTTGCTAGATGCCTTTACGATGCGGCGCCATTTGCGCGGTAGTAAGGGGGATCTTGCAGGTGTGCGTGTGACGATTGTTGGCGATGTTCTACATTCGCGTGTGGCTCGCAGTAACGTTCTCTTGTTAGCAACTTTGGGTGCCGAGGTGACTCTCGTGGCACCGCCCACGTTGATGCCTTTTGGTGTTGAACAGTGGCCATGCGAGATTTCTTATGATCTGGATCGAGTACTTCCAAGAACTGAAGCATTGATGATGCTTCGGGTTCAGGGCGAACGCATGAATAATGCCTTCTTCCCGTCGATGCGAGAATATTCACGGGGATACGGACTCGACGACAAACGTGCCTCAGCCCTTTCTCCCGAAGCGATCGTGATGCATCCAGGTCCGATGAACCGTGGATTGGAAATTTCAGCTGGCGCTGCAGATGGGCTGCGATCAGTCATTGTTGAGCAGGTAGCTAACGGTGTGAGCGTTCGAATGGCAATTCTTTATTTACTCCTAGGTGGAGCTTTTGTTGAGGAGGTGTCCCTATGAGTGGTTATCTCCTCAGGGCTGTTTCAGTACTTGGAGAAGATAAGGTCGACGTTCTCATTGACGGTGGCATTATTAGTGAAGTTTCGAAGAAGCCTTTGGCTCCCACAGGGGTACGTACCATCGACTGCGATGGACTTGTCGCCCTGCCGGGTCTGGTCGATCTGCACACTCATTTGCGAGAGCCGGGACGAGAGGATAGTGAAACCGTTGAGTCCGGTAGTGCGGCGGCCGCATTGGGCGGCTTCGTTGCTATTCACGCGATGGCAAATACCAATCCGGTGGCAGATACCGCGGGCGTCGTTGAACAGGTGTATCGATTAGGCCGAGAAGCAGGTTGGTGTGATGTGCGGCCAGTGGGTGCAGTAACCGTGGGCTTACACGGTACCCAACTTGCCGAACTCGCTGCGATGGCACACAGTGCTGCTCGCGTCAGGGTCTTTAGTGATGACGGCAAGTGTGTCGCCGATCCCATATTGATGCGCCGCGCGTTGGAGTATGTGAAGGCGTTTGACGGCGTGATTGCACAGCACGCCCAAGAGCCGCGCTTGACTGAAGATGCACAGATGAATGAAGGTTTCGTCTCATCACAATTGGGATTGCGAGGTTGGCCGGCGGTTGCCGAGGAGAGCATTATCAGTCGTGATGTGCTACTCGCAGAGCACGTTGGCTCACGTTTACATGTGTGCCACGTCTCGACCGCAGGAAGTGTTGAGATCGTACGGTGGGCAAAATCTCGAGGCGTAATGGTTACTGCGGAGGTGACTCCGCATCACCTACTTCTCACCGATGAATTAGCTCGGTCATACGACCCACGCTACAAAGTGAATCCACCTTTGCGTCGGGACGAAGATGTTCAAGCGCTTCGACAAGGACTTGCCGACGGCACGATCGATGCTGTTGCCACGGATCATGCCCCGCATCCCGTCGAAGATAAGGAGTGCGAATGGTCTAGCGCCGCCTTCGGAATGATTGGTTTGCAGTCCGCGCTCTCTGTGGTGCAAACAACCATGGTAGAAACCGGATTGATGACATGGGCGGAAGTGAGCGATCGAATGTCCACGCGCCCCGCAAGAATTGGATCACTTCGAGATCACGGACGACCGATAGCTGTAGGAGAGCCTGCCCATGTAGTGCTCCTAGATCCACGAGGCAAGTCTGCTTTCACGTTGGAGGCTAACGCGTCCAAGAGTAGGAACTCACCCTTCCTTGGGATGGAATTACACGGCCACGTCGAAGCTACCTTCCTTCGCGGTCGAGCCACTGTGCTCGACGGCAAGCTCGTCGGGTGAGAGAAGTATGAAAGCAGTGGTCGTTCTCGACGATGGTCGGGTCTTTGAAGGTGCCTCGTGGGGGGCGCTTGGGGAGACCTTTGGTGAAGCCGTCTTTTCCACCGGAATGACAGGTTACCAAGAGACTCTCACAGATCCGTCTTATCACCGGCAGATCGTCGTGATGACTGCTCCACATATAGGTAATACCGGAATGAATACCTCCGATGAAGAGTCAAACCGCATTTGGGTATCTGGGTTTATTGTCCGAGATCCCGCACGGACAACGGCGAATCATAGGAGTGAAGAAAGTTTGGATGAGGCACTTCTCCGCCAAGGAGTAGTCGGTGCGCGCGACATAGATACTCGTGCTCTCACTCGTCACTTGCGCGATCGTGGCGCCATGCGCATGGGTATCTTTTCAGGAGGCTCAGCGGAGCTCTCAATAGAGGAGATGATCAAGCGCGTTCGAGATGTTCCAGAGATGTTGGGTGCTTCACTTGCGAGCGAAGTTTCCACTCAGAAGCCGTATCAAGTGGGCCACGGGAGACTACGTGTGGCCGCTTTGGATCTTGGAATTAAACGCAATACTCCGAGAGAGTTTGCCAAATTTGAAATCACTACAACTGTATATCCAGCTCATTCTTCTATTGCGGAGATCTTTGGTGACCAGCCCGATGGATTCTTCGTCTCAAACGGGCCTGGTGATCCGGCAACAGCTTTTCACGCCATCGCGCTCGTCCAAGAGTCACTTCTACGTGGGATTCCCTTCTTCGGAATTTGTTTCGGTCACCAAATTTTCGCCCGCGCCCTAGGGCTCGACACTTATAAGTTGCGATTTGGCCATCGCGGTCTCAACCAGCCAGTCCAAGAGATAGCTACTGGGCGCATCAGTATCACATCCCATAATCATGGGTTCGCTGTGCTGTCCGAAGATGTATTTGAGACCCCGTTCGGTAAAGGTCGTGTTACTCATCGCTCACTTAACGATGGTGTGGTCGAAGGCATTGCACTCGATAATGCGCCGGCATTTAGCGTGCAGTATCACCCGGAAGCCGCCGCAGGTCCACATGATGCTCTTGAGCTCTTCCATAAGTTTTACGAAATGTTGGGGAAGTAATGCCTAAGCGCTTAGACATCAAATCGATTCTTGTTATCGGTTCTGGTCCCATCGTTATTGGTCAGGCTTGTGAATTCGATTACTCAGGCACTCAGGCATGTCGCGTACTCAAAGCTGAGGGAATTAGAGTCTCACTCATTAATTCAAATCCGGCCACGATTATGACCGACCCCGAGTTTGCCGACGCCACCTACATTGAGCCGATCACCACCGAATTTATCGAGCGCATTATTCAGATCGAAAGACCAGATGCCATCTTGGCCACGCTTGGCGGCCAGACGGCCCTCAACGCTGCAATTGCACTTCACGAAGAGGGAATTCTGGAGAAGTATGGTGTTGAGCTTATTGGGGCCAATATCGATGCAATTAGGCGCGGTGAAGACCGCGAGATATTCAAGGGCATCGTTGCGAAGGTAGGAGGTGAATCTGCGCGTAGCTATATATGTCACACCCAAGAAGATCTTGCCTCTGGTGCTGAAGTACTCGGTTTTCCCGTGGTGATTCGCCCCTCATTCACCATGGGAGGTCTTGGAAGCGGCATTGCCTTTGACCTTGTGGATCTAGAGCGCATCGGCGGCGCCGGCTTACGTCATAGTCCGACACAAGAAGTTTTGCTCGAAGAGTCCATCATCGGATGGAAGGAATTCGAGCTGGAACTCATGCGAGATCGCAAAGATAACGTTGTTGTTGTCTGTTCTATTGAAAATTTTGATCCGATGGGCGTTCATACAGGAGATTCCATTACCGTCGCTCCAGCGATGACGCTGACTGACGTGGAGTATCAACGACTTCGCGACTTATCTATTGCAATTATTCGCGAAGTAGGAGTGGATACGGGTGGATGCAATATTCAATTTGCGGTCGATCCGTTGAGTGGGCGAGTTATCGTCATCGAAATGAATCCAAGGGTCTCTCGTTCAAGTGCCTTGGCATCGAAGGCGACTGGTTTCCCGATAGCAAAAATCGCTGCAAAGTTGGCAATCGGTTACTCGCTGGATGAAATACCGAACGACATCACCAAGAAGACTCCGGCCTCATTCGAGCCCACATTGGATTATGTAGTGGTCAAGGCACCTCGATTTGCATTTGAGAAGTTTCCATTGGCAGATACAACTCTTACGACCACAATGAAAAGTGTGGGAGAGGCGATGTCGATTGGCCGTAACTTTCCCGAGGCGCTGCAGAAGGCGCTGCGCTCCCTCGAGCGCTCTGGGGCAGCCTTTAATTGGTCTGAGGCAGCTGACGTCGCTGCGGAATTGGCTTTCTCTTTAGAGGGCATGAGAAGCCCGACAGAGTCACGCATCAATTTCGTCCAGCGGGCGTTTTTTCTTGGGGCGAGCGTGGCAGAAATACATGCGATCACTAGAATCGATCCATGGTTTCTGGATCAAATCTTGCTGCTTACTGAAGTCGCCATTGAGGTGAGGTCGGCGGGTTCGCTAGATGTACTTACCTTGAAGAGGGCAAAGCGCCACGGATTTTCTGATTCACAAATTGCACAATTACGTAAGAGCGAAGAGACTGTTATTACCGGTATCCGTCATGCCTTAGGAATTCGGCCAGTCTATAAAACCGTGGACACCTGCGCGGCAGAGTTTGAAGCCTCCACCCCCTATCACTATTCAACCTATGAAGACGAATCCGAGGTCTCACCGCGGGAAGTACCAGCAGTGATGATTCTTGGAAGTGGCCCTAATCGAATCGGCCAAGGAGTGGAATTCGACTATTCGTGTGTTCATGCGTCATTTGCATTGCGCGCGGCTGGCTTCCATACGATTATGGTGAATTGCAATCCAGAAACGGTCTCTACCGATTACGACACTTCCGATCGTCTCTACTTTGAGCCCTTGACGTTAGAAGACGTGATGGAAATATTTGAAGCTGAATCACAGGCCGGCCCTATTGCGGGCGTGCTGGTGCAATTAGGCGGGCAAACTCCCCTTGGATTGGCAGCGGCCCTTAAAGCACGCGGTGTTCCCATCATTGGTACGGATCCGGAGGCGATAGATCGTGCAGAGGATCGAGGCGAGTTTGGTCGTGTGCTGGCGCAAGCGGGTCTGATTGCGCCAGCACACGGGACCGCCAATGAAGTTGATGACGCACTAGCCATTTCCCAGCGCATTGGTTACCCAGTCATCGTGAGGCCTTCTTATGTTCTAGGGGGTCGCGGCATGGAGATTGTTTACGATGATGCGGCTTTGACGGAGTACATCAATAGGGCCACTCGCGTGAGTCCAGATCATCCAGTCTTGGTTGATCGCTTTCTTGATGATGCCATCGAAATTGATATAGACGCGCTCTACGATGGGAACGAACTTTTCGTTGGTGCCATCATGGAACATATAGAGGAGGCAGGCGTACATTCCGGTGATTCGGCGTGTACCTTGCCGGCCATTACTCTTGGAGCAAATGAAGAGCAGCGCATACGCGAAGCAACTCTTAAAATCGCTGAGGGCGTAGGCGTGCGGGGATTGATAAATATTCAATTCGCATTAGCTGGTGACATCCTCTATGTACTTGAAGCAAATCCTCGAGCGTCGCGAACAGTTCCATTTGTCAGCAAAGCCACTGGGGTGGCACTCGCTAAAGCGGCTGCTCTTATCTCTGTTGGTCAGACTATTAGCGACCTGCGTCTCTCCGGTGATCTCCCGTTTATGGACACCGGACTCATCCCGCAGGGAGGAATTGCGGTGAAGGAAGCAGTGCTGC
The DNA here is from genome assembly GCA_037138535.1 of Actinomycetes bacterium. GTDB lineage: Bacteria > Actinomycetota > Actinomycetes > Nanopelagicales > Nanopelagicaceae. The sequence continues at coordinate 37,326 of JBAXIG010000007.1, forward strand.
CATGGAATCGATTCCGAAAGCCAGATGGTAGCGGCGTGGAATCCCTCCTTGGTCCGGAGATGAAGTCGACTGGTGAGGTCATGGGAATCGATAAAACTTTTGGTGCGGCTTATGCCAAGAGCCAGATTGGGGCTTTTGGTCCGCTGCCGACTTCGGGGGCGATCTTTATCTCTGTTGCAGATCGTGACAAAAGAGCGATGGTGGTACCGGCCTCTCGTCTGATTGATTTGGGTTTCACCCTGGTCGCCACTCAGGGCACCTTGGAAGTGCTGGCCAAGCATGGCATTCCGGCCCGATTGGTTTCTAAGGAATCTGATGGCAGGAGTGAAGAGTCGATCTCTGCGCTGATCGCTCGGGGAGAGATCTCGCTGGTGATCAACACGCCAGTGGGATCGGGGCCGAGGCGAGATGGCTGGCGAATACGTACTGCGGCCATCACTCGTGGGGTACCGTGCATCACAACAATCCAAGGATTTGTCGCGGCCGTGCAGGGCATTGAGTCGCGTAGACGTGGGGGAGGCGTAGTGCAATCTCTTCAGGAGTGGTTACGTCCGGTGGTGAAATGAATTTTCAACCATTGCAGGTAGAAGGTGAGTTACTTTCTAATAAAAGGGTAGGTGCATATCACCTGATCACCATCGTCGTTCCAGGAATCCCTGAAAGAATTCGACCTGGTAATTTCGTGGCACTCTCTGTCGGCGGCGAGAGCACGTCCACGCTACTTCGTCGCTCTTTTTCGGTGTATCAGGCGCAGGAACGCGGCCTCTACGGTGGCACACTCGAGTTGGTGATTGCTGCGCACGGGGCGGGAACGCGTTGGCTCGCAGCACTAGCTCCGCATCAAATGATTAATGTGGTTGGTCCGCTAGGGCGACCATTTCCACTCCCGAAAGACCCTGTTCATGCGTTGTTGGTAGGCGGTGGATATGGCTCTGCACCGCTTTTCATGCTTGCCGATGCATTACGCCAACGTGGCTGTCGAGTGGATATGGCACTTGGGGCAGCATCTGCAGATCGTCTCTTTGGAACTCTCGAAGCTCGCCGAGTGACAAATGCTCTGAGCATCGCCACCGACGATGGATCATTGGGCGTGCAAGGCCGCGTGACAGATGCAGCGCGGTCGATTCTTCAGCGCTCAAATATTGATGTCATCTATGCCTGCGGTCCTATGCCCATGCTTTCGGCGTTAACCACGTTAGGCGGAGAATTCGATGTCATGGTCCAATGTGCGGTCGAGGAGTCGATGGCGTGCGGAATTGGAATTTGTATGACGTGCGTGCTTCCAGTCCGCGGAAGTGATGGCGTGGTCCGGATGTCTCGTTCCTGCGTTGACGGTCCAGTCTTCGCTGGCGATCGGGTGCTTTGGGAGAGTATCGGCTCTGTTCCGGAAGAGACTCTCGGAGCTCCGAAGTTGAGTGAACACTAATGACTTCTATTCGAGTACTTCCCAAAGGCGGACGAGGAGTCCCTGTCGAAGTGAATTTAGATACGAAACTCGGCGCACTTCTGCTGCCTTCGCCCGTGCTCACCGCGAGTGGGTGTGCCGCGTCGGGGAAAGAGCTCTCTCAATTCGTAGATCTCACCACAATTGGCGCGGTGGTTACCAAATCCATCATGATGTCGCCTCGTTCAGGTAGAGCCACTCCGCGGATGGCCGAGACACCAAGCGGCATGCTCAATTCGATAGGTTTACAGGGCCCTGGTATCGATGAATTTCTGGAACACGACATTCCTTGGTTGGCGTCTAAGGGAGTGCGCACCATGGTTTCCATTGCTGGTAACGATGTCGAAGAATTTGGTCGCTTAGCGGCGCGTGTCAAACGCGCGGGCGATAGCGTCGTTGCGCTCGAAGTAAATATCTCCTGTCCAAACGTTGCTAATCGCGGACTGGTTTTTGCCTGTCAACCGCATTCGGCGGCCGAGGTCATCTCCATAGTACGGCGCAACGTGGGCGGTGCATTTCCGATTTTTGCCAAACTCTCGCCAGACGTCACAGACATCGTGGAGATTGCCAAGGCTTGTGTAGATGCCGGAGCGACGGGGCTCTCACTTATTAATACGCTCTTGGGAATGGTGATTAACACCGAAACCCTTAAGCCCGCTCTTGCGGGCGTGACTGGTGGTCTCTCGGGCCCAGCGATTCGCCCTGTTGCCGTGCGAGCGGTCTGGCAGGTTCACGCCGCGCTCCCACATATTCCGCTCATCGGCATGGGCGGCATTTTGAAGGGGGAAGATGCCTTCGAATTTATTCTCGCGGGGGCCAGCGCGATTGCAATCGGTACGGCAAATTTCCACGATCCCAGTGCTCTCACGCGGATACAAAATGAATTATCAGTAATACTTGCTGAGCGCGGCTTTTCTGCATTGCAAGACGCCATTGGTTTTGCTCATCGAAAGGAGTGACGTGAATTCGAGACTCGCACCAATTGCTATCGCGCTGGATACAAATGATTTACACGTTGCCAAACAATGGGCAGGAATTTCTTCGCTTCAAATATCAACGATGAAATTGGGTTTGGAATTTTTTACTCGTTTCGGGAATGCTGGAGTAACTGAAGTAATGCAGCAAGCCAATAACGCCCAACTCTTCCTCGACCTAAAGTTGCATGACATACCAAATACAGTAGCCGGGGCCGCGCAATCTGTTGCTTCGTTAAAGCCTGCGTACTTAACGGTGCACGCATCAGGTGGAGCAGCGATGATTGCGGCAGCTGCGAAAGCGCTGCCCGAAACGCGGATTACCGCAGTCACGGTATTGACCTCACTTTCTGCTGAGGACCTTAATTTGATGGGTTTTCCCCCAGATATTGCCTTACTAACAAAAAAATTGGCTCTCTCCGCTGTGGCAGCAGGCGCTCGAGCAATCGTCTGTTCGCCACACGAAGTGAAAGAGCTCCGCGAGGTGTTGCCGCGTGAGATCCATCTCTTAACGCCAGGAGTGCGCCCACCTGGAAGTGCTTCCCACGATCAAGAGCGCGTGTCAACGCCGGCAGAGGCGCTCGCTCACGGCGCTGACCTGGTGGTTATCGGAAGGCCGATAACTTTGTTATGGGATCCTCATGATCCTCGTCAAATGTCTAACGGTTTGGCAAGCATTATTGATGGGCTGAGAAACTCATAGCCAAATAAAAAACTTATGTATTTTGAGTTAGCGTGCTTTAATACTCACTGCTAATTTAATAGTAACGATTGGAGCAACGTGGCACTTCCCTACCTAACCCCCGAGCAGAGAACGGCAGCACTCGATAAAGCTGCTTCCTCTCGCCGAGAACGAGCTGCCCTAAAGGGTCGCTTAAAGCAATCAAATATTTCATTAGCATCGGTGATAGCAGAGGGTGCTACGAACGACGCGATC
>JBAXIG010000008.1:0-38948 GCA_037138535.1 Actinomycetes bacterium
CCCGCAATATCTTCGTTCGAGATTCCGTCCAAATGCTTTACAAGTGCACGAAGCGAATTGCCATGAGCAACGACGAGCACAACCTTTCCACTTCTTAAGTCGGGAGTAATGCTCTCATTCCAATAAGGAAGTAAACGCTTCACTACATCTGAAAGACATTCGGTGCGCGGTAGGTGACCGCTGGGAACATTTACATAGCGAGGATCATTCGCCTGACTATATGGATCAGCATCATCAATAGGTGGTGGTGGCACATCGAACGAGCGACGCCACAACGCGAATTGCTCTTCGCCGTACGCTGCGAGAGTTTCTCTCTTATCCTTGCCTTGTAATGCGCCGTAATGACGTTCGTTGAGCCGCCAATCTCGACGCACCGGAATCCACTGACGATCGCAAGCATCTAGCGCAATCTGTGAAGTAGAAATAGCTCGACGCAAGAGCGATGTGTGCACCACGTCCGGAAGAAGCCCGCGCTCGAGAAGTAACTCGCCGCCACGTTTGGCCTCCTGCTCACCGAGCGAAGTGAGTCCCACGTCGACCCATCCGGTGAAAAGATTCTTAGCATTCCAATCGCTTTGGCCATGTCGGAGCAAGATCAATGTGGAGGTCATGGCACTAGCCTGCCAGATCCTGGCAGGTCACTCTTCAATCATGTGGGCAAATGCTTGGAGATTTTCGAGAGATTCCCCGCGAGACTCACGCCAGGCCCACTCGCGACGTATGGCGCTTTCGAATCCAAGTTCTACTAACTTGTTAAAGCTCTCATCCGCATAACGAAGTACTGCGCCGAAGAGGCGATCAAGATCATCCTCATTGAGCGTCAGTGGCAGGCGTCCAGTCAAGTAAATATCACCCAGATGGTTTACGGCGTAGGAGAGCCCAAAGATCTTAAGATTAGTTTCGAGCAAATATCGGTGAACAAGTCCGACATTCTCATCGGGTTTTCTCATCACAAATATATTCACCGCGAGCGCGTAGGTGCCAATTTTAAACGCCACCGTAATAGCCAACTTCTGTTCACCTTTAAGAGTTGCAATAAAAGTCGAATCGTCTACTTGCTCAAATGCGATCCCTACATCTGTGCAATGTCTCTCAAATAACGAATTCAGATCTGCGACGCTCATTAACTCACGCGAACGATCGTACTTCTGCACTGCCCGATAGCAGCGAATCGTAAACCGCGAGCATCTTCTCAGCCGTGGCTTGCCAACCAAAGTGACTGGCATGCTCGAGAGCGCCTCGTCCCAATTCGATGCGACGCTCGTCTTCGATGGCGAGACGATAGAGCACACTTGCCCACGACTTGGGATCGTGACCATCTACCAGGAGTCCGGAAATACCGTCACGGATTGCGGTGCGAAGTCCACCAACTGCAGTTGCCACAACTGGGGTGCCACACGCTTGCGCCTCTAATGCAACTAATCCAAAGGACTCGCTATGGCTTGGTACTACGACGATATCTGACGCGCGGTACCACTCGGGAAGGTGCGAACGATCAGTGGGTTCTACGAAACGGATCATGTCGTTTATGCCTAGCCATGCAGCAAGTTCCCGCAGCCTTGAAGGCTCCGTCGTACTTCCGCTTGCCCCGCCCACTATGGCAATTTCTAAACGTGAACGAAGGTTCGGCTCGATCTTAATCATTTCTGCGGCTGCTCTAATTAATGTATCTGGACCTTTATGCGGTTGGATCCGCCCTACGAAACTTAGCAAGATCGCATCCTCGCGGACACCTAACAACTTTCTTGCACTCTTCTTATTGCCCGGAGTAAACATTTCAAGGTCTACACCTGGTGATACCACATGCACTTTCTGCGGATCTGCGGAGTAAAGACCCACTAGAGACGCTGCCTCAGCTTCAGTATTTGCAATCAATGCATCCGAAGCTGCCACAACTTGCTCTTCACCAATTGCACGCCCGTTGGGTTCAGGCACATCACCTTCAGCAAGTGAGGCATTCTTTACTTTTGCCATGGTATGCATGGTGTGCACGAGCGGAACATTCCACCGCTCCGCAGCCACCCAGCCCACTTGGCCGGAGAGCCAGTAGTGCGAATGAATGAGTCGATAATGTCCTTGAGTGCGCAAAGCCTCTTCGCGCATGAGCGCAGCACTCAAGGCACAAAATTGCCCCGGAAGATCTTCTTTTGCCAAACCTTGATAGGGCCCAGCCACCAGATGATGGACTTCAACGCCATCGGCGATCTCCACCGTGGCTGGCAGGGTGGAGGAGGTAGCCCGGGTAAAGATGTCCACTTTGACGCCGGCTGCAGCCATCCGTTTGGCGCTTTCGACCACATAAACGTTCATGCCACCAGCGTCCCCAGTGCCCGGTTGTTCGAGCGGGGAGGTGTGGATCATGAGCATGGCGACGGAGAACACCCTCTAAGGATGACTCATCGCACTCGCTTACGCGAGTCGGTCAGGGCAGAATCCCCTCTATGAGTTCAAACCCTTTAGCAAGGCGCGCCCTAGTAACCGGGGCTAGCAGCGGGATCGGGGCGGCTACCGCGCTCGCCCTTGTGGCGGCCGGTTTTGAAGTTCACGGAGCCGCCCGACGGGAAGATCGCCTCGCCGACCTCTCTGGCGTCATAGGCCACCATCTCGATGTGACCAGCGATACCAGCGTGGAAGATTTGGCCGCGCAATTTGAGACTCTCGATGTCCTCGTGGCCAACGCAGGTGGCGCCTTCGATGCTGAGGAAGTAGGCAATGCAAGTCTTGCGTCTTGGGAGAAGGCCTACGACGTGAATGTGTTGGGCACCGTACGAACCATCAAAGCCTTTCTCCCTGCACTCATCGCGTCGGGAAATGGTCATATCGTGATCATGGGTTCCACCGCCGGAAGAGTTGTCTATGAAAATGGTGGAAGTTACGCGGCCGCTAAACATGCACTTGCTGCAGTCGCCGGAACTTTACGTCTTGAACTCAACGGTCTCCCGGTGCGCATCAGTGAAATCGCCCCAGGCATGGTAAAGACCGACGAATTTGCGGTGACCCGATTTGGTGGAGATAAAGAGAAAGCAGCCAAGGTATATCAAGGTGTCGAAAAGCCGCTCACCGCAGAAGATATTGCCGACATAGTTAAGTGGACCGTTACGCTACCCGCGCATGTAAACATCGACCTATTAGTCGTTCGCCCTCTTGCGCAAGCCGCACAACATAAGGTTCACCGAAAAGCGTAATTTGTGGGCAAACCAATAGGAAACGTCACTCGAGGTACCACAAATCCAAATCGTTTGCGTAGGGTCGATCGTTGGATGCTATGGCGTTATGAAGATTTATTGCGCAAAAATACTCACTCACTAGTTGTCGACCTCGGTTTTGGAGCAACTTCAATCACCACGTTAGAGATGGCTGCCCGTCTGCGCACAAAGTATGCGGATCTAGAATTTGTTGGACTTGAGATTGATCCTGAGCGAGTAAAAGTAGCGAACCAAAGTGCACAGCCGCATATTAATTTCCTCCTTGGTGGATTTGAAATCCCCACAATTCAAAAACCTCTGCTTATCAGGGCATTTAACGTGCTACGGCAGTACGACGAATCTGAAGTCGCAAAGTACTGGGCCATGATGCAATCGAGGCTGGCACCGAATGGTCGCATCATTGAAGGTACGTGTGACGAGATTGGCCGTCGAGCCGCATGGATAGAACTCGATAATTCACAACCTCTCACCCTCTCTCTGGGTCTGCGATTGCAAGGATTAGATGATCCGTCAGAAGTAGCTGAGCGATTACCCAAAATTTTGATCCATCGAAATACACGAGGGAATCGCATCTACACATTCCTGCAAGAGCTATCGAGGTCGTGGGATTCCCATTCGGGTTACCGAGTCTTCGGTCCCAATCAAAGATGGCGAGCAGCGGTCAACTCGCTTCGTGATTCCTGGCCCATCGTGAATAAACATCACCGCGAAGGCGAACTTACAATTGAGTGGAGCGCAATCGCGCCCGATTGATGTGCGAGGCCTAGTAGCGCGGGCGCCTAAGAATCTCATTGATCGCTGGTTTCACATCAACGAGATAAACAATCACCGCGATAATGCCCACAATGCCAAACATGCTAAAGAGCCCAAATATTTGCGTCACAACCAGTGAACCAATAATTAACCAAAGCCAAAACTTCTTGCTCTGTTTGCTCGCAGCCACAAAGGCATCAGGCCTCGTTTTGATCACATGTACCAACGCAATGATGTTTCCTACCAAAAGCAGGAGGGAGAGAACCCCAGTAATTGAGGAACCGATGTTGAGCAAATTCATGTGACTACTCTAACCAATCGCGGCGACGATCTCGCCAACTTTAAGACCACCACCTAAAACTGGGGTATCGGCCAACTCGTGAAGTGCAGAGACATCCACCCCGATTCGAGAGAGCGCCGCAACCAGCACTACAGGAATGGCACGCATTGATCCATCAATCACTTTGAAGGCCACGGATCGTCCATCGGCAAGTGCTGCGATCTCCACGCCTTCAGCGCCTTCTTTCACCATAAGCCCAGGAATGAGACGCATGGCTTCAGTGGTGAATCGCTTCTCACCACCCACCATTTCAGGAAAAGCTCGCATTGCGGCAAATACTCGAGCGCGTGCCGGGGTACTGCCAGTGGCTACCGCACTTGAAGCCTGTGCAAGCCCCCTGAGCGACATTGAGAAGATGGGAGCACCACAACCGTCTACTGCAACATGTGTCGAAGTTGTCCCCGAAGCGTCGAGGTACTCTTTCTTAATCTCGATCTGCAAGGGGTGAGACGGATCTCGATAAGTATTGATGTCCCAACCGTTGATAATAGATGTAGCGATCATCGAAGCATGTTTCCCACTGCAGTTATGCACATCGCGAGCCGGTTGTTGATCTCCGTAAGCACGTCGTTCCGTGTCGCCGTAAGGTCGATCTGTGGGGCATTGCAGTAAATCGACATCTAATCCGACAGAATTTAGGATTTTCTTAGCTGCCAGGCGATGCACCTCGCCACCAGAGTGGCTCGCGCAACTCAAAGCCAGGAGCCGATCAGGAAGATCTAAACCAAGACGCACCATCGCGCTTGCCTGGAGAGGTTTAGTTGCCGACCGCGGAAGTATTTCAGAATCTATGTCGCCAAGCCCAGTAAATTCACTTCCATCAAAAAGCGCTATCGATCCAAAATGGATTGATTCCACAAAACCATTACGAATGTAATGCGCAAGTTCAATCATGATCGACTATGCGCGCGGCAGAGTAGCCCAGAGATGCGGTTGCAACTCATGCTCTGGTGTTCCCATGTCGTAAGCAAAAAAGAGTTCGCCTTCGACGAGACCATAAAGGCGATGTCCTTCAGTGACAGTTTTTGCACTCGGCGCCGAGTAGGCATGATCCATCGCTAACTGAATCTTTGCGCCGTCGTAGCGACCCACCCAGCCTTCAGAGATGCCCGTTGCATGGGCGAGTACTACTTCCAAAGTGTTATTTGGCTTGGGGCGCCAAAATCCTGTTTCACTCCCGGCTGGTCTAAGAATTTCGCCATCTGAATCCACGATCCAGGCCCGTGAGTAGTAAGTCAGAAAGGGTCTGGTGTCGTGACCAAAGACCACTTCTTGCGCGAACTCAAAGGGCGCAATGCCCGGGTACTCCCCATGGCCACGGCCACGCCAAGTTCCAAGGAGCCACGAAAGTGGGAGAAGGTCTGGATGCAGGTCTGCTGGAATCTCGAATGCCACGGACACAGCCTAGAGGGTCGTAGAGTGCTCTCATGGCAACACTTGTTTTGAAATTGACCACGGTTGAACCTGAGAAGATGTCGCAAGCTCTTAACGTGTGCGCAACCGCGTTGGCTAGTGGTGCAGGCGTCTCTCTCTGGCTCACCGGTGATGCTGTTCGACTAGCAACACCAGGATTCGCCGCCGGAATTGAATTAGAGCAGAGCGCACCTTTTGACCAATTGGTCGATGCGGTACGAGCCGGCGGGCGACTCACCGCCTGCACCCAATGTTTAGGACGACGCAACCTCATGCAAGAAGATCTCTTTCCCGGAGTTGAGATCCGGGGGGCCAGTGGCTTCGTTGAAGAGATACTTCAGCCTGCCGTTCAGGCATTAGTCTACTAATCAAAGAGATAACTCAACGGAAAGAGTGGGTATGGCAAAGGAATTGAGCGCATCGCGCCTTCGTCGGTTTAACCTCATCGCAGGGCTTTTCCATCTCCTGCAAATGATTGCCGTCATTGCACTCGCAAACGATTTCTCGTTACCTGTGAACGCGACATACATGTCAGGACCTCCTGGATCTACTTTCGCCGCTCCAGTCACTATATTCAGCGTGCTCATAGGGCCGGCGGTTGCTCTCTTCTTAGGGATTTCAGCGCTTGCACACTTCATTGTTGCTAGTCCGCAATTCTTCCCGCGTTATGCGGCTGGGTTAGCCGCTAAGCGAAATAACTTCCGCTGGATTGAGTACTCCGTGAGCTCATCTGTGATGATCGTTTTAATTTCGCAGATCTGCGGCATTACCGATGTCACAGCACTCTTAGCAATCTTCGGAGTAAATGCGTCCATGATTCTCTTTGGATGGTTGCAAGAAAAGTATGCACAGCCCGGTAATGGTGAGTGGCTCCCCTTTATCTTCGGGTGCATCACCGGGATAGTTCCATGGATTGCGGTCGCGATATATGTCATTGCTCCTGGTTCTACAAGCGATGTTTCAGCTCCTGGTTTTGTTTACGGAATTGTGATCTCACTCTTTGCGTTTTTCAACTCATTTGCTGCCGTGCAGCTGCTGCAATATCGGGGTCGTGGGAAGTGGAGCAACTACCTACGCGGGGAACGCGTTTATATCGTGTTGAGCTTGGTTGCCAAGTCGGCACTCGCCTGGCAAATATTTGCCGGAACTCTTATTCCTTAGAGTCTCAGCTGATCTTTGCAAAGATAAGCGCTCCTGTTTCAGCGGCCACACCTTGATGAGATTCGCCCTTTGCCGTCTCAAACCAGGTCTCCGACTCCATGATTTCCTCGGAAACCACTAATTCCCCATCGAGAATGAAAGCCCGAAAACCCGCACCCCAGATACCGATTGGTAAACGGTAACCCTCTGAGAACTTCAGCAATGCGCTCATTGCAAGGGTCTGAGGATTTATTGAGAGTATTTTTATTAAAAGAGTGCCAAGACCAAATCCGTTCAACTCGGGATACCTGACATTGAATTCTTCTGAAGTAAGCCAAGGAAGAGTTTCGGTATCTACTTTGACCCAACCTCGTGGCCCAAGCGCAGACGCATAATCATCTGTCAAGGCGTTGGTGCCAGCTAATTCACTGGGTCTGATTACCCGGGATGCAGCGCCGCTTCCCTCAGATTCGTCTTCACCGTGCGAGAAAAGTAACGCCTTGAATCCAGTGATGCTGGTAGCCGCATGAATAAAACCAGGAGGACGCCAAAAATAGTGATTACTATAGAAAATTTGCTCACCACTTAGAGTGCAATCGCCAGATATGAAAAAACACTCCTCCACGCTGTCGTGATAGGCGTCTGTAAGGTCTGCAAATCCTGGTTGTAAGTCAACAAAATCTCCACGAAAAGTTGTGGTGGGGTCGATCGATAGATTCTTCTGAAGGTACTTGGAATATGCAGCCTCCAACTGATCTGCGGGACCCAAATTCTCTTTATAGTTATCTGGCATCATGGAGATGACGTCCCATCCATTTTGCCATTTCATCTCCCGCGTGCGAACTATCTTCATTAAATCTCCATTTCACCGCTAGTAAGAACTCTTAGAAGTTGGGTTTTCTCTCATGCCAGTCCGTTGCAGTTTCGAATAATTGCATAAGTTTCAAGATTTGAGCCTCGTTAAATGGCGAAGACACAATCGAGAGACCGATCGGTAAACCAAAGCGATCAAAACCACAAGGCTGACTACTCGCTGGCACTCCTGCCAATGCAAAGGGCAAATTATTTCGTAAGTGTGCCTGGGCGAGAGTGAGTTCTCCTTCTCCCACCGGTACGAGTTCGTTTGTCAAAGTACCAAATTTTGCTGGGGAGCAAGGGAGGGTAGGGACCACTATCGCATCTACTTGATGGAACAAGTCAGTAATAGCCTCTGCAATAAGCCGTTGGACACGTAGCGCACGTATATACAGTGTTGCCGGGATTTCCTGTGCTAACTCAAGAAAATTGAGCGTATCGGGGTCGAAAAGTTGTGGAGATGCATCAATTCTCTTTCGGTGATACTCAGCAGATTCCGCAAGGAAGATAGCCATGCCGATCGGAGTTGTGATGTCCACATACGGAACTTCAATTTCGATGATCTGGGCTCCGGCCTCACGAAAAATACCTATGGCATTCTCTACTGCAGAGAGAATCTCTGGTTCTGCAGGTTCATACATACTGCGCGGAATTCCGATTCGCGTTCCGCGCAGATTATCGACACTTAAGTCACCAAAGTTTGGCACCGGCATCGAGCTCGCGCACGGATCCTGGGCATCATGACCACTCATCGCATAGAGCCCGACGGCAACATCGCTCACAGTGCGGCCGATGGGGCCGACCGTATCCATTGCCCAGGTGAGGGGTCGCACTCCCGTTCTTGAAACACGTCCCATCGTGGGACGTATGCCTGTCACCCCACAGATACTCGATGGAATGCGAATGGATCCGACGCTATCTGTACCCACCGTAAGTCGAATCTGCCCACTTGCAACAGCGGCCGCAGAACCCCCCGATGATCCCCCAGGAATTCGCTCGTTAGACCACGGGTTTTTTGTCGGTGGTGTGGTTCCCCCTAACGCATACTCATGAGTATTTGTCTTCCCCACAATAATCCCACCAGCAGCCCTCAATTTTCTTACAGCGCCTGCATCATGTTGCGGAAAGAATCCTTCTTGATGTTTGGATCCAGCACTTGTGGGCATGCCTAAGACATCGACGATGTCTTTCACGCCAATAGGAATTCCGTGCAATGGTGCTAGCGGTACTCCCGCCAATCTCTTTCGATCCGCTTCCTCAGCTGCCTTAATCGCTTCATCATGTGAAATATGCGTCCAGGCCCTTATGTGTGGATCAATCTCATCAATTTTTTGCAAAGTCGCATTGACTAAATCAACTGCGCTGATTTCGTTTCGCATTTGCCGATCTACTAGCTCTAAAACGGATCCTTCGGGATGAGATGGTTTAAATTCTTCGCCGGCTTGAGCGCTGGAAGTTGCCCATGGCCATGAGATAGGAAGAGTCTCGCCTAAGTCTTTCGTAAGGATCGATTCGAGATCTAGCGCAAGTGAACGGGCAAATTCACGAGCACTATCTGGATTCTCGTGTGTCACAGAACTGGTTTCCTTTAAGAGAGCTTCAGCTCTTGGGCAGCTGGGATATCTCCAGCCAGCAATAGCGCATCCTCTGGAATGTTTCGCTTAATAACCGCGAGCGCAATAGGCCCTAACTCGTAATGTAGGGCCGATGAGCCAATAAAGCCCATCTGCTTATCTTGATACATCACCGGCGTGCAATGTGGCGGAAGCGAGACGACGCTTCCATCGAGATGTAACTGCACAAGACGCCGTGGAGGTTTTCCCAGGTTAAAAGTACGCGCCACTGTTTCTTGACCTCGATAACAACCCTTGTTCATGTGCACTGCACTATGGAGCCAGTTCACTTCGTTAGGAATAGTCTTATGATCAGTCTCAAATTTAAGACGCGGACGCCCGGCAGAGATACGCTCTGCCTCTATCGCCCACATGCCTACTTCAACTGAATCAACAGGCAGTTCTATTTCTTGGTCACGCTTCACAATTCTAAAAGGACCGCCGAGTACATCAGGAAGTCCAGGAATTCGAAGACATTTGTATTCACTACTCACATTCGCGACCTCGACGCGCAGCATGAACTTCATAGACTCCAAGTATTTGACGAGCTCATCTTCAGTTTCCGGTTCTACGTGCATCCACGTGGTCACACCATCATCTACAAGTAGTAAGTGATGTTCCACGTGTCCATGTGGGCTAAGAATCAATGCCTGCGTCCATTGATGTGGAGCAAGTCTCTCGAGATCTTGTGTGGTGAGTGAGTGCAACCAAGTAAGTCGATCTATCCCACTTACGGTGATGATGGGTCGGTGACCTAGATCAGCCCAACCGCGCCCTTCATAGAGCGCACGCTGCTCTTGCACAAATGACCCAGAGTGCCAGAGCGCGCCTTGATCAGGACCACTCTCAACTAGCACGCGGCTACTCACATCACTCGTTACTTCACTTGGCATGACGCACACGTTCCATAAATAGCGAAGTGCGTGACATCAGTTGCAAACCCACGCTTCTTCAGAATCAGATCCACAAAATCTTTAGCATCTTCCAACTCGGACTCATCAACTTTTCCGCAGTCGCCACACACTAAGTGCAGGTGCGTAATTTCGTCAGCCGCGTGATAAGTGGCGCCACCATGTCCCAAGTGTGTATGGATGATGAACCCGGCAGTTTCTAACGTCTCTAGGTTTCGATAGACCGTAGAAAGGTTGATACCGGCGTGCATTTGGCGCACCGTTTGGGCGATCTCTTCAGGAGTGGCATGCCCTAATTCTCGAACAGCGTCTAACACCAACTGGCGTTGAGGGGTGAGGCGTAAGCCACGAGCACGGATCTCATCGTCAGGCATATGCGCATTCTACGGTCAGGAAGCTATTTCAAGTACGAGATCTACTGGCTCACCCAAGTGCAGGGAGAATTTCGCTTCACAGGTGGCTCCGGCCGTGAGGAGTCGAACACTCCACTGCCCTGGCGAGGCAAAGAACCGGAATTGCCCCTCTCTCGATGTCGGTACCTCGGCGGTGAAATCCCCCTGAGCATCCAGTAAGCGCACATACCCCCGGCTGACTGGCTCACCGCCTATTAGTGCAATGCCCTGAACTATCGCACTCTTTGATACGTCGATCCCATCAAGAGAGGGACCCCCGGCTTTTGCCCCGCACGTGTTCACGCACCCAGCTCCACAGGAACGCCGACGAGTGAGCCGTATTCCGTCCAAGATCCGTCGTAATTCTTCACGTTCTTCATCTCAAGAAGTTCGTGAAGTACAAACCACGTATGCGAGGACCGCTCGCCGATACGGCAGTACGCAATGGTGTCGGTGTCCACATTGACACCCGCTCCCTTGTAAAGCTCCGCCAGATCAGCATCGCTCTTGAAGGTGCCATCCTCGTTGGCACTCTTCGCCCAAGGAATATTTTTAGCACTGGGAATATGGCCGCGCACTTGGCCCTGCTCCTGTGGCAGGTGGGCTGGAGCCGCCAACTCTCCGCTGAACTCTTGTGGAGATCGCACATCAACCAGATTTAACTTACCGATAGCGGCCAGGACTTCATCACGAAATGCGCGTAGCGAGTGATCTTGCTCGGTAGCCACATACTTACTGGCAGGACGAGTAGAAACATCTGTCGTAAGTTCGCGTGACTCGAGCTCCCAAATCTTGCGTCCACCATCTAACAGGCGAACATCCTTATGGCCATAAAGCTTGAAGTACCAGTAGGCGTAAGCGGCAAACCAGTTGTTATTCCCACCGTAGAGAATCACAGTGTCATCGTTGGCAATACCACGATCCGAAAGCAGCTTCTCGAAGTCAGATTTAGCAACAATGTCTCGGCGAACTTTGTCTTGCAAGTCATCGCGCCAGTGCAATTTCACAGCCCCCGCGATATGGCCCTTCTCGTAGGCATCAGTATCTTCATCAACCTCGACTAGTACGACCCCAGAGGTCGAGAGATTTAGTGAAACCCAATCTGAATTTACTAACGATGTTTCCCTTGACATTTAAGCTCCCACAGTTTCTTTAGTGCGCGAGAAGCGCTTGATTATCAAATACATTTCGCAACCTAAACAGAGTCCAAAAATCGCGTTGAGAAAGGATGCTGCTAGCGCAAATCCAGTGGCTACATAGAAGAGCGGCGCGATCCCGCTAAATCCTCCAACGAGACCTACCAAACAAAAAACCAAACCCACAGCCTGCGCAAATTGTGGAGCGCGACTATCTTCTCTCTCTTTGGTGGGAGAGATCCGAGGCTTCACAACTTTCGCAAAGAAGATTCCATAAGGTGAACGATGTGGTCCGCGAGATGCACCAAGTGCAAATACCACTGTTTGAAGAGCCAGTACCCATACGGATCCGGTAAAGAACGCGATTGCTAAGACTGCGAGGGTGAGGGCTGCTCCAAAACGGGGACCGCGGATATCGATTTCCATCTTTTGTTACCTTTCATCGCTGGCGTGGGCAGAATTAATTGCAATTACTTGCGTTGAATTAATTAGGCACGACAGCGCGAGCTGGTAAGACGGCAGAAATCAATAGTCCGCCTCTTGGTCAACTCGTTGGTAAACATGAGTAAAGGGTAAAGCCATCTGTAGAGATCCGCTAATTGCAAAGCCTTCGCACTTTCAATGCCTACGCAGCAAGTCGCGCTGATTTATCGAAGGGAAGCAACCACCCGTTCGATGTCGTCTCGCTTGGGAGCACCGGAAGCCCGACCGACTTCCACACCATTCCGATCAAGAATGATGGTGGTGGGCGTTGAAAGAATGTGTAGGCGCCTAACTAACTCGAGATAGGCCTCTGCGTCTATGTCGTGATGAATAAAGCCTGGGTTGGCAGTTGCCACGCCTTCAAGAAGGAGTCGGGTCGCTCGACAAGGGGTGCAGAAAGCCGATGAGAATTGAATAAAGCTACCCCGACTCCCTAACTCCACCGTGAGTGGCGAGAGATCTAGTGTGCTGGGCGCGCGATCTCGCGAGAGGGACTTGGCAGGATGGACTCGTCCGCGTTTAGCTCGATAGACAAAGCCAAAGACCAGCGATGCCGCCAACAGGAGAGCCAGACCCCACACGCCCATCTCAACCGCCCGCAAAGGGCGGAAGGATTTCCAGGGTGCTTCCCGCACATAAGGGTCTATCCAGGTCATGGAGGGCCACGCCATCAAGGAGCAAAGTTGAAGTGGCGGCGACGGCATAGAAAGACTCCCCGAGCTCGCTGCGTAATTGGATGAGGATCTGCCGGGCGCTCCCTGGGGCGACCACCATCTCGCTACGACCAGCCGCGCTCTTGGCGCCCGCCCAAAACCGCACCTGGACGCCCTCAATCTGGGCTCCGATTGGGAGAGCTGAACTCATGCCGGGTATTCTCCTCCTAATTGAACGTATTGCGTAACGAGCGGAGGTGAGCCGATGGCGAAATTGCTCCTGCTCACAAACACGTTCGGCGGGTCCAGCGAAGTCCTACCCGCCCTCGGATTGCTTTCACACCAGGTACGCATTCTCCCCGCCGAGGCGAGCATTCTGATCGATGCACCTTCAGGAGATGTCATCTTCCTTGACGCCCGGCGCGAGCTCACCCACGCAAAGTCGCTCGCCACACTTTTGGCGAGTACCGGCCTAGGGGCTCCACTCATCCTTATCGTTACTGAAGGTGGCCTGGCAGCAGTGAGTGCTGAATGGGGAATGAATGATGTCATCCTCGATACTGCCGGACCAGCAGAGGTCGAGGCTCGTATTCGCCTCAGTATTTCCCGTAGTAAGAGTGCGCTCGCACAGGTTGATGATGCGGCGGGCGAAATACGCACTGGTGAAATGGTAATCGACGAGGGCGCATATTCTGCGAAAATTCGTGGCCGCGCACTTGATCTTACTTTCAAAGAGTTTGAATTATTGAAATATCTTGCGCAGCATCCGGGACGAGTCTTCACTCGCGCCCAACTCTTACAAGAAGTCTGGGGCTATGACTACTTCGGCGGAACTCGCACTGTCGACGTGCATATCCGTCGACTGCGCGCCAAATTAGGTCCTGAGCACGAAGCAATCATCGGAACCGTGCGAAACGTGGGATATCGCTTCGTGCTTGGCGGGACCATCCAAGACGCAGACTCGCTGCCAGTCTTGATTGATTGATGGAGCTCCAGCACCACGCGCGTCTTTCAGAAAGTCAAAGCGCAGAGATCCTTCAAATTGCTCAGCTCTCAGCTATCGAAGATGGTATCAATCCACTTTCTGAGCACGTCGCGTTGCACTTGCGTGAAGGTGGTGATGACCACGATCAACATCTCACAGTTGAATTTGATTCACACATCCTTGGTTATGCCCATCTAGATACCTCAGATCAAGTAGAGGGACCAAGTGCAGAAATTGTGGTTTCCCCTCTTGCTCGCAAACAAGGCGTGGGAAAGATGTTGGTGAACGAACTCTTGCGCATCGCTGGTGAGAATCTCCGCCTTTGGTCTCATGGTGATCTCGCAGAAGCCGCCACTCTTGCAGGCACGCTCGGATTTAAGAAAGTGCGAACTTTGCGTCAACTTCGACGATCCTTAGAAATTCCAATTCCCGTCACTTCCCTTCCAGATTCGGTCTCTTTAAGAGCATTCGGAGACGAAGATATTGAAGAGTGGTTGCACGTTAATTCAAGAGCTTTTGCGAGCCATCCTGAACAAAGAATTTGGAGCACACGAGACGTGCATCTGCGCATGAAAGAGCCTTGGTTTGATCCAAATGGATTCTTAGTCGCATATGAAGATAAAAAAATGATTGCTTTTTGTTGGACCAAAGTCCATGGTTTGGCTAGTAGTCATGGGCACGTGCCCATCGGCGAGATCTATGTCATCGGCGTGGACCCAAGCGCCCAAGGTCGTGGGCTCGGACGAGAGCTCACGGTGGCCGGACTCTCATACCTGCGCAACAAGGGAATGCGCACCGCAATGCTCTACGTGGAGAGCGATAATTCGCCAGCCAACCAGATGTACCAGACGTTAGGTTTTACCGAGTGGGCCATCGACGTGATGTATCGCAAGTAACCTTGGAATTCGACTGTTCAGCATCTATATGCCCACTGTTTACCCAAACATGCGAGAATAAAGTGTGATGCCTTATATCGAAAGAGAGTCCAGCTGGCTGGCCTTCAACGAGCGCGTCTTTGAGTTGGCCAAGGGCCCAGATAGCCCGCTACTCGAACGTGCAAAATTCCTCGCCATTTTTTCTAGCAATTTAGACGAATTCTTCATGGTTCGAGTAGCAACCTTAAAGCGCAGGATCGCCACTGGCCTTGCCCTCAAGGGACCTACAGGCGAGCAACCTAAAGAGGTGCTTGCTTCAGTGCTGGCTCAAGTAAAGAGCATGGTGACAGATCACGCTGAATTCTTTCGCGATGATGTGGCACCTAAGTTGCTCGATGAGGGAATTGAAATAGTTGATTGGGAGAGACTTACGACGGAGGAACGTGAGCATCTAGACACACTCTTTGCTGATCGAGTTTTTCCAGTTCTTACTCCGCTCTCGGTAGATCCATCTCATCCTTTCCCATACATTTCGGGACTCTCCTTGAACCTGGCAATTTTGGTGAAGAATCCAGAGAATGGTGAGGACGTATTCGCGCGAGTGAAGGTGCCACCACTTCTGCCGCGATTTATCGAAACACTTCCGCGCGGCACAGGACGCTTTCTCCCACTTGAAGCACTCATCGCTGAACACTTAGCGGATCTCTTTCCAGGTATGGAGATCGTCGCTCACCACTCTTTTCGCGTGACGCGCAACCAAGATCTTGAAGTTGAAGAAGATGATTCTGAAAATCTATTGCATTCTTTAGAACAAGAACTGTTGCGACGTAGATTTGGTCCTGCGGTACGTCTTGAGGTTTCTCGCGACATCGATAATCGCATCTTAGATAGGCTCAGCGAGGAACTAGGCGTTGAGCCAAACGAGATCTTCCACCTGCCAGAACCACTCGACTTAACTGGACTCTTCAGTATTGCCGGACTTGATCGTTCAGAATTAAAATTTCCGTCTTTCTCTTCGCGTACACATCCCTCGCTCGTTGAAGTGGATACAGATTCAGTGACCGGAGAAATTTTCGAGGCAATCAAACGCAAAGAGATCCTTCTCCATCATCCATATGATTCCTTCACCTCGAGTGTCGTCTCATTTCTTGAGCAAGCGGCAGCTGATCCCAAGGTACTCGCAATCAAACAAACGCTTTATAGGACTTCAGGAGACTCTCCTATTGTTGATGCCCTGATCGATGCTGCATCTGCCGGCAAACAAGTTCTAGCGCTTGTAGAGTTGCGCGCCCGGTTCGACGAACTTGCTAACGTGCGTTGGGCGAGAAAACTTGAAGAAGCTGGCGTACATGTGGTCTATGGCATTCTTGGCCTCAAGACACACGCCAAACTTTCGCTAGTCGTGCGCGATGAAGGCGACCGACTTATGCGCTATTGCCATATAGGCACGGGTAATTACAACCCTAAGACGGCCCGCCAATATGAGGACTTGGGTATCCTCACGGCGGATCCAGAACTGTGCGACGATCTCTCGCGGCTCTTTAATCAATTGTCGGGCATGGCTCCACAAACTGATTTCCGCCGATTGCTGGTAGCTCCGCGAACACTTCGACCTGGTTTGATCGAGAGAATTAAGCGCGAGATTGCACACGCCGAAGCTGGCAAACCCGCTGGAATCCGCATGAAGCTCAACTCACTTGAGGACGAGAATATTATTGATGCCCTTTACAAAGCATCAGAGGCCGGGATCAAGGTAGAAATCATTGTCCGCGGTATATGCGCCTTGCGGGCTGGGGTGCCTGGACTTTCGGAAACCATCACCGTGCGCTCTTATCTCGGACGTTTCCTTGAGCATTCGCGTATTTTTCACTTTCATAACGCAGGCCATGACGAGTTATGGATCGGCAGCGCTGACATGATGCACCGCAATCTGGATCGCCGAGTTGAAACCCTTGTGCGAATTGTGGCGCCAACTTCACACCAGAAACTCATGGTCTTGTT
Organism: Actinomycetes bacterium; assembly: GCA_037138535.1. Classification (GTDB taxonomy): domain Bacteria; phylum Actinomycetota; class Actinomycetes; order Nanopelagicales; family Nanopelagicaceae. The sequence goes on from JBAXIG010000008.1 coordinate 16,757, forward strand.
AGACGAACTCACCTCTGGGAAGTTTGCCGCTTGGTTCCTCCAAGAGAGCAACGAGTGGGTACATCGGTCACAGGACTCCAACGGTGAGGATTTGCAAGATCTTCAAGAGTTCTTGATTGCGCGATCTAAGGCATCACAATGACGAAGAAAGTACTTGCAGTGAGGGCGGCTGGCGCTGTTCTGTGGCGCGCCACTGAACCAGAGAAAGTCGAAGTCGCTTTGGTACATCGCCCCCGTTACGACGATTGGACCCTGCCCAAGGGAAAAGTTGAACCGTTTGAACATGATCTAGCCGCTGCCTACCGAGAGGTCCTCGAAGAGACTGGCGTCAAGGCTATCTTCGGTCCAGAACTCGGAGAAATTGAGTACGACGTGGAAGGTGTCGATAAGAAAGTTCGTTTCTGGTCGGCTAGAGCCCATGAGTACACACAGCGAGTAGATGACGGCGAAGTCGATGAAGTTCGCTGGCTCACGCCCACCGAGGCCAGAGTCTTACTCACCTACGAACTTGATCAACGGGTGCTCAACTCATTTCTTACAATTGGCACCGGAACGAATGCTTTCATTCTGCTCCGGCACTGCAAAGCCATCAAACGTTCAGCGTGGGATGGTGATGATGACGATGATCGCCCTCTCGATGCCAAGGGCGCCCGACAAGCAGCCCGCCTTGTTGATATTTATCGTGCATATGCCGACGTCGAACTGCACTCCTCAGACGCCACTCGCTCTCAGCAATCTCTTCAACCCCTGGTGAAGGAGCGACAGAGCGCACTTATTACTGAGCCTTCGGTGAGTGAGTACGCGTTTAAGCGAGATAAGGTCCCTGCGCGCACAAAAGTACTCGAACTCATTACGCGAGACCGCACGGTTTTACTCTGTTCACATCGACTGGTGTTGCCAGCACTTCTCGAGTACGCCCTTGAAGATTCGCGCTTTAAAATTCCCACTGAGAATTTAGAGCCCGGAGCTGCCTGGATTATTCACTCTCGCTCTGGCGTAATCACCCAAGTGGATTACCTTGAAGCACCACCCACGCCACCTTCGGTAGAGACGGATTAAGAGACTAACTCTTTGCAGGTACGCATCATGGCTTCTGTATGCGCTGCCACATCCGCACTTGTCGTCTCTGGGCACATCAGCGCCATGTTGTGAAAGGGCGTGAGAAGAAAACCGTCATTGAGCATCCTGAGGTGGAGATACTGCTCGATCGCAAAATCGCCAGCTTCCATAGCCTCTGCACCAGTACGAGGCGCACGGGGAGAGAAGTTGTACTCTGCGCGAGCGCCTAATCGATTGCAATGCCAAGGTAAGGCACAGGCTTTGATGACAGCATCAACGCCATCGGCCCACTCATGGGCAAGTGGAATCATCTTCGTGAAATTCGCCGGGGTAAGAACCTCAAGGAGCGTTGCCCGCATTGCTGCCAGTGAGAGCGCATTTCCAGCCAACGTGCCACCGATTCCGCTGGTGTCTATCCAATCTCGACGCACTAGACGCGCGATGCGTGCAGAGACTTCTTCGCTCATACCAAATGCCCCCACGGGCATTCCGCCACCGATTGATTTACCAATCGTGAGAATGTCGGGAGCGAGATTATTGAGCGCCGTCATACCCCCAGGGCCTGCAGAAATCGTATGTGTTTCGTCAATGATGAGAATGGTTCCGTATTTGGTTGCGAGAGCACGTAATCCTTCGAGAAATCCAGCCGTCGGTAAGACAATCCCTACATTTGTAAGTGCGGGTTCAGTCAAAATGCAGGCGACATCACCTTGCTTTAATGCACTTTCCACACCTTCTAGGTCATTAAATTGCGCAACTCTCGTGGTCATATCCAAGGAGACGGGTGCGCCAATATTTCCCTCGCGACTCACCACTTTCGATGCATCATCTAGAGTTGCAAATGTTTCATCGACACTTCCGTGATAACAGCGATCAAAAACTAAGACTTTATTCTTGCCGGTGATAAGCCGGGAGTAACGAATGGCATGACGATTAGCATCTGTGGCAGAGACAGTGAATTGCCAAAGTGGCAGACCAAATCTACTTGCCATGGTTTGGGAGACCACAAGGGCATCCTCAGTAGGCAACATTGCGGTCATGCCACGATCGAGTTGGGACTTAATTGCCGCAGTAGTTGCTTTAGGCGAATGCCCGGTCATAGAACCTGTATCACCCAGACAGAAATCGATATATTCAAGACCATCAACATCCGTGAAACGCGCACCCTGCGCACTTTTCACGAAGAGTGGGAAGTCACCAGGCCATTTGGTCATCCATGACATGGGAACCCCACCAGGCATAGAACTCTTCGCTTCGAAAGAGAGTTGACCGCTCGCTGGGTGTAATTCGCGAAATCGCTGTTGCTCCCTCTTGGTGAGTACAGCGAGCCTTCCCCGGTCGATTTCCATGTCACTAGCCTACTGAGGCAACCCACTCTTCAAAATATCTAGCCACAACGCGAAGGCTACAAAGATGGCCACTACTCCAGAGATCAATAGTGGGAGATTTCCAAATTCTCCCCAGGAGAGCCCAGCCCAGATGCCGGCGATCAATATTGCGCCACCACTCACTCCCTGAAAGAGCCCCTGGGCACTACCTTGTCGATCATTCGGGGCGATTTTGGCAACCCAAGACTTGCCGACAGCATCGTTGCATGCGGCAAATCCACCATAGACAAGAAGGAGCAGTATTGAGATCCACTTGGAATCGGTCTGTGAGAGACCTATGTAAGCGATGGCAAATGCAAAGAGGCCACCAGCAAAGATTCGATGCTTGGGAATGCTATCTGCCAGGGCACCAAGTGGGTATGCAAGAAGAGCGTAGGAGAGATTAAAGAGTGCATAGAGGGCTACTACTTGGAACGTAGAGAACCCGATTTGATGCAAGTGGAGCAAAATCAGTGCATCTGGAAAATTTACTAGACCGAAGATACCCATCAGAAGCACTAATCGTTTTAATTCAGCTGGCAGAACTCCATGCCTCGCTGAAGCGTCCACACGTTTAGGCGGTTGGGTCTCCTTAACAAATTTAATGAGAAAGACGGAGAGCGCGGCAGGTATCAGGGCAATCCAGAGCACCGTGCGAAGTGATCCGTGTGCAAAGTGGATAATGAGTAACCCAATCAAGGGACCCACGACTGCGCCTGCAGTATCTGCTGCCCGATGAAATCCGATAGCTTTGCCACGATTTTCGACTGGAATATCCATTACTAAAAGCGCATCCCGAGGCGCTCCACGAATTCCTTTGCCTAACCGATCAACTACTCTCCCGAGTAAAGCAACTGGCCAGACGAAAGCAAGTGCAACTAGGAGTTTGCCGATAGCGGCGAGGAGGTAACCGAGAAAAATGATGGGTTTGCGTTCTCGACCATCGGAGATTTTGCCAGAAAGTAATTTAGTGATCGCGGCGGCGCCTTCGGCCAACCCTTCAATCATTCCCACCACTACAACTGGTGCACCAAGGGTGACCGTAATAAATATCGGAAGAATCGGATAGAGCAATTCACTCGCCGCATCTTGGGCAAACGAAACTGCGGAGAGGGTCTTTAGGTTTCGCGTGCGCCACGACATGACGTGAGCCTATCTCTTTGGAAAATGTGGGCCGATCGCCCAGGTCTGATCACCATGACGATCTACCACCCACGCAGACCATGTGGGGTGCTCCACAAACCAGTGAGCACCATGTCTACCTGCTACAACAAGTGCGGTTGCGAGCGCATCAGCCACCCCCGAATCAGGGGCCACCACGGTGGCCGAACGCGCTTCGAGAGCCGGCAATCCGTTTGAGGGGTCGATGATGTGCGCTCCTCGTTCATATGTGCCGCTAGTAGCGATAGCGCCGTCATAAATCTCCACGACTTCAGCAATTTGAGTGGCATCATCCGGGTGGCGAATCCCAATACGCCACGGCTCACCCGGAGCATTTCCACCTCGCAGTGAGATATCTCCACCCGCGTTTATCTGCACATGTGGGATTTGGGGGATCAACTCCAGTGCACGATCTGCTGCCCAACCCTTAACGTAACCGCTGGGATCAAAGCCACCCGAAACTGCCCAGGGATCAAAGGCTCCAAGAGTCAATGCCTTGGCCTCTTCACATAGGCGCCAAACATTCCTCACCCATGGATGTGCATCTTCGATCATCAAATGATTGGTGCGCAGGCGACTGACTTCACTCGTTGGCTTGTACGTTGAAAACAGTTCATCAATTTCATGGAAGTACTGGACCATCTCTTGTACTCCCGCACGCAACTCATCTTCTGAATGCTTCGAGGAATTCAGAATGATCGAGATTACCGTGCCCCACACTTCCTCGTTATGCACGAATTTCTGAAGCGGCATGTGATTTGGTTACAAACCCGCTGCAGTAAGCGCAGATTGCAATGAATTAATCCACGCATTAGATGTGTAAGTGGCACCACCTACACCAGCCACATTTGCAGAATTCTTGGCTGCGAGTGTTTGCTCCACCAGCCAAGGAATAGCTTGTTTACTGATCCATTCTGAACGGTTATCACGATTGGGATAGCTCACTGCCTTAGCAGCAGTCACCACACCATTCGCTACCGTAATCTGAACTGAGACCGTGCCAAAGCCGCCGGCGTTATATCCGCGTCCAGTGACTGTGACATTTGAATCCGGAGCTTTCTGCGCAGGTGTGGGGGTGGGTGCAGGTGCGGAAGTGGGAGTCTGTGTAGGAGTTGCAGATGGTGACGTGGTGGCTGAGCTTTCCGAATTCGAAGGTTGAGTACCACTTGCTGATTTCTTGGTTGCTGGTTTCTTGTTTGCGGTTTTCTTAGCGGTGCTACTTGAAGTGGCAGTTGGCGTACCAGCATCAGTACGTGTGGGCGTAGGGGCAGTGATTTCGCCAGGAGCCTGCGTGGAGGGAGTCGCCGGCGCACCAGAGTTGATGGTGGCGCCACCACTGGATGGGGAGATACTGCCCGATGCACTTACAAGTTGCGCCGGCGTATAAGAGAGCACTGCAGCTACTCCTGCGACTGTGCCGCCAGTAATTAAGAGGGCCCTCTTCATCTCTTCTCCTTATTCCCCATGGAAGGCAAACGCCTCGTCGTGGAAACGCTCACTCGGTACGCCAAGTGCCTCAACAGTGTGACGAACTCGGTGTACTAAAGCCTCTGGACCGCACACAAATACGTCGCAGAGCGCAATATGTGGAACGATCGAGATCATATGGCTTGGTGTTAACGGATATTGCGCGCGGGGACCAATCATGTAATGAATGCGCGCATGTAATTGTTCTGCTAAGAAATTTAATTCTTCATGCAGCACCACATCATCTTCGCGCGAGGCACGATAGATCACGTCAATAGATGAACCTTTGGGAAACTCCTCCATCAGCGCTCGAAGCGGAGTAATGCCCACGCCACCGCCCACCAGCAGCACATGCTTGCCGGTGGCCCGATTAGCGGTGAAAATTCCGTATGGTCCTTCGGCTAGTACGCGAGTCCCCGGTTTGAGATGGGCAAGCGAGCGCGAGTGATCTCCCAAATCCTTTACGGTGATGCGAAGTAATTTTGAATGTGGCGCTGCTGAAAGCGAGTACGGATGTGATTGCCACCAGAAATTCTTGGTGAGAAATCTCCATCCAAAGAAATGCCCGCCGCGAGCGCCCATCTTGTCAAGGCGACGTCCCCGGATGTGCACGCTCACCACTCCCGGACCTTCAACAACGACCTTCTCCACCACAAGCCCGTGAATAAGTGAACGGAGAAGCGGTAGTAGTAAGCGCCATAGGACCATAGATCCACCTACAAAGATGTACATCGCAATCCACCACATTTTTGCGAGTGGATGAGAAATGAACATCACACCTGTGAGAACTTGATGCATAAAAGAGAGCGCGACAGCAAGATACGTGTAGAGGTGGATGATCCACCACGTTTCATAAGCCATTTTCGCTCGAGCTTTGCGATATGACGTGACTCCTGCGGCCATCATCAATATGAATCCCACGAGTGCTGGCAACATCCAGGAATATGTGGTGACTATATTCCAGAACTCTTTATAGGCCGGAATGCCATCGTTACCTGAATATCCAAACGTCACCAGGATTACATGAAGAAGAATGAGATAGAGCGACCAAGGCCCAAGCTTTCGATGCCAGGTCACCATGCGGTCGTGACCTACTGATCGCTCCACCCACGGAATGCGAGCAACCAGCAGTAATCCCACTAACACGAGATAGGTGCCGATGAGAGCCGCGAAGCGGGCGGCAATAGTGATGAGCCCGGAAGTCTTATGAAGATCCTCAGCGGTGAGCGAGATAATCTGGAGAGCAATAGTGATACCCAGACCTACGCCCACCACCAGGGCAGCCGTATCCCCAGCACGGCTAAAGTGCTTGACCGACTTTCGGCTCATCTTCACCTCCATTTACGCTTGAATCATCCTCGGCTCACCTGTGAGAACTCTGAGATGCGTCTCTTCGCCCCGTGCGGATTTAGGCTAACCCCATGGAGCCGAGCGGACACCCTGAAATCCGCGCTGTGATACCCATAGTAGAACGGGTCAGCGGAAAGGCATGGCTCTACTGGGGAGCCGCTGCCCTCGCCTATCTCGTGGCAGTCCACCAGCGCTCCTCATTTGGGGTGGCTTCACTCGATGCGGCTCATCGCTACCATGTGGGACCTGCCATTCTCAGTCTCTTTCCCGTCGTGCAGTTGGTTGCTTACTCACTCTCTCAAATACCTGTAGGAGTGGCCCTAGATCACTTCGGTCCCCGGCGCATGATCACCATCGGTGCAATCATCATGGGCGTCGGACAGCTCACTCTCGCTCTTTCCAGTATTTATCCGATTGCAATACTTGGTCGCGCTGTCGTCGGCATCGGTGATGCTATGACTTTTATTTCAGTACTCCGGGTAACAACCGCCTGGTTTCCACCATCAAAAAACGCCATGATGACGCAGATTATTGGATTGCTTGGGTGGTTTGGACAACTACTCTCGGCAATTCCGTTCGCTTATATTTTACGTACACAAAGCTGGACACTCTCATTTGTAATTCTCACCGTATCTGCCGTACTGGTAGGAATTTTTTCTTACGCCATCATCAGGGACCAGAATCCTGAGCTACTTTCTCGTACTTGGCCGCGTCGCCGAGACCTGGTAGATCGCGTAAAAAGCACCTGGGCTCATCCAGCTACAAAAATTGGATTCTGGTCACATTGGAGTAGTCCATTCTCCACCAATATGTTCTCGTTACTTTGGGGAGTGCCTTTCCTTGTTAAGGGTGAAGGTATGTCACAGAGCCAAGCAAGCACCTCACTTACGTCAATCGTGGTGTGTGGAGCACTTGCCGGTGTTGTATTCGGTTATCTCATCGGGAAATTCCCAAATCACTTGGATCGTCTCTCCTATGGAGTCTGTATTTTGATTGCCACTTACTGGGCAGTGATTATTCTCTGGCCTGGGAGAGCGCCTTTCTCACTCCTTATCGGCCTGATGGGTGTGATTTCTATTGGGGGGCCGGGCTCGCTCATCGGATTCGCTCATGCTCGCAAGCACATTCCACTGGAGAATATGGGTACCGCAGATGGAATCATTAACGCGGCTGGGTTCTACTCCACGCTTCTTGCAATGTTTGGTGTGGGCGTGCTGCTCCAGATCTGTGGCGGTTACTCCCAGGGAAGTTTTAAGATCGCTTTTCTTGCGCTATATCCGATTTGGATTCTTGGTATCGTTAAAATTCGAAAATACAATAATCAACTAAAGAGGTACGACTCATGAAGAACATCGGAAATAGCCATCTTGCAGTCTCCTCGCTCTGCTTAGGCGGAAACCCCTTTGGTTGGGGAGCCACCAAAGAAGAATCCTTCGAAGTGCTTGATAAATATGTTGCTGCTGGTGGAAATTTCATCGATACCGCCGATGTTTATAGCCAATGGAAGCCGGGCAACGTTGGCGGCGAGAGCGAAATCATCATTGGGCTATGGATGAAGGCGCGGAAGAACCGTGACCAAATGATCATCGCAACCAAGGTCGCCATGCTCGATACCCGCAAAGGCCTTTCAGCAAGCAATATTGCGGGCGCCCTCGATGATTCACTTGCACGTCTAGGGACCGATTATATCGATCTCTATTACGCACATCAGGATGACCAAGAAACTCCTCTCATGGAAACCTTGGGTGCCTTTGATACCGCGGTGAATGCGGGAAAGGTAAGAGCATTAGGCGCCAGTAATTACTCCCAGGAACGACTTCAGGAGGCTTTAAACATAAGTAAGGAGAGTGGCTTCGCTCCGTATGTAGCTTTGCAAACCTGGTTTAACTTGCTCGACCAAGATAAGTTGCCCACTTCGTATCGATCGTTCTGCGCAGCAAACAATATTGGCGTGCTGCCGTTCTATGGAGTTGCTCGCGGATTCCTTACGGGTAAATATCGTCCTGGCGTCACCGTAGAGAGTGTGCGCGCGTCGGGAGTTGAGAGCTATTCAAACGATCGCGGTTGGAACACGTTGGCCAAGCTTGAAGAAATTGGCAAGGTCCATGGCGTACCGATCGCTTCTGTTGCACTTGCGTGGTTGCGTGCGCAGCAAGCTATCGTGGCTCCGATAGCTAGCGCGCGGATAGCTTCACAACTCGATGACTTGTTGCCCACGCCGCAACTTACTGATCAGGAATTGGCAGTTCTCACAAAAGTAGGGGCATAGCGCGGCAAGAGGGGAATAATGATGATTGCTGCAAATGCCATCGGAATAAAGAGTTCGTAAGCCATTCCAGTAAATGTCGCACTCACCGCGTTAGCTGCTGCCGCAAAGATCGCTCCGAGAAAAGTCTGGCATGCACCAAAGTACCCCGCAGCAGTGCCGGCGCGAGCAGCGTGGTGATGTGTGGCGAGCGCTATGCAATTCGCAAAAGTAAAACCAATCGTGCTCATCGTGAGCAGCAAAAGAGCCGCTGAAATCCAGAGCGCCGGCTGATCAACGTGTGAATAGATTGCCAACGCTAATCCCCAGGATGCGCCCCACCCGCAACCAAATCGGAGCATAGTGGCTGGACCAAAGTTGAGCAAAAGGCGGCGATTTGTTTGACCGGCAGCCACAATTCCCAACCCATTCGCCGCAAAGAGAATTGAGAAAAGTTGCGGGGAAATCTGGAACTCACGCTGTAAAGCAAAAGTCGAAGTGGACAAATAAACCAGCAAGGTTCCATTTACGAAAGCTGATGCGATCACCGACATCCGAAAGAGCGGATCTTTAAAGACCAGACTTCTGGCTTCGCGCTTTGCCTCTCTATTGGTGGGGATGCGTCGTTCCTTGGGAAGTGTTTCTGGAAGTGTGATGAGCACAAGGGTGATGAGGATTAACCCGAAGAAGGCAAGAAAGTAGAAGATGCTCCGCCACGAAGCAAAATTGAGTAATGTTGATCCGATAATTGGAGAGACAATAGGTGCGACTCCCATGATGATCATCAATGCTGAGTAAGCCCGCGCAGCTGAATTCCCGTCCAACAGATCACGCACTATCGCTCGGGACATCACTGTCCCCACCGAACTCGTGATTCCTTGAAGGTATCGAAGTGCGAGAAAAATCGTGATAGACGGCGCCCAGGCACAAGCGAGTGAGGTCACCGTGAAGAGAGAGAGTCCCCAAAAGAGAGTGGGTCTGCGTCCAAAAGAGTCGCTGATGCTCCCTACGAAGAGTTGGCCGGTCGCCGAACCAAGCAAGCAGGCCATCACCGAGTACTGGACGAAAGTCGTCGTGCTCCCGAAATCCCGTTCCAACAGAGGTAGGGCAGGCAGATATGCATCGATCGTCACCGGCACCAGCGACATGAGCGCACCGAGAAGTGGGAGATGCTGACGAGACTTCACTGGGCTACCTTACTCAGGTGACCACATCCAATAGCGCCCGCATTCTGGCAGCATTTCTGCTCTTTGCGGGAATCGCACACATCCTCAATCCCAAGTTCTTTGATGCGATTATTCCGCACTTCCTACCACTATCTGCGCGCTTCTGGACGATTTCAAGCGGCATTGCAGAGATAGCGGTCGGTCTACTGGTGCTCAATGCCAAGACTTCACCGAGAGGTGGATTGCTGGCAGCACTACTTTTCATCGCGGTCTTTCCAGGAAATCTCTACATGGCCTGGCTCTGGCGCCATCGCTCTTTTTGGGAACAAGCAATCGCTTATATACGCTTACCCCTTCAGATTCCATTGATTCTTTGGGGACTTTCTATTTGGCGTTCGCGAAAGTAAGTGAGAAGTAAAAACCTAATTTGTGTAATTAATAATGGCTAAGCACATTTCATCTCTAGTGCCTTCGCCCCAGACAACATAATTCGGTGATAAGTCTCTAAACTCCGGGAGCTTAGAACGCAAGCTCACATCGTATGTGCAGGTGACTTTAATCTGGTCACCTTGGCTTGCCTGTATCGGCTTAGATTGCCAATCTGTTTTCTGATTGTCGAAATCCCAAAGATCTCTTGTGGAGAGAATTGTGCTGGCTCCACTCGTTTTATTAAAGTAAGTAATATTAATGGTGCGCCCCAGTTGATGCATATGGCCAGTGGCCCCGTAGATAGTCGTTGCAGATGGCAAGGTACTCGTGCACTCGGAAGTATTGCTTGCGACTGGGTTTCTCGGATCTTTACCGCAGATATAGAGCAAGGTGTTTTCTTGGAGCGCTGCCTTCGTCGAAGTGCGCTTGGCGAGATCGGCAAGGGCTGCATCCCGAGTACAGAGGGGACCTTTCTCGGTGGATGTACATGCCAATTCGATGGGCGCGGCAATTAAGAGGGTCTTTAATTCACTGGTCTTTGCCCCCGTAGGGGCTAGCAAAAGAGTGACTTTCATCGATGCGCTTTGCGGTGCTCCACTTCGTACATGAAAGTGTGATTGTAAAATAAATTGATCACCGGCTTTGATCTTCATACCAGTATTCGCCGGGTACTCCTTAAAATCGCCTCCGGGCGCCCAAAAAGAAACCCAACTTGAGGGGGCGGCTGGCGAGAATGCGGTAGCTCCAGGAATTCCAGTGTCTCCGAAGCATGACCATCCAGGTTCTTTGGATTGCGAATCAACGACCTTAGTTGCTGCAGTATTTGCTGCTTCAACTTTATAGAGAATTCCATGGTGGGATACGTCTAAATTATTGGGTGCAATCGTAACGGCCCTAAGAAAAGTATCTGACATAAATTTGGGATCGAGCAGGAAACAGCGATAGTCATCGCTCCCTCCGGCTGGCGGGCTAGGCGTGTAATCAGGAGTGTTTAGCACTCCCCCTGCAACAACCGTTGTGGCCGTTGGTGTTGTAGCCGTTGGTGTTGTAGCTGTTGGTATCGGGGTTACTGGAAGCGAAAGACTCGGAGTGGTAGCCAATACTTTCCAGGTCAACTTCTTATTCACCGAGACACAGGTGTACTTGATTCCACTCTGTGTGTAAATAGAGCCAGACTTCTTGCATACAGAGCCAGGTTTAATGTTGGCAGCTTGCGCAAAGGTAAGTGAAAGGGAGAAACAAGCAAGCGCAATTGAGACCACCGCGAGAATCTTCTTCATCATCATTCCTGTCCTGAGACTATGGTCTGCAAACTCAATTCCACCATGTCATTCAGCGTACTCTCACGTGCTTCAGCGCTCATTGCTTCATGGGTATTCAGATGATCAGTGACGGTTAGGATCGAGAGCGCGCGTCTATTCTTGCGTGCGGCTAGTGAATAGAGTGCACTTGTTTCCATTTCCAGGGCGAGAACACCATGTTCACGAAGTCGATCAGTTGAATCGGTGGTGTCGTAAAACATGTCCATGGAGGCAACTCCGCCCACATGAACAGGTACCTTCACAGCTAATGAATGTGCAAGCTGGAGTAATTCGAAATCTGCCGGCGGCGAGAAGTCCAAACCGTTGGTAGTACGTCGGTTAATTCCAGAATCAGTGGAAGCAGTCATCGGCAAGATGATATCGCCAACACGCACTGCATCTTGAATCGCGCCACACGTTCCTATGCGAATAGCCACTTGCACATCGTAATCCACGAAAAGTTCATGGAGGTAGAGCGACATTGAAGGTGCGCCCATCCCACTACCCATCACCGAGACTCGAACCCCCTGATACGTACCCGTGAAACCGTACATCGCTCGGATGGCATTGAACTGCGTCGCACCGGTGAGGAAGTTCTCTGCGATCCACTTGGCTCGCATCGGATCACCAGGAAGGAGGATGCGCTCAGCCACTTCCCCCGGCGCTGCCGCTATTGTCATACTCATGGAGTAGAGCCTAACCCCAGGAGAGCTTGTGAAGAAGAAAGAAGCAGTCGCACTCGTTACCGCCGAGGATATTCGTATCGTCCGTTTTCTATATTGCGACCCCTCAGGAGTAATCCGTGGAAAGACCGTTCACGGCTCGCAATTTGCTGGAAAAATCACCGAGGGTGTGGGACTTACCCGCGCCCAGAACGCCGTCAATCTCTTTGAAGATTTGATTCCAGTAGATGGCATGGAACCCACAGGTGAAGTACGCATCATCCCAGACCTTGATTCACTCACTATTTTGCCATGGGTAAATAAGACCGTCGGAGTTTTCTGTGACTTAAAAGAACAAGATGGGAGCGAGTGGGGTGGTTGCACTCGCACGGTACTCAAGCGAGCAATTGCTCATGCCGCTGAACTCGATATCGATGTTATGGCCGCATTCGAAACTGAGTTCTACATTGCCGAAGAAGGCCGTGATGGTCCAATACCTTGGCAAAATGGTCCAGTTTATTCAAGCTCTGGATTAGATCGAGCAAGTTCTGTCGTGTATGACATCGTCGATAATCTTGTTGCTCAAGGAATTACTGTTGAGCAGGCAATTAACGAATACGGCCCAGGTCAACAAGAAATTGCTATTAAATACGATGAAGCTTTGCGTGCCGCTGATTTACACCTCAAGTTTCGTGACACCGTCCGCGGAACAACCGAGGTTCAACATGGCTTGCTCGCTTCGCTAGCACCGAAACCTTTTGCTGATGGCATAGGATCTGGTGCGCACTTGCATTTTTCTCTGTGGTCTAAGTCAAAGGGAATCAACCTGCTCTACAACGCAGATGAACCAACTAAGCTTTCAGACTTTGGAAAATCATTTGTTGCTGGAGTCCTTGACCATCTTCCTGCTCTACTCGCGCTCACTTGTCCTTCATACGTTTCCTACCATCGTCTCAAGCCACATTCCTGGGCTGGAAACACGATTTCCTGGGGTTATGACAATCGTGAATGTGCCGTTCGCGTTGCAAGTCCATTTACCGGCCGTGAAATGGAATCAATTAATCTTGAATTGAAAACTTGCGACGGATCAGCAAATCCGTATCTAGCACTCGCCGGTTTGATATTGGCAGGGCTAGATGGCGTCAAGAGAAATCTACAACCACCCACTCCGGCACATCGCGATCCGGTCTTTCTCACAGAACAAGAACGCGCTGCCTGCAATATTCGCCCTCTTCCCGCCTCTCAGTTAGAGGCGCTCTCCGCCTTAGAAGCCGATTCAATACTTACCGAAGGACTTGGAGAGCTCATGACGAGGGCATATCTAGCCACCCGAAGAGCCGAAAATGAAAAAGCTACTCGTCTGGGTGATGAATGGGCACGCTTGTATACCTTCTCAACCTTCTGATCACCTAAGATCTCATTTATGTGTCGACTCTTTGCATGGCATTCTCCGAATCCCATTTCAACGTCAGAGGCGCTTGGGAGCGACCAACCCCATCTCATCGAGCTCAGTCGTCAGCACGAGCATGGTTGGGGAATGGCATGGTGTGATGAACATGGTCAGGTCCTTCGGCATCGCGACGAAGAGGCAGCCTTTAAGGCACCGACAGTTGATATTGCAAAAAGTACAGACGCAATCGTGCATCTTCGTTGGGCCACCGAAAATATCCCAGTCTGTATTCCAAATACACACCCATTTATTAAAGCAACGCCACTCGGCGAAATGGCCTTCATTCACAATGGTGGAATTACTCGCGGCCCACTGCTGCGATCCCTCATTGATAACGATATTTTTGAAGAGCTAGAAGGGGAAGGCGACTCTGAGCAATACTTCGGCGCGATCATCACCAAACTAAGAAGTAATGGTGGCGATCTAGTCGGTGCTTATCGCGATTTTCTTGCTGAGGTAAGTGCTGTTGAATACTCGAGCTTGAACGCCTTCATTCTCACTACCGACCGCCTATCGGTAATTTCTGCGTACCGTCCCGAGAAACGACCAAGTTCACAGCCCGAGGATTACTACGACCTCTCCTGGGATACAGATCCCCGGGGCGTCACTTCAATCTGGTCAAGTGCAGTACGTACGCGCCCAGGCCAACCCGTTGCGAACTACTCTTTGCTAGAAGTTGACCGCGCCACCGGTGCAGTCACCCACCAGCTCCTCCGTTAATCTCAACACTTTGTTGAAAATTATCTAAACACACGTAGCACTGCTCAATATTTTCCACTCTTCTGCTCAATATCTCTAAATACCCCTCCCAAATACCTTCTATTCTTCGCCAAGTTGGCGATACTTGAAGAAGTCGGAGGCTATTTCAGCCGCCCGCGAGAGTCGAGGAGCTGCGTTCATGCACCAAACCGATCAAAAACTTTCTAAGAGCCTCACCATCTGGGAGGTCGTCGGCATTTCGATTGCACTGATGGCGCCATCGATGGCGGCAAATATCAATCCACAAGGCCCTGCGAGCGTTGTCGGCACCGCCGTTCCGCTCGCTTTCCTTATCGCCGCTATCGGCATCGTTTTAGTGAGCTACGGCTTTATTCGTCTTACCCAATCTTTCAACCACGCAGGTTCGGTTTATGGATTAGTTGGTAAAACTCTCGGTGCCCGCCCCGGCGTAATTGCAGGCTGGGGTTTGCTCGGAACTTATACCTTTTACTCCATCGTCAGCACAATGGCCACCGGAGTTTTTGGCTCCGCGCTGCTCAAGCAATTAGGAATCGTTAAAGAACCAGGGGTTGCGCTTCCCTTCCTCATCGGCGGTCTTGGCTTAGTGGCAATTGTTGCCCTCGCCGTCACCTCGGTGAAGCGCGGAACACGTTTACTCCTCATGGTGGAAGGTTTAACTGTCGCATTGATCCTGCTCACAGTGATTGTGGTGCTCGTTAAAATTCTTACCGGCAACGCTCCCCACGGAGAAAGTTTCACTATGAGCGTGTTCACCGTCCCTGCAGGTGCAGACTTCAGCACCGTCTTTCTCGGAGTCGTTTTCGGCTTTCTCTCCTTCGCTGGCTTTGAAGCCGCAGCAACAATGGGCGAAGAGGCAAACGCCCCACGCCGCGATATTCCCAAGGCGATGCTTGGCGTCGTGATCTTTGGTGGCATTTATTTCACGGTCGTGACTGCCGTTGAAGTGATGGGCTTCGGAGCTAACGCCGAAGGTATGAAGAACTTTGTCGGATCGGGTTCTCTCTTGGGCGATTTAGGTAAGGCATATGTGGGTGATTGGCTCGGCGTAATCATCACCCTTGGTGTCACTATTTCTGCAATGGGTTGTCTACTTGCCTGTGTAGTTGGCGCCGCACGTATGCTCTTCGCTCTCAGTCGTGATGCAGAACTTGCCATGTTCTCCAAAGTATCTGCGAAGACTAAAGTTCCCACTACAGCGGTCTATTGGGTCGCCGGCGCTGTTGCAGTTTTCACTATCGCGTGGAGGCTCATGTTTAATGCCGCCGCCTTCGATGTATTCGTCGGCTCTGGCGTCATTGGAACGTTGATTCTTCTGATTGTGTATGGTTTGGCCACTATCGGAGCTATCAAATTCCTCTTCTTCTCAGGAAAACAACGAGTTCCTCAATATGAGATCATCATTCCTCTTCTTGGTCTCCTCATGTTGGGTTACACCTTCTTCCGAAATGTATGGCCGCTACCCACCACAGGTGCAGGTCAGGGTTACGACATCATCACGATAGCCTGGCTCCTGATCGGCATAATCGCAGTCTTTGTCGCTCCGAAGTTAACAAAGAAGATGGGCGATAAAATGAACGCTGATGAAAATCTCATCGAAACAGATATGCAATAAAGATATGCAATAATCAGCGTATGAACAGTAGCTACACAGTTGTAGATTTGACCCTGCCGTTGGGCCCGGCCACAGTAATGTGGCCGGGTGCACCGGCGCCTCAAGCGGACACCCTCGTTACTGTCGCTCATGATGGATACTTTGCTCGGCTAGTCCATCTCTATGAACATAGCGGCACACATGTAGACGCTCCGTGTCACTTTGTTGAAGGTCACGGAACTGTAGACAAATTGCCACTTCAGTCATTAATTAGCCCAGCAATTATGATTGATGCATCGGGAGATATCGCCGGTAACCCAGATGGCGCTCTAGAGCTCTCCACAGTTCTTAGATGGGAAGAGAAGCACGGTCGCATCCCCGACAATTCTGTGATTTTACTTCGAACGGGTTGGGAAGACTTCTATTCAGATCCAGAGAAATATGGCATCCAGAAAGATGGCATGCACTTCCCTGGCTTTGGCGTCGAAGCAAGTGAGTTTCTTGTTAATGAACGGAAAGTTGTCGGCATCGGCTTAGACACTTTAGGTATTGATCGGGGTGTCGATACGCATTTCCCGGTTCATTCGAATGTCACACTCCCACACAATGTGTGGCACATCGAAAATCTCACCAATCTCAAGTCGCTGCCGCCCACTGGCGCACTTGTTTTTATCGGAGTACTACCGCTGGTAGATGGCTCGGGATCTCCGGCACGCATCCTTGCCATGGTTCCAAAATAACCACAGCTCGTTTAATAAACGCGTGCGTATCTTTCGCATATTTCAACGGGATCCAAGTCGGCCATCAGTCTAACTTCAAGGCGTTTCACCGAAACGTATGAGTCGTACATTATTTTCGGCATCCACTCTCGCACGATCGAGTCTGCATCCATGAGATCTAAGGCTTCTGTCAAGGATCCTGGCAGAGGGAGAATATGCGACTCCGTGCGCTCTTCGTCAGTCAACGAGCCGGGATCAACCCCAAGAGCTTGCGGGACCTCGAGCTTCTCTCGAATTCCTTGCAACCCTGCGCGAATAAGCGCCCCTAGAACGATGTACGGGCTTGCGGTTGCGTCAGGCGCTCGCAATTCCAAATTGTAACCTCTCACTATTTCTGCAGGATCCATAGATGGCGATGGGCAAATGCGAATGGCGGCCTCTCGATTCTGCACACCAAAGCTTGCATACCCGACCGCCCAATGTTGCGGCCCAAGTCGAAAGTAGGAGACGGGGCTCGGCGAAGTGAGCGCACAGATCGCCGGCATATGTCTGACTACCCCTGCAATAAATTGTTGTGTGAGAAGACTCGCATCATGTTTCTCACCAGGACTCGAAGTGACATTCTTTCCATTGGAATCTTGAAAACTAAAATGCACATGAGCGCCGTTTCCAATTCCATCGGCTTTAACTTTAGGTGAAAAGGAGGCACGCATACCCAAACGTCGAGCACATTCCCGGATAACCTCACGAGCGATAATGGCTCTCTCTGCAGCCGCTAATCCCACAGCGGGGCCACAGGTAACCTCGTACTGGTGCTCACCGAATTCTGGTTCTACCGTTTCTAGCCCAATGTTGGCTTGGGTTAACGCGTGAGTCATATCCTGAGTGAATTTTGCGACGTTGCGCATGGTTTCAATAGTGAATGAAGGTGCGGCAGGTAGTGGGTCATCCATCAACATAAATTCATGCTCAAAAGCAGCAATAAATTCGAGACCGGTCTCTGATTTGAAATCCTCTAAGGCGCTCTTCAAGAATCCACGGGTGCAACAATCCCAATTTTTTCCACCACTTACTTGCGAATCACAGAGATAGAAGTGAAAGGGTGGTGCATCGTCCCAAATATCGATTCTGGTTTTAGTCGAAGCTATCGGAACTTGCCGTACTTCCAACATGGGGCCCCACGGATTTGGCGCAAGGTCCGGGAAAGGAGATTGCGCTTGACCGGCAACTGCCCAACCGAGTCCATGCTCCATCCTGCGATCGAGTTCGGCGAGCGGAACTCCTCTGCAACGCATCAGACCTACATAATCACTCCACGTAAAGAGCACGATCTCGCCGTTAGTCACATGCACTCCTTACGCACCGATAAAAAGTTCACAAACACAGGATCCTTTTTCGCAATCTAGCCGGTAGCCTAGCATCCATGACCCAACGACTTATAGACCTTGCCGCTGCTATTCCACTCACCGACAATCACTGCCACGGTGTTGTGAGAGGAAATGTAGAGCGTGCAGATTTTGAGATTATTTCTACCGAATCTGATTGGCCAGAGCCTCATGGCATGACAATTTTTGATTCACCGGTAGGAATTATGATGCGGTCACTGTGCGCACCTCTGCTTGGTTTACCGAAGCACTGTTCTCCTGATGAATACTTTTCACGTAGATACGAGCTTGGGCAAGAAGAAGTCACCAAGATTCTGCTGCCTACAACCGGAATTCAAACTTTTCTTGTAGATTCTGGGTTTAAGAGTGACAACGTGCTGCTTCCGCACGAGATGTCCATGATCACTCCAGGAACACGCGCTCGTGAAATTGTTAGGTTAGAGACAGTCGCCGAAGGAATGGCGCTAAACACATCGGCCGAAACTTTTATTCAAGATTATGCAAACGCTCTCGCGGCTGCTGCAAAAGATGCTGTTGGGTTTAAATCTGTCATGGCTTATCGATACGGATTAGATTTTGATCCGAATCGTCCCAGTAAACAAGAAGTAACAAAGGCTGCCGGAGAATGGTTAGCTGAAGTCGCCACACAGAAGAGGCCCCGGATGAACCATCCGGTTTTACTTCGCCATATTCTTTGGGAGGCGGTTGATTACAAGACTGCCATTCAATTCCATGTCGGCTACGGGGATTCAGATATCGTGATGCACAGGTGCGATCCCACTCAGATGACCGAGTTCCTACGTATGACTGTCGATCTCGGTGTCAGCATCATGCTCTTGCATTGTTATCCTTTTGTGCGTGAGGCCGGCTACTTAGCCCAGGTGTATCCGCACGTGTACTTAGATACCGGTGCGGCTGGTCACTGGACGGGCCTTTCGAGCCCCACCATCGTCGCAGAATCGGTTGAGATGGCACCGATGAGTAAAATTCTCTTTTCATCTGACGCATTTGGCTTACCTGAGCTCTACTTTTTAGGCACGCATGTGTGGAGAGTCGCTATGGGGAACATTCTTCAGCGATGGGTCGATGCCGATGGCTTGAGTGAGGCGGATGCGGTGAAGTATTTGAATTGGATGGCCACCGAAAACGCTCACCGCGCATATCGGCTCCTCTAAACCAATCGTTCTCATTGAGTGAAGGAGTATCGCTCGTGTACAACCCCGTTGATGGCAAACCCGATCGTATGCATATTGGCGCGCGAGTTCTCGATCTCAACAACTGGATTGAGATCGACAAATTTTATAACGAAGACATCACCCTCAAGAAAAAGTTGTTACAAGAACGGCCTGACCGAGTTTTCGTCTCGACACCAGAAGGAGACGCGGGTTCGAGAGAAGTATTAGATGAGCTCCTGACCTATTTACCGACTCGCTATCCGAGCGAATGGGCAACGCCCATCTCTGTAGATCCAGACCTCCATCCGTTAGAAGTTGCTTCTCTGCTGGTGCAGGAAGACCTCTGCCTCATGACTCAGCAGGGGCAAGATTGGGTATTAACTGCTGGGAGCATCTGTTTTCCCAGTCGGTGGGACCCGCGTGACAAGATCGGCAAGAGTTTGTTGGGTATCCACGAACCGGTTCCTCATTATGCGGAAAAGATTGGTGTAGCCACGCAAAGCCTCTTCGACAAGATGTCCATTGATCGCCCCATGTGGAGAGTGAACTGGACCATCATGGACACCCCCGATTTGCATCAACCGGTCCCTGTGAGACGAGCAGACTCGATTACTGTCACGAAGGAAAATCTTCCAGACCACCTCTACTTTCGGCGAGAGCGTCAAACTCTGCGGAAGTTTCCCAAGAGCGGAGACATCCTTTTTACTATCCGTACTTACACAAATACTCTGGCTCAGGCAGCGCTCGATTTTCCTGAATTTCGCACCAATTTAGGAAAGACATTGGGTGGAGCTACTCCAGAAATGGTCGACTATAAGGGTTGGGTCAGCATCATGAATGACATGCAGGAGTGGTCTGCTAGCGCCATTTCGTAACATCACCACGGATGTGATTACATTGCTCCCATGAAGGCGAAACTTCAACCTCTTTCCATAGTGGCCGCAGCCGGCGCCGGAGTACTTTTTCTGGTCACGCTTCTTTGGAATGGACTTTGGCGTTCACCACAGTGGGTGTGGCAATCGTTCAAGTCGCTCCAGGAGGGGCTCAGCTATGAAGCTTCTAGCTACAGTTTGGTAAACATTTATTTTGTGTTTAACTCGCTGGCTGCGATGCTCGTCTTAGTCGGTCTACTTCTTCTAATCTTTGGATCGCTCTTCAAGGTAAGAGCATTGAAGATCATCTCTGCCATAATTGGCCTCTTTTCTTTGATCATCTTCCCGCTTATTTTTATTCTTGTATTCTTAAAATTTGGTGATGGATTTGAATGGACATTCAAAAGCCAATTTTTGAATCATTATTTCCCAACAAATTATTTGGCTCCGATGTGGCTTCTCATTTTTGGCTTCCTTGGGTTAAAAAAGAAAGCACTCGAAAATATTGATGTTTTCACCTCTCCATTCCTTGCTCCACCTTTGCCTAGCCCATTACCTTCCTTCTCGACCCCTATATATGCAGCGAGTTCATTAGGAGATACGCACATGCAAAATCCCACCTGGACCATTTTCTTACCCGGACAAGAGCCACGTTCGGTCGACTACATCACCCTACAAAGTTGGGCACAGGCAAAATTGATATCAGGCGATCTGATGGTGCGAGATGATGCATCAGGGGCCACCTACTTTCTCAAACAGATCCCAGGGATATTTTCCGATAAGGATTACATGACCGCGCTGCTGCTGAGTATTTTCCTGGGCGGACTAGGTATCGATCGTTTCTACCTCGGTTACACCGGACTAGGCATAGCAAAACTGCTCACTCTTGGTGGTTGCGGCATCTGGCACCTAATCGATCTCATCTTGATCGCCATGCGCAATATTCCAGATTCCACTAATCGCCCGCTGGCATAATTACTTCTTAAATTGCTCCTGCAGTACACGCTTCAGGACTTTTCCGCTAGGTCCGAGTGGCATCTCGGTGACAAACTCCACGTGTCGAGGGTATTTGTATGAACCAATGTGCTCTTTGGTCCATTCGATGAGTTCTGCTGCGACCACCGCACCTTCTTCGGCAACAATAACTGCCACAATCTCTTCTCCATGAACATCATCTGGGATGCCGATGACAGCTACTTGCTTGATGCCTGGGTAGCGAATGATGACTTCTTCCACTTCGCGTGGGTACACATTGAATCCGCCACGAATGATCATGTCCTTCGTACGATCAACGATGCTAATAAAGCCTTCTTCATCTTTGATGCCAATATCTCCGCTACGGAACCATCCATCAATGATGGCTTCAGCAGTTGCTTTCGGATTATTGAGATATCCCTTGAAGATGTTGTGACCTCGTATAACGATCTCACCACGTTCGCCTTGTGGTAGTAGCGCGATGCGATCTGCGATTTCAGCATCTGCAATCTCTACATCGACACCCCAAATGGCGCAGCCCACTGTTCCTGGTTTACGACCGTAACGCTCCTGATTAAAAGTGGCTACAGGTGATGTCTCTGAAAGTCCATATCCTTCATAGATATCAATATCAAAAACTTCTTTGACCTTCTCAATGGTTGCTACTGGAATAGCAGCACCACCGCTGGCGGCCATCCGCAATGGCGGGCGATCTGGATTTGTCTTTGCTGCCTCTAGTAAAGCAATGAACATGGTGGGTACGCCCGCCATCACAGATACTTTTTCACTCACCATTAACTCAAGTACCGGACCTGCTTCGAATCTTGGCACCAGCACAATTGATGCTCCGACGCGGAATCCCCCATTAAGCACCACTGTTTGTCCGAATGAATGAAAGAGTGGAAGTGCACCTAACATGACGTCGGTTGATTTTAATTCGATGGTGTCAAAGGCAATGGTGTTTACGTTCCACAAAATATTATCGTGCGAGAGCATGGCACCCTTGGGTTTGCCGGTAGTCCCCGAGGTGTAGAGCACTACCGCTTCATCTTGTGGATCACGAGGAAGATAAGTGTC
>JBAXIG010000009.1:0-35593 GCA_037138535.1 Actinomycetes bacterium
CCGCAAAGAAGGCTGCTCCTCGCAAGGCCGCAAAGAAGGCTGCTCCTCGCAAGGCTGTAAAGAAGGCTGCAAAGAAGCGTTAATTCACGCTCTCAAGTAATTTAAGTAAGGGGTCGCGCATTACGCGCGGCCCCTTACTTTTTTCTTACTCGTTGCTAGGAAAGTTCTTCGCTAGCGCAAGTAGGCGTGTGGCATGCGCTCCCAGCCCACCACTTGCTGCCAGCAGTGAGATGGCGTCGTCAACATCAAGTCGAAGAGTGAGTGGAGCGTGAACTTCTACAGCTCCGCATATCAGGTGGTTCGACGCAGAATCGCTGCCAAATTGTGGAGTGAGTTCTGCTGCATCGTGCACAAATAGCAACGAAGTGCCCTCCCCGGCCGCATCGCGCACAAAGCCGAAGGGGATTGCTAACGCCTCTGCGAGCAATGTCGTGAGGTCCTCAAGGTCAAGTGTTGCTAGGTCTGCCGGGATGACAATTGTCTTTCCAGAACATGCACGCGCCCCCGACAAGATTGCCTCGTTGAGACCGCCACCATTATCGGCAATGACTTGAATTCCTGGACGTTCGCTGCCCACTTCGGCATCACTGGTGACGACGACGATTTTTCCTATCTCAGGCATCACTTGAAGTACGTCAAGGATGTCGGAAAGAAAGGCTCGAGCCCAATCTTCGCCATCCACCCCATAAAGGGCGTGGAGTCGGGATTTCGCAGCTACCGAGCCCTTGAAGGGCACGATTGCCGACCAAAGGGGAGCCATAGAGGAATCCTATGGCTAGGCTCTAGGGATGGCTGTACGCGTCAAAGTGGGTCCGTACTATCGCTTCGCGGCATTGATAGTTCGCCCTGTCCTCTTTGCGATTACGAAGCGGGATTGGCGAGGCTTTGAGAACGTCCCTCAAAAGGGCGGTGTGATCGTCGCGGTAAATCACATTTCTCATGCAGACCCCTTGATTTTTGCTCACTACCTCTTTGATCACGGTAGGCCTGGGTGCTTCTTGGGTAAGTCGAGTCTCTTCTCGGTGCCCTTTGTCGGTCGCATCCTTCGGGGCGCTGGGCAAATTCCCGTCTTGCGCGAAAGCGAAGGCGCTCACGTCGCCTACAAAGCTGCAGTTGAAGCAGTGAATCGCGGAGAACTGCTCGGTGTCTATCCGGAAGCGACTCTCACTCGAGATCCACATCATTGGCCGATGACTGGCAAGACTGGGCTTGCGCGCATCGCTTTAGAAACTGGCGCGCCCGTGATCCCAATGGCCCAGTGGGGCGCGCAAGAAATTATTGGCACCTATGAAAAGCGAATCAAGATCTTTCCGCGCACTCTGGTGCATGTGCATGCCGGGCCAGCTTTGGATCTTTCGCCGTGGATGGGCAAGCCAATAAATCAACAGGTGTTACTTGAAGTCACTAATTTCGTGTTAGATGCCATTACTCGAATGCTTGAAGATATTCGCGGAGAGAAAGCGCCCGCTGAAAGATTTGATGCTCGAAAGTCAGATCTTCCTCGCACTGGTAACTTTAAGAAGAAGCCATGACCTCGATATCTATCCTCGGTGCTGGGTCGTGGGGCACCGCCTTTGCCCAAGTGGTGGCAGATGCCGGCCATCAGGTACTCCTCTGGGGGCGGGATGAAGAAGTCGTGGGAGAGATTAATTCACGCCACACCAATTCCAAATTTCACAATGGAATCGAGCTATCAGAATCAATAAGCGCAACGAGTGATGCGCCGCTTGCGCTAGCCGCAGACGTGGTGGTGCTTGCCATGCCCACTCAGGCGTTGCGCGCCAACTTGCATGCATGGAAATCATATATTTCGGAAAGTACTCTTGTGGTAAGTCTGCTTAAAGGTTTGGAAATGAGTTCCTCGATGCGAGTGAGTGAAATTGTCGCGCAAGAGTGGGGGCACTCTTCTGATCGGTTCGCACTCGTTACAGGCCCCAACTTGGCTGGCGAAATCATCGCGAGGCAACCGGCTGCAGGCGTGGTGGCGTCAACATCAGAGCAGAGCGCTTTGCTCTTGCAATCGCTTTCGAGTGCTCCTTATTTTCGCCCTTACACATCAACAGATGTTTTGGGTTGCGAGATTGCCGGTGTGGGCAAGAACGTCATCGCGTTTACCGTCGGCATGGCGGTTGGGTTGGGTATGGGTAATAACACTCAAGCCACGGTAATTACTCGCGGATTAGCGGAGATCACGCGCCTCGGGGTTGCCATGGGGGCCGACGATGCCACATTTTCCGGATTGGCTGGTCTGGGCGACCTGGTTGCCACTTGCTCTTCGCCGCTCTCACGCAATCGCACTTTTGGTGAGCGCTTAGGCAAGGGATTAACTCTCTCCGAAGCGACCGAGGCAACATCAACTACGGCCGAAGCAGTAAAAAGTGCGAAGCCGCTACTCGAACTTGCTCTTCGCCATGGTGAGTCGATGCCTATCACGGAAGCCGTGGTAGCAGTTATTGAAGGCGCGCTCACGCCAACTGAAGCTGTACGCAAATTGATGTCGCGTGAAAAGAGAGCCGAGTAGTTAGAGCGAGTTGAGTGCGCTCTCGATATCGCTCCAGAGGTCTTCCACGTTTTCAATTCCCACACTGAGTCGAATGAGTGATTCATCGACCTCTGCTGATTCTGCTTTCCAGCGACGTCGGCGCTCCAGAAGCGATTCGACGCCACCGATGCTGGTTCCGTGCATCCAAATCTTGGTGGAATCGCAGAGGTTGACTGCTGCATTTTTTCCGCCGTGCAATTCGATAGCGATGATGGAACCGAAGCGCCCACTCATCTGGGCTTTGGCTAACTCATGTTGTGGGTGACTAGCGAGCCCTGGGTATGAAACTCGCGAGACGGCGGGATGCTCAGAAAGGCGAACGGCCAAGAGCTCTGCGCTGGTACAAGCCTCTTTCACGCGAATAGCCAACGTGCGCATCCCGCGAAGGGCGAGCCAGGCTTCAAAGGGCCCGATGACGGCGCCATTGAGCACTCGAGCAACTTGGAGTTTGTCGTAGAGCACTTGCTCTTTTACGACAGTTGCTCCCATGAGCAAATCTGAGTGCCCGGCGATCCACTTCGTGACGGAGTGGATCACGATGTCAGCACCGAGCGCGAGTGGGTTCGTGAGCATAGGTGTGGCAAAAGTGGAATCAACTACCACCATGGCGCCAGCAGCATGGGCAATCTCAGCGGCTCGCTTGATATCAGTGATGGCAAGTGTTGGGTTTGTCGGAGTTTCAATCCAAAGCATGTGTGCGCCTTGGACGGCTACCTCAATCTCCGCAAGATTGCTGATATCAATGGGGCGACGGATGATTTCGCCGCGTTCTTCTTTGGTGCGCGCAGCTTTGAGTGCGCCGGTGTAGGCGATATGGGGCACCACTATGGCGCCACCGATCGGTACTAATCCCATGACAGTGGTGGTGGCTGCCATGCCAGAGCCATAGGCGAGGGCAAGTCCACCTTCGAGCTCGCCTAACGCGTCTTCAAAGGCGCGGCCGGTCTCATGGTGTTCGCGGGCATATGCATAGAGAGCTGGATCATCTTCCGGACCTGCGATGTAGGTGGAGGAGGGCGAGATGGTGGGGTTCACTGGCGCGCCAGCCCTTCGCGGCGGACGTCCGGCGTGCACCACGGTTGTCTCGATATGTACTGAATCACTCATGGGGCAAGTATCCACTATCCGGCCCTTGTCGAGGTGGTTCAGGTACTGTCATCTCATGCCTCGTGTACGTGTAGCCCTCATTTCTGGAGGACAAAGTAGCGAGCACGGTGTTTCCTGCGTCTCAACTGGGAGCGTGCTCGCTGCCATCGACCAAGATCGATTCGAAGTGACCGTATTTGGGATTACTCGTGATGGTGGCTGGCGCGTCATGGAGAATCCCGATTTTGTGCTTCGTGGAGATGTGCTCCCTGAAGTCACCGATGCCACGCATGGTCCGCTTGCAGGTCCAGGGCTCCTCGAAGGATTTGACGTAGTATTTCCTCTTCTTCATGGTGCATATGGAGAAGATGGTGCCATTCAAGGATTATTGGAGAGCGCGAAGATGCGCTACGTCGGCTCAGGAGTTTTAGCGTCGGCCGCATCGATGGAGAAGTCGGCAATGAAGCAATTACTTACTTCTGCTGAACTTCCCACCCCCGACCACGTTTCTTTTCGTTTTGCAGATTGGGTGCTTGATCCCACTGGAATCGAAAGTGAAATTACAGAGCACCTTCCATTGCCAGTTTTTGTAAAGCCGTCACGTGCCGGCTCGAGCCAAGGAATCACGAAGGTGAAGAGCGCTGCAGATCTTGGCGATGCCATTGCCGTGGCTGGCAAACATGACGCTCGTATCATTGTTGAGGAGGGCGTGATCGGTCGTGAAGTTGAATGCGCGGTTCTTCAAAACGCTACCGGTGAAATCATGGTTTCGGTTCCTGGTGAAATTGGGGTTGATAGCAAGTACGAGTTCTATAACTTTGCGGCGAAGTATTTAGATGACGCAACCACGTTGACGATTCCTGCAGATATTGATCCTGAGATGAGTCGAGAGATTCAAGCCATGGCCCAGGAAGCTTTCATTGCCCTTGGTTGCGAGGGTTTAGCGCGCGTTGACTTTTTCTTGACAGCCGAAGGCCTGCTCATTAACGAAGTGAACACCATGCCTGGCTTTACGCCCACTTCGATGTATCCGCGTTTATGGGATGCAAGTGGTGTTCCCTACAAGGAACTTATTTCTATCTTGATTGATGAAGCGCTCGCGCGCCCGACCACGATTTTGCGTTAGCAGTTAGAAATGCACTACCGGGCAAGTCAACGTGCGAGTAATCCCCGGCACTGCTTGTATCTTCGCAACCACTTGACGGCCAAGTTCGTTCATATCCGTAGCTTCCGAGCGCACGATCACGTCGTAGGGACCGGTGACATCTTCGGCGAGAGTGATTCCAGGGAGTTGTCGAATGGCATTAGCGACATCGGCAGACTTGCCGACCTCAGTTTGAATCAAGATGTAAGCGTGCACGGTAGCCATGATCACTCCTCTCACTCGGAGGGCGGCGCGGAAGAGTGCGCCCTCTGTCAGGAGCGTAACGGGTGGCGAGGGCTATGAGTACCCTCGGCGAGGTAGGCGAATTTGGGCTCATTGCCGCGATTGCATTGGCAACACGCGCTGGAACCGGTGTGGAAATTGGCATTGGTGATGATGCGGCGCTGATCGCGCTCCCGTCCGGCAAGGCGCTCGTTACCACGGATATGGCCATCGAAGGCGTGCACTTTCGTACTGATTGGTCGAGCGCTTACGAGATTGGTCGCAAGTGTGCGGCCGCAAATTTAGCTGACATCGCCGCTATGGGTGGTCGAACTCGAGCTCTGGTAGTGGCCTTCGCTGCCCCCGCTTCACTCTCGACCGAATGGGCGCTACAACTCACGCAAGGAATTAATGATGAATGTGAAGGAGAGGGTGCAAGTGTGGTGGGCGGGGATACCGTGCGTGGAGATTCCATCACCATTTCGATCACGGCTATTGGTGAGTTACATAATTCTGTTGAAAAGCCCATTACACGCGGAGGCGCTCAGGTGGGTGACACCGTCTACCTGCTGGGGCAGACCGGAGCCTCGGCTGCTGGCTTGGAGATTCTTACCCGAGGGATGTCGAGCGCGCCAGGTCTAGTGGCACTACACAAAGTCCCAAAGCCTCCATATGAGTTAGCTCGCGAGTTTGCCACTCTTGGCGCCACCTCAATGTGTGATGTCAGCGATGGGCTGGCTGCAGATCTAGCACACATTGCGGACGCCAGTGGAGTCACGATAGATATCAAGCTTGACGCATTTGATATTTCGGACTTGCAGGCTGCTGCGGAAGAATTAGAGATGGATCCTTATGAGTGGGTTCTGAGTGGGGGAGAGGATCACGCGTTCGTGGGCACACTCCCTGCTGAGCAGAGTCCGCCGCTAGCCGCGCGCGCGATTGGCGTGGTCTGCCCGCGGGGTGATTCGGCGGTAATAAGTGCAGGGGTTGCGCTTCGCAGTCATGGCCACGATCACTTTTCCGCTTAAGTGATGAATTAGAGTATGAATATGAAACGTGTACTGACGATTGCTGGCTCCGATAGTGGTGGTGGCGCCGGTATACAAGCAGATCTCAAAACCATGCTCGCATGTGGGGTTCATGGCATGAGCGTTCTTACTGCGATCACGGCGCAGAATTCGTTGGGAGTGCAAGGTGTGTGGGAAATGCCTTCAGAGGCGGTTGAGACACAATTTCATTCTGTGGTCGATGACATCGGTGTTGACGCAGTAAAGACTGGAATGCTTGCAAGCGCGCCACTGGTTGCTGTAGTAGCCGAATTGTTGGAGCGCCTCCCAGCACATGTCCCTGTCGTGGTTGATCCGGTGGGTGTGAGTAAGCATGGTGACTCACTGCTAGCTGTCGATGCACTCACGAATTTGCGGGAACGTCTTATTCCTATCGCAACTGTGATCACGCCAAACCTCTTTGAAGTTTCGCAACTGACTGGAATCACTGTCTCTGACGAAAAGGGTATGAGTCATGCGGCCGATGCGCTCTTGGCTTTCGGTCCTGAGTGGGTGTTGATCAAAGGTGGCCACCTTGCAGGACCCGCGGTCGATTTACTTACCAATGGAAAAGAGAGCCACCGATTTGAGTCAGAGCGTTTTGAGAATCGACATACTCACGGAACGGGTTGCACTCTTGCATCGGCGATCGCAAGTTACCTAGCGCTTGGCAATTCGGTTCCCGAAGCAGTGGGATTAGCAAAGAAGTACATCACTGGCGCCATCAAGTCGGGGTTTCCGTTAGGGTCTGGGATTGGTCCGGTAGATCACGGTTGGCAGAGTCGAAAGAGTTGATGTGATGACGAACGATTTTTGGAAGTTCTATATGGAAACACATGTGCGAGTGACAGACGATCACAACCGCACGCATCTCTTGCAAGCTTCTGATGTTCCTAGCGGGCAATGGAACTTTCCAGCCGAAGAGTTCTTCGTGATGACAGCGGCAAACCCATGGAGTAGCGACCAATTCACGCCTCAGATGAATGCAGCACTCAATGCAGGACTTCACCGTGGACTCGAGAGAGCGGGCGCTTTTCTCTTTGAGGCAGCCGGACACGATCCCGCTTCAACGTGGATAGAGCCCGGGTTTGCAGTGATGGGGTTAGCTGAAGAAGTGGTCTTAGATTTTGCCAGGCAGTATGGCCAGAACGCGGTCTATCGCATGAGCCCAGGTGCTTTTACGTGCGTGGGAGCGCTTTTAGAGAATCGCGAAACAAGGGCGCTACAGATTAGCTAGCAGATGAGTTCAGCAAAGTGACTAGCGAGTTACTTTGCCGGCCTTCAGGCAAGAGACGCAGACGTTGACGCGCTTTGGGGTGCCCTTGATGATCGCGCGGACGCGTTGAATGTTGGGGTTCCAGCGGCGTGATGTACGAACGTGGGAATGGGAAATGCTGTTGCCCCACGATGGGCCCTTGCCACAGATCTCGCATACCGATGCCACGTCATACTCCTTGATAGGGGTTTTCATCAGGCGCAAAGGCGCCTTGCTTACGGGTGAAGAGTAGCCGAGAGCCTGCCTTGGGGAGAAATCGGCGCTAACCTGACGCTTATGGCCCACACCTCCAGCGCGCCTGAAGCTCGCCCCGATGGGCTGAGCGCAGGGGAGTTTCGTGCTTGGATTGAACGTAGCGCGACCCTCCTGGGTGAGGCGCGCGAGGGTCTCAACAGCGAAAACGTCTACCCGGTAGCCGATGGCGATACCGGTACCAATGTCTGGGCGACGGTGGAGGCCGGACGCATAGCTTTAGCTGGATCGTCTGGCGCCGCCGGGCTCCCTGCCCTTTTTGCGCACGGCGCTTTGGTGGGCGCGCGTGGAAATTCTGGCGTCATCACTAGTCAAATCTTTGCTGGCATCGCTGCCGAATTCGATGCTGGCCTGGTAGCTGCGCTCTGTGCTGCCCGGAAGAAAGCGTGGGAAGCGGTCGTCAAACCTTTGCCGGGAACCATCCTCACTGCGATTTCCTCGGCAGCTGAATTTGCCGAACGATGTGAAGAGAAAAATAAGGTGGATGTGGCCCGCGCTGCTTGGAGCGGTGCACATCGCGCGGCGATCGACTCGGCATTAAACCCACCCGTCCCAGAAGCTGCTGGCGTCATTGATGCGGGTGCGCACGCGCTAGAACGCATTCTGGCCGCACTTGTGGAAGTACTCGACCCAGCATCGGCGCCACTCGAAGGAATCACGTTCACTCCTGCAAGTGTCACGGCTTGCGAAGGTGAGCTCGACGGTGAGTATGAAGTGATGTACCTACTCGCGTCGAGTGATGCCGACAAGGTAGCGAAGCTTCGTACAGACCTTGATGCGCTTGGTTCAAGTGTCTTAGTTGTAGGTGATGCTCCTACGTGGAATGTGCACGTGCATACTGATGCAGCCGGTGGCGCAGTAGACGCTGGAATGAAAGCCGGCGTCGTCCACCGAGTGCGCATCACTACGCTCGCACCTTTTATTGCAAGCGGAACCAGGCGAGTAATCACGGTAGCAAACGGACCTGGGTTACAAGAGGTGCTTGAATCTTCAGGTGTTACGGTCATCGCAGCTTTCGAATCGCGTCGAGTGGGTGTTGACGAATGGATTGATGCGGCCGAAGGCGCGCACGAGGTACTGCTACTGCCGCACGATAAGGCCGGCAAGTCCACTGCAGATGAAGCACTTAAGATCATTAGAGAAGATGGCGCGCACGCGGCCGTACTTCCCTCGCGCTCGCCGGTGCAATCACTTGCCGCGATTGCTCTACATGATGAGAGCAAAGGTTTCGATGTGGCGCT
The DNA here is from genome assembly GCA_037138535.1 of Actinomycetes bacterium. Lineage (GTDB taxonomy): Bacteria > Actinomycetota > Actinomycetes > Nanopelagicales > Nanopelagicaceae. Next base: position 8,810 of record JBAXIG010000009.1, read on the forward strand.
TGGTGAGATGACTGAAGCGGTGGCACATGCGAAGTATGCAACTCTTGCTGTTGCGCGGCGTCCATTTCTTACATTTGCGGGCGAGTGCGCTGCTGGTGATGTCTTGGGATTGATTAATGGTGATGTGTGCGTGGTGGGGAAAGATCTTGTGCAGGCGGCGTGTGACACTGCCACTCTCATGCTCCGCGAAGGTGGAGACTTATTGACCATAGTTATTGGTGAAGGCGGTGGCCTGGTGCTCGCTGAAGCTGTCTCCGCTACCGCCCAATCGGTGAATCCGAAGATAGAGGTCTCCATTATTAACGGGGGCCAAGCGTGGTATCCACTCTTACTCGGGGTTGAGTAGGGGTTGAGTAATTGTGAGTGAAACAGGTGAACTCACTGCGCAATTTCAAGCGCCGTTGAAGAAGTACTTGGGTGATAAGACCGCGAAAGTGTTGGAGAGTGGATTAGCTTTACGCACTGTCGAGGATCTCATCCGCCACTACCCACGTAGATATGCCGAGCGCGGCGAACTTACCAGCCTTGACGGTCTGTTAGATGGCGAACTCGTCACACTCGTGGGAGAGATCTCTAAAGTCACTAATCGCCAATGGAAGACCCGTAAAGGTTCCATGCTGGAAGTGATTGTTTCTGATGGACAATCTAATGTCACGATGACTTTCTTTAATCAAGCCTGGCGTGAACGCGAAATACGGATCGGCCGACGCGCGCTCTTTGCTGGCAAGGTTTCTACCTACAAAGGGAAGCGACAGTTATCACATCCTGATTATCAATTCTTAGATGCTTCTGATTCCGATTCTGCAGAGAGCAAAGCAAGAGAGTATGCGAGCGCACTTGTGCCGGTGTATCCCGCGACTGCAAAGTTGCCTTCGTGGAAAATCGGGCAATGTATTGACACCGTGCTCGCTGTACTCGGTGAAGTTCCCGATGTCATTCCAGCCAAAGTTCGTAAAGAGCTCGGATTTACTTCGGCCAGTAATGCCATCAGAAGTGTCCATCAACCAGAAACTCGCGCTGAAGCTGCAAAAGCTCGTGAAGCGCTGGCTTTTGAAGAGGCGTTTACTCTCCAAGTGCTGCTGGGTCGAAGGCGGGCGCTTTTGCGCACCTTGATTTCGCAACCACGCGCGCTGCGCGGTGGTGGTCTGTTAGAGGAATTCGATGCACGCCTTCCCTTCGATCTCACGAAAGGTCAGCGGGAAGTCAGTGCTGAGATTGAAACCGACATTTGCCAATCACATCCGATGCATCGCCTCTTGCAAGGCGAGGTCGGTTCGGGAAAGACTGTGGTGGCTCTTCGAGCGATGCTTGCGGTAATCGATGCCGGCGGGCAGAGCGCACTGCTCGCTCCTACCGAAGTACTGGCGCAACAACACTTTCGATCTATTTCACTCATGCTCGGCGATTTAGCGATGAAGAACATGTTGGGCGGTGTGGCTCACTCAACGAAGGTCGTTTTGCTTACTGGCTCGATGAATACTGCTACGCGGCGCGCTGCGATGCTCGACATCGCAAGTGGCGAGGCGGGAATCGTGATCGGCACTCATGCGCTGCTCTCTGAAAACGTGTCTTTTGCTGAACTTGGTCTTGTCGTCGTTGATGAGCAACATCGTTTTGGCGTAGAGCAACGTGATGCCCTGCGTGCCAAGGGGGAGCAACCACACCTACTGGTGATGACGGCAACCCCGATCCCGCGCACGGTGGCTATGACGGTCTTTGGCGATCTCGATGTTTCCATCCTTGCCGAACTTCCGAAGGGCCGATCTCCGATCACTACTCACGTCGTTTCCCCACTTGAGAAGCCGGCATTTGTGGAGCGCGCGTGGCAACGAGTGGTTGAAGAAGTGGGTAAGGGTTTCCAGGCATACGTTGTTGTCCCTCGCATTGGCGATGAGGTGAGCAATGCCGATCTCTCAGATGAGGAATTAGGAGACAGTGGGGAATCGGAAGAGTCAGAGAGTAAACGGCGCCCGATTGCATTGTTGGAGATTGCACCGCAATTGATGCAAGGGCCACTTTCTTCCATCAAGGTAGGAATCCTTCACGGCCGGATGGCAAGTGATGAGAAAGATCGAGCGATGTCTGACTTCGCACGTGGTGATCTCGATGTACTTATTGCAACAACGGTGATCGAAGTGGGCGTCGATGTCTCTAATGCCACTACCATGATCGTGCTTGACGCAGAACGCTTCGGAGTCTCACAACTTCATCAACTTCGTGGTCGTGTGGGTCGTGGTAGCGCACCAGGTCTCTGTATTCTTATTTCTGATGCCGAAGAGGGCACTCCATCTCGTGAACGTCTCGATGCGGTTGCGTCGACCCTCGATGGTTTTGAGCTCTCGAGAATTGATCTTGAACAACGTCGTGAAGGCGATGTTCTCGGAACATCGCAGAGTGGCAATCGTTCGCATCTAAGATTGTTGAGGGTGCTGCGAGATGAACCCATTATCGAAAGTGCTCGGGCAGCGGCGATTGCGCTTCTTGAGGCCGATCCACTTCTGACGAATGAGCCGGCCTTACTCGATGCGCTTTCAGCGCTGGAAACAGAAGAGCACGTGGCGTTCATGGAGAAGGGGTAGTCATGCGAATCATTTCTGGCTCTGCTCGCGGTAGAAAACTTGAGGCGCCACAAGGCGCGACTAGGCCTACATCAGATCGTGCGCGCGAAGGTGTCTTCTCAACAATAAGTTCGCTCTTTGGTGAGTTACATGATCTCCGGGTGCTTGATCTCTACGCCGGCACTGGCGCGTTAGGTTTGGAGGCTGCCTCGCGAGGGGCCACCTCGGTTGATCTCATTGAAAATGATCCCAAAGCGGTAGTGGTCTGTCGGTCTAATATCGAAAAGATGGGGTTCTCCGGAGTGCAGGTGCACGCCCTGGCGGTAGAGAAGTGGTTAACCCAAGACGTGGCTCCTGCTCCTTACGACATCGTGCTCATCGACCCGCCTTACTCCCTCGCCAATGAGCGGGTGGAGCATGTGTTGGAGCTCCTCTTGAGCGCAGGGCTCTTGTCCGCGCGGGCGCTGGTCTCGGTGGAGCGGGAGTCTAAGAGCCCCTCTTTTACCTGGCCGGCGGGTTATCTGGTGGAACGCGAGCGCGCCTATGGGCTCGCGATAGTGCGCTACGCCTCGAAAGATTGCTAGCGTCTCACTTATGAAGAGAAGCGCGGTCTGCCCTGGGTCCTTTGACCCGATCACTAACGGCCACCTAGACATCATTGAGCGGGCAAGTTCCCTCTACGACGAAGTAGTGGTCGCAGTCATGATTAACCACTCGAAGAAGTCACTCTTTACGGTCGAAGAGCGCATTGCTCTGATCGAGGATGTCTGCCAGAAGTTTTCCAATGTGCGCGTGGACTCGTGGCACGGGTTGCTGGTGGATTTCTGTAAGAAGAATGAGATCCCAGCGATCGTTAAGGGCTTGCGCGCCGTCTCTGACTTTGAATACGAATTACAAATGTCGCAGATGAACCATCAATTGGCCGGAGTTGAAACAGTCTTCATTTCCACGTCGCCGCAGTACTCATATCTTTCTTCATCGCTCGTGAAGGAGATTGCTACGTATGGTGGTGACGTTTCCGCCTACGTGCCTTCCTCGGTCCTCACTCAACTTCTGAAGAAAGTGAAGGCCTAAAGATGTCGATCGAAGGCGGAGAAGTTCAAGCGACACCACAAGTGGTAGATGTTCAGATAGCCATCGACGAAGCCATCGCTCTTGTTCAGGAAGGTAAGGGCGTTCCCTTCTCTGCATCGGCCATTGTGCACCGGGCCGATTTACTCAATCTGTTAGTGGCCGCCAGAGATCTACTGCCTCAAGATTTAGATCAAGCTAAGGCGGTGCTCACCCAACGAGAAGCCGTTATTGAAGAGGGACGTTACTCAGCTGAGCAATTCCTTATTCATGCTCGCGAAGAAGCTTCACGCATGGTGGAAGAAACAGCGGTCGTCAGCGCGGCGCGGGATCGGGCCGATGAAATTATTCAAATGGCGAACGAAGATGCCGAAGCTATCAAGCTCGAGACCGATACGTACGTGGACAATCGCTTAGCAACTCTTGAAGTTGTCTTAACCAAGACGATGGATGCAATTACTCGTGGGCGAGCGCGCCTTGCGGGCGAGAAAGAGAACGACGGTCTTGTCATCGATGAGTAAGGCAGCTCCATTTCTCATAGATACCCGTGAGCTCATTCGTAGGCCTGGTGAGATGCGTGAATCAACCATTGAAATTGTTACGCCGTATGCCATCGGTATTGAAGTCATCGGGATTCCCACTGGTTCACAACTATTGATTGATCTGCGTCTGGAGTCTGTGATCGAAGGCGTGCTCGCCACCGCGACTGTTGAAGCTAACGCAGTAGGGGAGTGTGCACGTTGTTTGGACCCAGTCTCTGAAGATCTCGATCTCTATATCCAAGAGCTCTACTTATATGACGATGATGACCGCGCTTCGGGCGGTAAGAAGGCGAAGAAGGCCGCCAAGCATCGCGAGGAAGATGAAGAGATGGAGGCCGACGAGGCGCTCTATCGCCTCGATGGGGAGATGCTCGATTTGGAGCCTCCCTTCCTCGACGCCGTGGTTTTGGCGCTGCCCTTTGCCCCGCTCTGTGACCCCGAGTGCCTCGGGCTCTGTGTGGAGTGTGGTCTTCCTTGGCGAGAATTGCCGTCAGATCACGCTCACGAGGTGATCGATCCCCGGTGGGCTGACCTGAAGAACCGCCTCGATTTGGGGGGAAGTGCCGAGATGGGGGATACTTCCTCTTCGGGTTAGTAGAACCCAGAACGTCCGCCTGAAGGAGTATGTCGTGCCGGTTCCCAAGCGAAAGATGTCGCGCTCTAATACGCGCTCACGCCGCAGCCAGTGGAAGACCACCGCAACTACTCTCGTGCTCTGCGAACGTTGCCGTGAAAAGAAGCGTCCGCACATTGCCTGTGGCACCTGCGGTACCTACAACGGTCGCCAAGTACTCGACGTCTAAGTCGCTTGGCAATCTCGCCCCGCGAGAAACTCCTCGCACACATCGGTTTACCACTCTCTCCAGCAATTCTTGAATTAGCTCTTACGCATCGTTCTTTCGCCTACGAAAACGGTGGCATACCTACGAACGAGCGCTTGGAATTTCTCGGTGACAGCGTTCTTGGCATCATCGTCACCGAAGAGCTCTTTAACCGCTTCCCAGATTTTCCAGAAGGTCGCTTGGCTAAATTGCGCGCCGCTACCGTAAACATGCGGGCCCTTGCAGAGGTCGGCCGATTTCTCGAACTCGGCGAAGCGTTGATGATCGGTAAAGGTGAAGAAGTCACTGGTGGTCGTGAAAAGAATTCCATGCTCGCAGACTCATTCGAAGCTCTCATTGGTGCTATTTACGTAGATCAAGGATTCGATAAGACCGTTACCTTTGTGCGTCGAATCATGGCCCCCACCATCGAAGCTGCGGAGAATCTTGGTGCCGGTCTTGATTGGAAGACATCACTGCAAGAGTTGGCGGCCCAATTGGGGCGCGGGTTACCAGAGTATTCAGTGGAAGAATCAGGACCAGATCACCTCAAAGACTTTGTGGCTACGTGCACTGTAGGTAAGAACGCACTGGGTACGGGAGCAGGAAAGAGCAAGAAGGAAGCCGAACAACGCGCGGCCGCTGCAGCATTTGCGGCGCTCGAGGAGCAGAAGTAACTTCCTTCCATGCCGGAGTTACCAGAGGTAGAGACGGTTCGCCAAGGCCTTGTTGACTGGACTCTTGGTCGAGAGATTATTGATGTTGAAGTGCGTCACCCGCGTGCGGTAAGGCGTCATCTACCGGGGTCGCGAGATTTTGAAGATCACTTAAAGGGCCAAGTTATCGAAGGCGTGCATCGCCGAGGTAAGTACCTCTGGTTTTCTCTCACCGATTTTCCACTGATCGCACATCTAGGAATGAGTGGGCAATTTCGAGTTGAGAAGGAGGCGTTGCAACATCGACACATGCGAGTCAACTTCACTCTCGATGAGGGGCAGTTGCTCTTTTTAGATCAACGAACCTTTGGTGGATTTCATATCGATGAGTGGGCGGGTGTAGAAAGTGACCGCGTCCCCGCATCTATCTCGCATATAGGCCTAGACCCCTTTGACCCCGCCTTTGATATGGAGCTGGCGATGGGGCAACTTCGATCGAAGCGTTCTGAAGTAAAACGAATTCTGCTCGATCAGCGAGTGGTGAGTGGGGTGGGCAATATCTACGCCGATGAGGCGCTCTTCCGCGCCGAGATCCACCCCAGGAGGCTGGCGAGTTCGCTCACCCGGGCCGAGGCGCGCCTGGTGCTGGAGCAAGCCCAAGCGGTGATGGCTGAGGCACTTGCCGCTGGTGGCACTTCGTTTGACGCTCTCTATGTAAATGTGAACGGGGAGAGCGGCTACTTTGACCGGGCCTTATCTGTCTATCAGCGCAATGGAGAACCCTGCCCACGGTGTGGAACAGTGCTGAAGCGGGAGGAATTTATGAACCGCGGGAGCCACTTCTGCCCCCAGTGCCAGCGCGCCCCGCGCTCACGATAGGGTTCTGAGGAGCCAAGGCAGGGCCGTTCCTGCCGCATGACCGCCGGGGGCAACTGTGTATCTGAAGAGTTTGACCCTCAAGGGGTTCAAATCCTTCGCTTCGACCACCTCGCTGCGCTTTGAACCGGGGATTACTGCGGTAGTGGGGCCGAACGGTTCAGGTAAATCAAATGTGGTCGATGCGCTTACTTGGGTCATGGGCGAACAAGGCGCGAAGAGTTTGCGCGGCGGCAAGATGGAAGACGTCATCTTCGCCGGTACCTCTGGTCGGGCACCCCTGGGTCGTGCCGAAGTTTCGCTGACAATTGACAATAGCGATGGCGCGCTTCCTATTGAATTTTCTGAAGTAACAATCACGCGCACACTTTTCCGTAACGGTGCCAGTGAATATGCAATCAACGGCGAGAGTTCACGTTTGCTCGACATTCAAGAGTTGCTGAGCGACTCGGGCATTGGTCGCGAGATGCACGTCGTCGTCGGTCAGGGACAACTCGATTCAGTTCTTTCAGCAACACCAGAAGATCGCCGTGGATTTATTGAAGAGGCGGCCGGTGTTCTCAAGCATCGCAAGCGCAAAGAGAAAGCTCTTCGCAAACTCGAAGCTATGCAGTTAAATCTCACGCGCATTCAAGACTTAGTCGGAGAACTTCGTCGCCAGCTCAAGCCATTGGGCAAGCAAGCTGAGGTGGCACGGAAAGCAGCCACGATTCAGGCCGACCTCCGCGACGCGAGATTGCGTCTCTTTGCAGATGACCTCATACAGATGCGATCCACGCTACAAGCGGAAGTGGCCGACGAAACGGCGCTTCGCCAACGCAGAGCAGATGTTGAAGGTGCGCTCGCGCAAACGCACGAGCGTGAAACAGAGCTTGATACCGCCGCCGCAGCTGATGCACCGTTGCTCGCTCGCGTGCAGGAGACGTATTACAAACTCACGAGCCTCAAAGAACGCTTCCGCGGGACTGCTGATTTAGCTGCCGAACGTTCACGTTTTCTCTCTGAGGAAGCCGATGAAGCGCGCGCGGCCGGACGCGATCCCGAAGCTATGGAAGCCGAAGCGGAGAACTTACGCTTCGAAGAAGCTGAATTGCTTTCGACGACACAGGCTCACCGTAATGATCTTGCCCAGGCAGAAACTTCGCGGCTCACGAGTGAAGACGAATTGCGGCGAGAAGAAACGACAGTGTCCGCGGCCGTTCGCGCCGCAGCCGATCGCCGTGAAGGACTTGCCAGGCTTCGTGGTGAAGTAGGTGCGCTTAAGACACGTTCGGCTGCGAGCGAAGAAGAAGTTGCGCGACTTACCGCAACGAAAGACGAGGCGCTCGCGCGCGCTCGGAACGCTCAACAAGAGTTCTCTGTTCTTGAATCTCAAGTTGCCGGTAATGATCAAGGCGAAGAGAGTCTTGATGCTGATTACGATTCAGCACAATCTCGTTTGGTTGAAGCCCAAGCCAAGGTAGAAAACCTTAAAGAGGAAGAGCGCCGCGCAGATCGCGACCGCTCCACTCACGAGGCTCGCCTAGAAGCGTTGCGCATGAGCGCTACCCAGAAGGATGGCAGCGCCGTGCTCCTCGGTGCACAACTTCGCGGAGTGCTTGGTTCCATTGCAAATCTCGTCGTCGTGGAACCCGGGTGGCAAGCGGCCGTTTCTGCAGCGCTTGGAAATGCGGCTGACGCCATCGCCGTCATCGATAGCGATGCTGCTAGCAATGCCATTAGTCACCTCAAGGATATCGACGCCGGGAATGCTTCATTCATTGTGGGTGGCGGCCGGGCATCATCACCTCGTTCCTCCTGGCCTTCGCTCCCTCAAGGTGCGGTATTTGCCGTCGATGTCATTCGCTCATCGGCAGATATTTCTGCAACTTTGGAAGCTCTGCTTGAACGCACCGTATTAGTAGAGAGCCTTGATCTCATCTCTGCTGTACGCCGTACCGATGATCGCCTCATCGCGGTAACTCGCACAGGCGATGTGATTGGTCCTGTCATTGCCCGCGGTGGTTCCAGCAAACGAGCAAGCTTGATTGAAGTCAAGGCTGCAATTGATGACACCACCACACTCCTGGAAGAAGCTATTCATCGCGCAGACCGGATTCGTTTCGAACTGGCGAGCGCAAACGAGTCGCTAGTACGTGCGCAAGAAGTTTCAGATGCGGCTATGGCACGACTCCACGAATCAGATGCTCGGATGGCAGCGCTTGCTGAACAGATGAGTCTGGCTGGCCAGGCAGTACGTAGTGCAAATGCCGAAGCTACTCGAATTGAGCAAGCAATCAGTGAAGCACTCAGCGCGCGGGAACGTGACCTCGTTGGCCTTGCAGAGCTAGTGGAGCGACTTTCGCACGCTGAATCAGAGCCGACTGACCACGAACCAGATGTTGCCGTGTTGGAAACTTTCCGCTCTGCAGTTGCAGTTGCCCGTCAACGCGAGATGGATGCGCGTTTAGCGCTTCGCACGGGTGAAGAGCGTGCGCACTCAGCCGGACAGCGCGCGGAGCAACTGGAACGCAATGCGGCAGCGGAACGTGAAGCGCGGGCAACTGCGGTAAAGCGTCGCGAAGCCCGGGCCATCGGAGCGGTCACTGCCCGCGCCGTGACCGTGCTCGCTCAAGAAGCCTTGTCGGCACTCGAGATTTCAATCGCGCAAGCAGCGAATGAACGTGGACAGGCAGAAGCCTCGCGTACCGAACGTGAAGGCGAATTGCTGGCGGTTCGTTTGCGGGCCCGTGAACTAGCTTCCGAACTTGAGCAACTCACTTCGAGCGTCCATCGTGACGAAGTGGCGCGTGCCGAGTATCGCCTGCGGATCGAAGCTCTTGAAGGCAAAGTGCTTGAAGAGCTCGGAGTTGACTCCGAAACTCTGCTGAATGAGTACGGTCCAGACAAAGAAGTTCAGACATTTATTGAGAACGAGGCTGGAGATTTTCTTCCCGGCCCTGTTGTTGCTTACGTGCGTGAAGAGCAAGAGAAGCGTTTACGCGCAACAGAAAAGTCACTTGCGCTCCTTGGTCGCGTAAATCCTTTGGCCTTGGAAGAGTTCTCTGCACTCGAAGAGCGTGCGCAATTCCTTGGCGAGCAACTTGAAGACCTTAAGAACACGCGCCGCGACCTCCTCGAGATCATTCGCGAAGTCGATGAGCGCGTAGAAATCGTTTTCCGCGAAGCATTCATCGATACGGCGCGCGAATTTGAAGGTGTCTTTGCTCGCCTCTTCCCCGGAGGCGAGGGTCGACTGGTGCTCACTAATCCAGATGACATGCTTACTACGGGTATCGAAGTCGAGGCTCGTCCACCCGGCAAGAAGATCAAGCGTCTTTCGCTGCTCTCTGGCGGAGAGCGTTCACTCACCGCAGTAGCGCTCTTGATCGCTATCTTTAAGGCCCGCCCTAGTCCGTTCTATGTCCTCGACGAAGTTGAGGCCGCACTTGACGACACGAACCTTGGTCGCCTCATAGGTATTCTCGATGAGCTTCGTAGTTCCTCACAGCTCATCATCATTACGCACCAGAAGCGAACCATGGAAATTGCGGATGCACTTTATGGCGTAACGATGCGCGGCGATGGTGTTACAGAAGTTATTTCTCAGCGCCTGCGCGAGGTTGAATCAGAAAGTGTTTAACAGTTCGGGTCGACTCTTTCGCCGTCGCGAGAAGTTAGCGCCTTCGCAAACGTTTGGTCGTCGCCTGCGTGCCATCTTCACTTCTGGAAAATTAGATCAAGCAGAGTGGGATGAGTTAGAAGCAACCTTGCTCGGCGCCGATGTGGGAATCACTGCAACGCGAGCAATCTTGGCTGATATGCGTGATCGTATGTCTCGTAAAGATGAGCCGGTTGAAGCTCTGCGGGCCACCCTGCTCGCCGCGCTTGCATGCGAGCAAAGCCGTGACATCGAATTGCGCAAAAGTGCTGACGGAACTCCTCGAGTGCTGCTCATCGTCGGAGTCAACGGTGCGGGCAAGACTACGAGTGTGGGAAAACTTGCACACTTGGCGGTCGAAGAAGGAGCGCAGGTGGTAATCGCTGCGGCAGATACTTTCCGGGCTGCGGCTACTGAACAAGTAGAAACGTGGGCCAAGCGAGCAGGTGCGCAACTTATTTCCGGCGGACCTGGGGGCGATCCAGCAGCAATCGCTTTTGACGCGGTGAAGAGTGCCAAGGAAAGCGGCGCAGACCTCGTGCTAGTCGACACCGCTGGGCGTTTGCATACCAAAGTCGACCTCATGAACGAACTGGGGAAAGTGCGTCGGGTAGTTGAAAAAGGAGCCGCCGTGGATGAGATTCTCTTGGTGCTTGACGCCACCACCGGCCAGAATGGTTTGACACAAGCAAAAGTTTTCGGTGAAGCAGTGGCGCTCACCGGCGTCATCCTTACCAAATTGGATGGCAGCGCCCGAGGTGGAATCATTATCGCGATTCAGCAGGAACTCGGAATTCCAGTGAAATTTGTCGGACTCGGCGAAGGAATCGATGACCTTGCTCCCTTCGATGCTGAACTTTTTGTTGAGGGCATTCTTTCCTAGGAGCACGCGTTTCAAAATCCTTAAAGAACTTCAAAATCACGAGGTTTTAGCCTGCATTCGACGATCGGTAGTAGCCTTCATCCGTGTTTGACTCACTCTCTGATCGCCTCTCGCAGACCTTTGCCACCCTTCGGGGTAAGGGGCGCCTGAGCGATAAAGATATTGAACAGACCTGCACGGAGATTCGCGAAGCCCTTCTAGAGGCAGACGTTGCACTCTCCGTTGTAACTGGTGTGGTTGAGAAAGTTCGCGAGCGCTCAGTTGGTGTGCAAGTCACCCCAGGGCTAAACCCTAGCCAGCAGATCATCACCATCATTTACGAAGAACTTGTCGCGGTACTTGGTGGTGCAGCCCGGCGAATTACGCTCGCAAAGCGCCCTCCGACAGTCATCATGCTCGCAGGTTTGCAGGGTGCCGGTAAAACAACGCTTGCCGGAAAGTTGGCAATGTGGCTCAAGCGCGAAGGGCACACGCCGCTCTTGGTTGCTTGTGATTTACAACGTCCGAATGCTGTTGAACAACTTGCACAAGTTGCCAAGCAAGTTGGCGTCCCAATCTTCAGTCCAGAGCCCGGCAATGGAGTCGGCGATCCCATTAAGGTTGCTCGCGACGGTGTGGAACTTGCGCGCACAAAACTTCATGACGTTGTGATCGTTGATACTGCAGGACGTCTTGGTGTTGATGCAGAGTTAATGAATCAAGCGAGCAAGATTCGCGATGCGATCTCGCCGGATGAAATCCTCTTTGTGGTCGATGCAATGATTGGCCAAGATGCACTCACCACTGCAGAAGCCTTCCGCGATGGTGTGGGTTTCACTGGCGTAGTACTCACGAAGCTTGATGGTGATGCTCGCGGTGGCGCAGCGCTCTCGCTTTCATCAGTTATTGGTAAGCCCATCATGTTTGCATCGAGTGGCGAAAAACTTTCCGACTTCGATCTCTTCTACCCCGAGAGAATGGCCCAACGAATCCTTGGCATGGGCGATGTTGCGTCGTTGGCCGAACAAGCCAAACGTGCAATTGGTGGCGATGAGATCGAAGCGATGGAAGCCAAGTTCGCATCGGGCCAAGACTTCACACTGACTGACTTCTTGAAACAGATGCAGGGCCTCAAACAAATGGGCTCGATGAGCAAGATCCTCGGAATGCTTCCTGGGGCCGCAGCGATGAAGAAACAGATCGCTGACATTGATGACGGTGAGATTGTCCGCGTCGAGGCGATTATTCAATCGATGACTCCGTCGGAACGTGAGAACCCTAAAATCCTCAATGGCTCAAGGCGTGCTCGTATCGCCCAAGGATCAGGTCGCAAGGTGAGCGAGGTGAACTCACTGATGGAGCGATTCACCGGCGCCCAGAAAATGATGCGCCAGATGGCTAATGGCGGCATGCCGCAGTTGCCGCCGGGTATGAAGATGCCGATGGGCATGGGCGGCGCCATGGGTCAGGGGATGGGCGCTCCTGGTGGTGGTTTTGGCGCTGGCAAGCAGGCGCCACAGAAGAAGAAGTCCAAGAGCGGAAACCCGGCAAAACGGGCGCTCGAAGAGGGGCGCTAAGCCTTTCTGACAGGATTTTCGCCCGCCAACCCACGTGCGACCCGAGAGCGATTTCGCGCTGGGCATCCTCGGATGGCAGAATACGGGGCGAACGCGCTCGAGTTGGCCCTCTCACCAATTCGCCGGCGATGTCCATTTAGGTATGAAGCAAGCAAGCTGTCCCCACGGCGAAGCGAAGCAAGTGCCGCCCTAGTTTCAAGGAGATAGGCCCCGTGGCCGTAAAGATCAAACTCATGCGTCTTGGAAAGATTCGCGCACCGTACTACCGCATCGTGATTGCTGACGCTCGCAAAGCTCGCAACGGTCTCTCGATCGAAGAGGTAGGCAAGTACGCACCCACTCAAGAGCCATCGCTCATTGAGGTTAATTCTGAGCGCGTCCAACATTGGCTCAAGACAGGTGCGCAACCTACTGAGCCTGTCATCGCGATCCTTAAGGTCACTGGTGACTGGCAAAAGTTCAAGGGTCTTCCTGGTGCCGAGGGAACGCTTCGCGTTGCACCACCAAAGCCCAACAAGCGCGCTGCTTTTGAAGCAGCAGTAAAAGATGCAGAGAACGCACCCAAGGATGGCGCGACCACTGCAAAGAAGAAGCTTGAAGCAAAAGCAGTCAAGGCTGAGGCACCTGTTGAAGAAGTAGCTGTAGCACCAGTTGTGGAATCACCTGTGGCTGAAGATGCACCTGTTGCTGAAGTTGCTCATGTGGCTGAAGTTGCTCATGTGGCTGAAGATGCACCTGTTGCTGAAGTTGCTGAAGTTGCAGCCGCGGAACCAACGGCGGAAGTAACACCGGAGGCTCCAGCTGAGGTTGCAGCCCCTGTTGTTGAGGTCGTTGCAACTTCTGATGATGCGTCTGATTCGCATGATGCGGCTGCCGTTGCTGCTGCTGCAGCAGCTGTGGCACACGCTGCCCTGATTGTGGAAGAAGGTGCTGCTGAGTGATTGAGGACGCCCTCTCTCACTTGGTAAAGGGCATCGTCGATAATCCCGACGATGTCACTGTGACTGACCGCAATGGTCGTCGCGGTCGCACTCTTGAAGTTCGCGTGCATCCAGAAGACCTGGGCCGAGTAATCGGACGTAATGGTCGCACTGCAAAGGCTCTTCGCACCGTCATCGTCGCACTCGGCGGTGAGAGCGTTCGCGTTGATCTAGTCGACGTGGACGGCGGCAAGTCGCGTCCTGAGTAACTCAAGCACCATGCTCCTTGTGGTCGCGCGCGTAGGTCGCGCACACGGTCTCAAAGGAGAAGCAACAGTAGAGCTACGCACCGATGATCCAGATTCACGTCTGGCTGTCGGTGCGAAACTCTTTACTGACCCAGATCATGGCCTAGTCACTATTGCCCGCGCACGTTTTCACTCGGGCACCATGCTGCTCACTTTCGAAGGATTTGAAGATCGAACTCAAGTAGAGCGCTTGCGTAACACGCTTCTATTGGCTGAGATAGATATTGATGCGCCCGGAGAAGATGAAGATGATTTCCACGATTATCAATTGATCGATGCGCGTGTGGAATTGGAAAATGGCACCCACATAGGGACGATTCGCGAGGTACTTCATCTGCCTGCACAGGATCTCTTGGCAATTGACCGCGAAGGAATGGATGAACTCCTCATCCCCTTCGTCCGAGAATTAGTTCCGGTGGTGGACATTAAAGCCAGGCGAGTAGTGATTACTCCGCCAGTAGGGATGATGGAGGCGTAATGCGTATCGACGTTATTTCCATCTTCCCGGAGTACTTAGAGCCACTCTCACTTTCGTTGCTAGGCAAAGCGCAGAGCAAGAGCGTGCTCGAGATCAATATTCATAATTTGCGCGATCACACGAGCGATACCCACCACACCGTCGATGACACTCCTTACGGTGGCGGTGCTGGCATGGTGATGTTGCCAGAGCCATGGGGCGAAGCAATTGATGCAGTACTGGCAAGTGTCACCAACGGCACCCGAGCTACCTTGGTCTTCACCACCCCTGCGGGCGCGCTCTTCCATCAACGTCGCGCGGAAACCCTGGCTGCTACCGAGTGGCTGATCTTTGCTTGTGGGCGCTATGAAGGTATCGATGCTCGGGTAGCAGAGCACTTTGCTACTCGCCCCGAAATCGATGCAGTAGTAGAACTTTCGCTAGGGGATTATGTGCTCAACGGCGGCGAAGTAGCGGCGATGGCCATCATCGAGGCAGTCGCCCGCCTCCTTCCTGGAGTGATTGGGAATCCTGACTCACTCTCGGAGGAGTCCCACGGAGCCTCGGGGCTCTTGGAAGCCCCTGCCTTTACCAAGCCGGCAACATGGCGCGGCCTTGAAGTTCCCGCCCTGCTCCGTGAGGGTAACCACGGCAAGATTGCAGAGTGGCGCTCGGCGCAAGCGGTGGAGCGCACGCGAGCTGTCAGGCCGGATCTCCTCCCAGAGGAGGGGTAAAACACCCGGATTGTGGGGTAGGCGCGGGTCTGTGGCAGACTAAGCGGGCTCAGGGGAAATCATCCCGAGCGCCTCATTTCGAAGTAAGGACCGATCATGCACGTACTCGACGCGGTTGATTCCGCCACCCTCCGTTCTGGCATCCCGGCATTTCGCTCGGGCGATGAACTCAAGGTTCACGTGCGTGTTATCGAAGGCACCAAGAGTCGTATCCAGGTCTTCCAAGGCGTCATCATCCGTCGCTCAGGTTCGGGCGCTCGCGAAACTTTTACCATTCGCAAAGTCTCGTACGGCGTTGGCGTAGAGCGCACCTTCCCAGTGCACACTCCGGTCATCGAGAAGTTTGAAATCGTTCGTCGCGGAGATGTTCGTCGCGCGAAGCTTTACTACCTCCGCGATCTTCGTGGCAAGGCTGCCAAGATCCGCGAACGTCGTGGCCAAGATGGTCTCTTCATTGAAGAAACCGTGATGGAGACACCGATCATTGCCGCCCCTGTAGTTGACCCTGTGGTTGCCCCTGTAGTTGCTGAGGCCGTAGTGGAAGCTCCTGCTGTGCACGAAGAAGTGCATGCAGAAGTGAGCGTAGAAGCTCCAGTTGTCGAGGCACCAGTAGCAGAAGTTGCTGCGCCTGCCGTGGCCGCTGAAGAACCCACTGCCTAATCTCACCAATATTTCGAATTTCGCTAGCTAGCGCGCACTAGTATCTTCTCCGTGAAGCTACCTTTTAAAGTACCCGCCAAAGGTTCGCTCCTTCGCGAAATTCCAGTCCTCATTGTCACTGCAATCGTTATCTCTGTAATTCTCAAAGCATTTCTTATTCAAGCGTTCTATATCCCTTCGGGTTCGATGGAGAACACTTTGCGGATTAATGATCGTGTCATCGTCAATAAGCTCGGCATGCACCTAGGCAAAATTGGCCGAGGCGATGTAGTGGTTTTCAAGGATCCAGGTGGTTGGTTGCCCGAGCCGTATTTTTCGGATCAAGTAAGTTTTGGGCAACACATCAAGAATGGTTTCGTGGCGATTGGTCTACTCCCGGATCCAGCTGACCAAGATTTAATCAAACGGACCATCGGAGTAGCCGGCGACACGGTGAAGTGCTGTGATAAGCAAGGTCGCCTTAGCGTGAATGGAGTCCCCATTGACGAAAAATATATCTATCCCGGAAATACTCCGAGTGACTTGGCTTTCGAAGTAAAGGTCCCCAAAGGCAGTATCTGGGTGATGGGTGATCATCGGGGGGCGAGTGAAGACTCGCGCTATCACCAAGAAGATCCCCGCAAGGGAATGGTGCCTCTCGACGACGTGATTGGACGCGCAGTGGCCGTTGTATGGCCGGTGGGTCACGCTAAAACTCTTCAACGTCCGGAAGTTCTCACTAACATCAAGCCGTGATCGCTCCGGAAATCTCGCTCGAAGGCATCGGCTTCTCACGTATTGCCGGAGTAGATGAAGCGGGACGCGGTGCCTGTGCTGGCCCCTTGATCATTGCTGCAGTCATACTTCCTCGATCAGATTCCGGCGTTGATCTCTCCGAATGTGTCGACTCCAAGTCTTTAAGCGAGGAAGAGCGCGAACGTCGATTTGATCGCGTGCGACAAGTTGCGTTGGCCTACTCCATTATCGAAATACCGGCGACCGAGATTGATGAAGTCGGATTGCATATCTCAAATTTGACCGGAATGCGCCGCGCACTCTCCACGTTGGATCCAGCAGCTGATTATGCACTCACCGATGGGTATGCAATCGACGGGCTCATGGTTCCCAACCTTGCTGTGTGGAAGGGGGACAGTGTGTCGAGGTCAATCGGAGCGGCTTCCATTCTGGCGAAAGTCACGAGAGATCGAATCATGCGCGCATTGGCGATTGAATATCCTCAGTACGGTTTAGAGATTCATAAGGGATATGTCACCGCTGCTCACACATCTGCGCTGCTTACTCACGGTCCGTCAAATATTCACCGCTTCTCCTTTGCAAATATTGCCGCACTTTCGTAATTACTCCACAGCGCGCGCCTCTTCCAGGCTACTTGTAGTGCCCTCCGTCATCCTGACTTGGTGAATCAAGCGACTGGAAAAAAAGGTGAAGATTTAGCTGCTCGCTTCCTCGAAGCCGCCGGCATGATCATTCTGGAACGGAATTGGCGGTGCGCTGCGGGGGAGTTGGATCTCGTAGTACGAGATGGCGACGCAATCGTTGCAGTCGAGGTCAAGACGCGCACCACTTCTCGCGCAGGGCATCCGCTCGAGGCGATTACTCCAGTGAAATTACATCGGCTACACCTCCTCCTTCGTGCATGGGTTGCAGAGCACGAGATGCGTAGGTATCAACAACTGCGCGTGGATGGGTTGGCAATCACTTTGCTTCCCAAACTCTTTATCGACTATCGAAAAGGAATTTGATATGGCACTCGCGAAAATTTATTCGATTGCACTTCTTGGTGTCGCTGGTCATGTGGTGGAGGTGGAAGCAGATATTGCCGAAGGGGTGCCCGCTTTTAATTTACTGGGCCTTCCCGACGCCGCATTATCAGAGTCGCGTGATCGCGTGCGCTCTGCACTCATTAACTCCGGTGAAGGGTGGCCGAATAAGCGCACCACGGTTGCTCTCTCGCCAGCCTCGCTTCCAAAACGAGGAAGTGGATTCGATCTCGCGGTAGCTCTTTCACTGCTTGCTGGTGAAATGAAGATTCCGAGCGATGGAATGGATTCAACAGTGGTACTTGGGGAGTTGAGTCTTGATGGCCGCATTCGCACCATCTCTGGCGCGCTTCCAGCGATGGTGGTGGCTAGAGATGCGGGCTTTACTCGAGCCATCGTGCCGCGCGTTAATCTTGCTGAGGCGAGCTTGATTCCAGGGATCGAAGTCTTTGGTTTCTCACAGCTGCGCAACGTAGTTTCATTTCTGCGAGGCTTAGAGTTCACTGAAGATGACGATATCGAAGTGGTTGATGAGCCACTCGAAGTCCCAGACCTCTGCGATGTGTTGGGCCAGTACGAAGCGCGCAGAGCTATCGAGATCGCTGCGGTGGGTGAGCATCATTTACTCATGATGGGCACTCCCGGCGCTGGGAAAACGATGTTGGCAGAGCGTCTCCCTTCAATCATGCCCCCGTTAGATACAGATGCGGCAATCGAAGTGACCTCTATCCACTCAATAGTGGGTTTGATAAAAGGATCATCGCCTCTTTTACGCACTCCACCCTTTGTCGCTCCGCACCACACCGCAACGCGCTCAGCCATTATCGGCGGCGGCATGAACCAGCCGCGCCCAGGGGCGATTTCATTGGCGCATAGAGGTGTGCTCTTCCTCGATGAAGCTCCAGAGTTCGTGAGCGGTGTATTAGATGCACTTCGCGAACCGCTGGAATCAGGTCAGGTCACTCTCTCGCGCACCGGTGGCACTGCGCTCTTTCCTGCCCGTTTTCTCTTAGTGCTTGCGGCCAACCCTTGCCCTTGTGGTCGCTTCACTGGAGATGGACGTGCATGCAACTGCACACCTCTGGCCATTCGCCGTTACCTCTCTCGCTTATCGGGTCCACTTCTTGATCGAGTAGATCTTCAGATCTTTGTAGAGCCGGTCAGCAGAGTGGCATTAGCTGCTAGCGATATGGGGGAGTCGAGTGCACTGGTGCGTGATCGAGTTTTGGCAGCGCGCGATCGCGCGAGTGTGCGGCTTTCGGGAAGTGGGTTTGCCACTAATTCCCAAGTCTCGGGGAGTGCGTTGCGTCGAGAGTTTTCCGCAAGTGATGATGCAATGGCGCTGATACATCGCGAACTTGAACACCATCGTGTGACCGCTCGTGGCTTGCATAAGGTCCTACGAGTGGCGTGGAGCATTGCCGATTTGGCTGGCCACGATCAGCCACGGCGTGAAGATGTTGCCGAGGCCTATCTCTTGAGAAGTGGAATTTCACAGTTAGTGGGTGCGACATGATCGATGATCGAGAGGCTCGCCACATATTGATGGCGGTCTGTGAACCTGGGCTGGTGCATATCGCCGAAAGTATCGGCCGTTATGGAGCTCCCGAGACTTTGGAACGTTTACGCGCTGGCAACTTTCATGAGGTGGCCGCCTTGGCTAGCCGTGCTATTCAAGAACTTGATGAAAAAGAATTAGAAAGTGAGTGGAAACAATCGGGGGCTCGCTTACTGATTCCCTCCGATCTCACTTGGCCGATCGCATTGAATGAGTTGCCTGTTCCGCCTATAGCCCTTTCCTTACTCGGAAAGGCAGAGATCACAGAGCTCACACCATCAATTGCGATTGTTGGATCGCGCACCGCAACCTCGTACGGCATCCGAGTCGCGGAAGATTTCGCTGCGGCCTTGAGTGATCGAGGATTTTCCATCGTCAGTGGTGGCGCTTTTGGGATCGATGCGGCCGCGCATCGTGGAGCTCTTGCGGCACGAGGTATTACGTGCGCGATCCTTGCGTGCGGAGTGGGTAAGAGTTATCCCGTGGCACATTCGCGGCTATTTTCGCAGATTGCAGAATCAGGTCTCCTTATCTCCGAGGTGCGCCCGAGCGCTTTAGCTTTTCGCTCGCGCTTTCTGGTGCGCAATCGCTTGATAGCAGCACTCTCACAAGGGACTATCGTGGTGGAGGCGGCCATGCGTAGCGGGTCCCTGCGCACTGCATTTGACGCTGCTGAATTACATCGCCATGTGATGGGAATTCCTGGCCCCATCACTTCGCCGATGTCGGCAGGGGTTCATCGACTCATCACCGAAAGCGTGGCAAATCTCATAACGCATGTTGACGATGTGGTCGCCCTGGTTTCTCCCTTCACAAGAGAGCGCGTTGAACATCCACTACTGGCGCTACTCTCGCGACGCCAAGGAATTACTACTGAGGAGTTGGCGCACCTGGGCGCAGTAGAAGTGAGTCAAGCATTTACCGCGTTAGCCGAGTTAATGGCTCTTGGATGCGTGGTGCGTGATAGTCGGGGTGCTTTTCTGCTCGCGCCTGCTTGACCTTCGCAATACTTTCCGCGACCGTGTCGATATGGAACGACCCGAATTAGAAGTCACCGCCGATTTTGCGCGGGCACTTGATGCTTTTCGGAGTTTCCTGGTCGACGAACGAAATCTCTCGGAGAATACCGTTCGCGCCTACCTCAATGATCTTGAGACCTTAGGTGATTACGCGCGTAAAGAAGGTAAGGGGGATCCAAGTGACCTCACACTCGCTCTGGTTCGGTCGTGGTTGGCCACCATGCAACTCGCAGGTGCGGCACGTACTTCAATGGCTCGGCGGGCCTCCTCAATACGAGTCTTTACCGGGTGGGCGCATCGTCGCGCTTTTATTGAAAGTGATTTCGCAATCACACTGGTCTCTCCCAAGTCTCATCGCACGCTTCCGGGTGTTCTTAATCGCGGTCAGGCCGATGAAGTGCTTGATGCCTTGGATGCCGCGGCGAATGAAGATGAAACACCGTTAACTCTTCGCGATCGTGCGATTGTGGAGGCGTTGTATGCCACTGGGATCCGCGTCTCCGAACTCTGCGGACTTAACCTCGAGAGCCTTAACTTTGATCGGCGGACACTTCAAGTTATCGGTAAAGGAAATAAAGAACGCACCGTACCTTTTGGTGACCCGGCACGCATTGCTCTCGAATCGTGGATTGATCGTGGTCGAGATTCCATGATGAAAGAGAGCTCACGCGCACTCTTCGTCGGTGTCAAGGGAAAACGGATTGATCCCCGAACCGTGCGCACGCTCGTTCATGAAGCGCTTTTAGCTTCTCCAGGCGCCCCCGACATGGGACCACACGGTTTGCGTCACTCTGCAGCTACGCATTTATTAGAAGGTGGCGCAGACCTTCGCACCGTACAGGAGATTCTTGGACATGCTTCCCTTGGCACAACGCAGATTTACACTCATGTTTCTATCGATCGGCTTAAAGAGGCGTTTAAAAACGCTCATCCACGCGCTTAGTGAGTGAATATTTAGCCTTTTACTGCGCTTAAACCTTCGTCGAAAATATTTAAGAAGAGATCGACATCTTTGGTGGTGAGTACCATGGGTGGCTTAATCTTGAGGACATTGTTATCAGGGCCGTCGCAGGAGAGAAGAACTCCGCGATCCTTGGCGTATTCAATAAGGTCGCTCATCTCTTCGGTGGCGGGGGTCTTCTCGTCGCGCATTAATTCCACGCCGATAAATAATCCGGAACCTCGCACATCTCCGATGATGGAGTGACGTTTGCTCATTTCGCGAACCCCGTCGGTGAGGTACTTACCCATGTTGATGGCGTTAGCTTGTAGATGGCCATCTTGCACGACTTCAAGAACTGCCAGACCAATCGCGGCGCTGACCGGGTTACCACCGAAGGTATTGAAGTACTCCATGCCGGTGTGGAAGGAAGCGGCTACTTCGGGGGTAGTGACTACGGCGGCGAGTGGATGGCCATTTCCTAATGGCTTGCCCATGGTGACGATATCTGGAACCACATCGTGTAATTCAAATCCCCAGAACTTGTTGCCCACACGGCCTAAACCAATCTGCACTTCATCGGCAATGTTAAGTCCGCCAGCGGCACGCACTTGTGCATAGGCGTTCTTGAGGAAGCCGTCTGCGAGCACGATCTGTCCGGCGGTGCTCACAATTCCTTCAGAAATGAAAGCCGCAAGTGGCTGATTGAGATCGGCTAGCGTGGCCGCAAAGTCAGCAGCGTATTGGCTCCCGGCGGCCTCGCCTTTGTGCACGCCACGAAAAGGATCGGGCAGATTTGCTACTCGTACGTGTTCAGGAGCGCCTTGGCCGCCTTTGCCGAGGAACTTGTAAGGACTGATCTCAACAACACTTGCGGTGTGCCCGTGATACGCGTGGTTAAGTGCGATGAAGCCGCGAGCGTTCGTGTGTGCTTGCACAATTCGGATTGCTAAATCGTTCGCTTCACTTCCAGAGTTGACGAAGAAGACCACGCTGAGTGGATCTGGGAGAGTGCTGGTGAGCGCACGTGCGTAATCAATGATGTTTTGATGCAGATACCGGGTGTTTGTGTTGAGTGTGGCCATCTGCGAAGCACCTGCGGCCACTACGCGTGGGTGTCCGTGTCCTACATGAGCCACATTGTTCACGAGGTCGAGGTAGGCCTTGCCGTTTACGTCATAAAGGTAAGCACCTTCACCGCGGACTATCTCTATAGGTGTGCGGAAGTTGAGGCTGAGATTGCGCGAGAGCACCGTGGTGCGAGCTTCACGAATCACATCAGTGGAAGGGTGTGCATGTGCATCAGTTCCTGACGCGATGCCGAGTGCGAGGTTGGGGTTGGGGGAGATGCTGCGCCAAAGTGAGATCTCATCTTTGGGTGCCACGCCGTAGACATCGAGTCCCATGCCGCAGAGATCGGTGAGTAATTGAAAGTGAGTGTGTGGCGGCCAACCAACGTTTTCATGCTCTTGACCAATCGTGGCAATTTGATCACCGGCATTGATTTTCATTCCTAGGGAAAGTTTGGGGAGTGATTCTCGCGAAAGGTGACCGTAGAGCGTCCAGAAAGGAATGCCCTCAGTAGTTTCGTGGCGCAGCAAAATGACCGGGCCATAGTCGAGCGGGGTGTTGTTGTCGTTGAATGCATCGACCACGCCATCGAGGGCGGAGTACACAGGTGAACCAGCAGGAAGGAAGAGGTCGACGCCGAGGTGAATGGTGCGAGCGCCAGCGCTTTCGGTGTTGTATGCATCGCCTTGATAGACGTTTCGGTTTTCGCAGTAATGGCCAATAGCCACATCTGCACCTTTTGATGCCATCAGGTTGGCGATGTCTTCACTCCACCTCGGGATCGAAGTGTTCTCAACCGACCAATCCAGGTAGATGTACTTGTGATCTTTGAAAGGTGGGCAGACAACGTCGGCACGTCTGGCAACGGTGGAGAGATATTGACGAACCGCACGAGAGTCGGGGTTTCCTTCGTATCCGCACGCGTCGCGGAAGCGGAAGTGTGAATGATTGAAATCGGTAGCGTGTAATTTCATCAGCAGTGCTGGGATCACGCCTTGGCTGATGTTTAAGTATTCGTTGGTGGGATCTGCAGCGCTCTGAACGGCCGCATTGACCACGCTCATCGCTAAGCGGACCTTAGTAAGTGGCAAGAGGAGTTCTAATTCCAGCGGTGAGAGTGGCGAGGTGATGTGATAGCCACGCACCAACGGCAAGATGGCTTTCACTGGATCGTCGTGACCAAGAGCGGCATAAGAGGCGGCGACAGCTAGCCCAATCACTTTGGCACCCAGGACGATGTCACCAAAATCAATCACCCCAATCCTGTGATCACTCACAAAGATGTTGTAATCGTTGGCGTCGTTATGAATCATTTGACGTGGCAGGAGCGCGAGCTTGGGAAGTTGCACTTCGCGGAAGTCTTCGAGTACCTCCATCACCACGTTTCGCAAGTTCTCATCCATAATGCGATGCACGTGCTGCGAAAGGCGCCCGGCCTGCATCATGTTCCACATGAATTCACGTGTGAGAATTTCTTCGATAGATTCAGTGATTTCCATTTTTGCAAGTTCTTTATCAATTCGCGCCAAAATGATTCCGAGATCGCGCAGATCATTACTGGTGGTTTCTGCCTCTGCCCATGCAATTCCATCAACCCAAGTCAGTAGGCGAGCAGTGCGACCGCCAGGGATATCAACTGAGGTCTCGCCACCTAATGCTGGAACAGGTATGGGAAGTTGTGGTGCGAGATGTGCGAGCGAAGTGAGCGCGCGATCTTGCAGCGTGAGCCAATCACGCTGGCCAGGTTGATGAATCTTGAGAACGAAGTCTTGGGCAGCGCCATCTACTGTTGAAGTGATGCGGTAGTTGAGATCTCGCTCGCCACTAAGTTGCTCGGCGCTCCCGTCGATGCCGAAATACTTCTTTACGGTTTCAACGGGGTCGAGGTGTGCTCCGGACATATGCCCAGCCTACTTCTCTTCAGGTGGGGAGGAGATGGGTGCGTAAGTGCGGCAGGAGTGAAAGTGGGTCGAGATAGTTCTCGCCCCAGAGCAGACCCCAATGGAGGCAGATCGGACCAGCGAGATGTCCCGGGGCGCTCACCTTGCCAAAGATTTCGCCAGCGGCCACCTTGGCCCCCACCTTGAGTGAAGTGGTTACGGCCTGATAAGTGGATCGATACCCGCCGCCATGAGCCAACACGACGGTAGGCACTTTGTTGACCTGGCCGGCAAAGGTGATGGTGGCCTCTGAGGGAGCGCAGATCGCGGCTCCGATGGCGGCGGCGAGATCGACTCCTCGATGGCCGCGACCATAACGCCTGGTCGGCGGGGTGAAGGGGCGGATGAGTTCACTCTTCCCCAACGGCAGGCGCCAATTCGGTGGGGGAGCGCTGGGGTGTGCAGGCGCAGTAGTGGAGGCGAGCGAGAGCCCCGCGGGTGCCAAGGTGAGCGCACCCGCTAAGAGCAGGTGGGTGGGGAGGTGTCTCATCGCCCCAGGGTGAGCGTAAAACCGCTCGTGAGGGCTCCCGGATGAGGAGCTGTGGAAGCCGCCAGGTGAGGCCGATTCCTGTGGAGAGAGCGCCGCGACCCGAGTTCGCGCCAGGCATACCTGCTCCGATACCCTTACCTCGCACCGTGAAAGCGGTGACATCGCACATCCCACACCGTGGGTTACCGGGAGTTTCCCAAGTAACCCACACTCCACTCGGTCCTTTGGGTCAAGCGTGGGATGTCAGGGGTAAGTACCAACCGGTACCTACCAATAACCGAGTGCGTCCGGCGCAGCTTGCCCGGATGCGAAAGGAGTGTGCGGCCATGGCGGTCGTCACGATGCGCGAACTACTCGACGCAGGTGTTCACTTCGGACACCAGACACGTCGTTGGAATCCAAAGATGAAGCGATTTATCTTCACGGAACGCAACGGCATTTACATCATCGATATTCAGCAATCACTCGCACTCATCGATAACGCTTATGAGTTCGTCAAAGAGACTATTGCCCATGGCGGCAGCATTCTTTATGTCGGCACCAAGAAGCAGGCTCAAGAGCCCATCGTTGAGCAAGCTCGTCGCGTAGGAATGCCGTACGTGACCGAGCGTTGGTTGGGTGGCATGCTCACCAACTTCGGAACCGTCAGCAAGCGCATTGCTCGCCTCAAGGAACTCGAAGCTCTCGAAGCATCCAACGACCAACTCCTCACCAAGAAAGAACTCCTCGTTCTTCATCGTGAGAAGGTCAAGCTTGATCGCGTTCTCGGTGGAATCCGCGACATGGTGAAGGTTCCTAGCATCATCTGGGTTGTAGACACCAAGAAAGAGCACCTTGCAATCAAGGAAGCTCGCAAACTCGGTATAGCCATTGTGGGAATCCTCGACACCAACTGCGATCCAGACGAAGTTGATTACCGTATTCCAGGTAATGACGACGCTATTCGCTCCGTCACCCTCTTGACTCGCGTCATCACCGACGCTGTTGTTGAAGGTCTCAAGAAGCGTTCAGAGATTGCTACGGCCAACAAGCCTGCAGCAGTTGAAGCGATCGCTCAAGAAATTCTCGATGCCGCCGCCCCTGTTGCAGATGCTGCACCAGTTGAAGCAGTAGTCGAAGCACCTGTAGCGGTAGCAGTTGAAGAAACTGTTATTGCTGAAACCGCCCCGCAAGCCTGATAGGAGAGATATATCTTGGCGAACTACACCGCCGCAGACGTAAAGAAGCTGCGTGAACTCACAGCAGCAGGAATGCTCGATTGCAAGAACGCACTCGTAGAAGCCGATGGCGACTTCGACAAGGCAGTCGACATTATCCGCGTCAAAGGACTCAAGGGCGTAACGAAGCGCGAAGGTCGCTCTGCATCTAACGGTCTTGTGGCCGCAAAGGTGGAAGGAGACCTCGGCGTTATTCTCGAACTCAATTGTGAGACGGACTTCGTGGCAAAGGGCGATCGCTTCCAAGCGCTCGCAGAGGAAATCCTCACCCATGTTGTAAAGTCCAAGCTCTCAAATCTCGAAGCTTTGCTCGCCTCCGATTTCGGTGGCGGCAAGACTTTGGCTGCTCATATCGATGAAGGTAACGCCACTCTTGGTGAGAAGATCGAACTCAGCCGCGTGGCTGTCTTTGCGGGCTCACCAGCAGCTGCCTACCTCCACCGAACTAGCCCCGACTTGCCTCCGCAGGTCGGCGTCGTGGTGGCGCTTTCAATCGACAATCCAATCGGTAAGGATGTTGCTCAACACATCGCTGCATTCTCACCGCAATATGTCGCGCGTGAAGATGTGCCTGCAAATGTAGTTGAGAATGAGCGTCGTATTGCAGAAGAGACCGCTCGTAACGAAGGCAAGCCAGAAGCTTCGCTTGCCAAGATTGTTGAAGGTCGCGTAACCGGCTTCGTGAAGGAAGTTTCACTTCTCGAGCAGGCATATGCGAAAGACAACAAGAAGAGTGTTGACCAAGTCCTGAAAGAAGCTGGCACCACAGTGACTGGCTTTGCGCGATTCCGCGTCGGACAGGCCTGATGCCATGAGCCCTTCTCGCCCCGCATACCGTCGAGTGCTTCTTAAGCTCTCGGGTGAAGTATTTGGTGGCGAGAAGGGTATTGGCGTGGACCCCGATGTTGTTCAAGACATTGCGAAGCAAATTGCAGACGTAGTACGCGGCGGAACTGAGGTAGCTATCGTTATCGGTGGCGGTAATTATTTCCGGGGTGCAGAACTTTCACAAAGAGGTATGGATCGCGCTCGCGCCGATTACATGGGCATGCTCGGCACGGTCATGAACTGCCTCGCACTCCAAGACTTCCTCGAAAAGCAAGAGAT
>JBAXIG010000010.1:0-35194 GCA_037138535.1 Actinomycetes bacterium
TCCATATCTTCAAATTCGGCTGCATGGATACTGGCTTAGTGCACTTGTACTGCACGTACACCTCGAGATGATCTTGAAGATTGGCGCCCACACCGGGAAGGTGATGCACCAGTTCGACTCCCACGCTCTTGAGATACTCCGCATCACCAATTCCCGAGAGCTGCAAGATTTGCGGAGTATTGATCGCTCCCCCACAAAGAATAATTTCTTTACCCCTGATAACTTCGCGCTTCTTGCCGCGTATTACTTCAACACCCACCGCCCGTTTACCTTCAAAAATAACTCTGGCGACTTGTGAACGCGTCTTTACTGTGAGGTTCTTGCGGTGCCTCACTGGATACAAGTAGGCACGAGCAGCGCTGAGTCTGCGCCCGCGGTATACATTCCGATCAAAAGGACCAAAGCCTTCCTGGCGGAATGAGTTGACATCGGGCGTGCGTGCATAGCCTGCTTCTTGGGCAGCTGTGAAGAAAGCCTCAAAGAGTGGACTCTTCATAGGCCCGCGTTCTAACTTCAACGGGCCAGAATCACCATGGAAAGGGCTCTTTGGATCCGCAAGGCAATTCTCTAATTTCTTGAAGTAGGGCAAGCAATGTGCATAATCCCAATTCTCCATTCCGGGATCTGCAGCCCATCTTTCGTAGTCAAGAGGATTTCCGCGCTGCCAAATCATGCCGTTGATACTGCTAGAACCGCCTAAGACCTTTCCACGCGCATGATAAATCTTCCGGTTATTCATGAAAGGCTCGGGTTCAGATTCATATTTCCAGTCGTAGAACTTACTGCCGATAGGGAAAGCCAGGGCTGCCGGCATATGAATGAAAACATCCCACCAATAATCTGGGCGACCAGCTTCAAGAACTAAAACTTTATTCTGCGGATCCGCGCTAAGGCGATTCGCCAAAGCCGAACCTGCAGAACCACCTCCCACAATAATGAAGTCATAACTCATGAGAGCCTCAAGCACCCTGTGTCGGTAGGTGGAGAGGTCGGTAGGTGGTCACGTTGATCGGCACGTCGATGGGCACGTTCAAGGCTCTCCACCACATTAGTAATCAGCATGGCGCGCGTCATGAGACCCACATCCCCAGGCATAGGCGCCATAAATCCTGCAACATCCATCACACCTGGATGTATGTCGCCTATTAACCCTGCCTCGGTACGAGTGATGCCGACGTCGAGAACCGCGGCGCCTGGTTTCACCAAATCTGCAGTGATCATGTGTGGCACTCCGGCAGCTGCCACAATGATGTCTGCCTCACGGAGATATTGCGCAGGATTCTTCGTTCCCGTGTGCACCAAAGTAACCGTGGCATTCTCACTCTTTCGAGTGAGTAGGAGACCCAGTGGTCGACCCACCGTGACACCTCGACCGACTACCACGATATGTGCGCCATTAATGGGCACGTGGTAAGCGCGCAGCAACTCTACAATTCCACGCGGCGTGCATGGCAGCGGTGCTTCTTGCCCAAGAACTAAACGTCCGAGATTCATCGGGTGTAAACCGTCCGCATCTTTATCAGGATCCATCGCTTCAAGAGCGGCGATGGAATCCAAACCCTTAGGCAACGGAAGCTGAATGATGTATCCAGTGCAGAGCGGATCTGCGTTAAGCCGGGCCACCTCGCGCATCACATCTGATTGTGTCGCATTGGTCGGCAGATCAGCGCGGATTGATGCGATGCCCACCTCAGCGCAATCGCGATGCTTGCCCGACACGTATGCGTGTGAACCTGGGTCGTCACCGATCAACATGGTGCCTAAGCCTGGCGAAAATCCAGCCGCACGCAAGACTTCTACCCGCTTTGCTAAGTCTACCTTTACCTTCGTAGCAAGTGCCTTGCCGTCGAGTATCACCGCTCTACCCGAACCAGTCGCATAGCCAGTGTTAGAGCCAGTAGTCATTGATGTACTTCTCGCCTTCGTCGCAGAAAAAAGTGACGACGTTTTCCACGCCGTGCTTTTCTTTCAACATCTTAGCCGCCAACAAGTGCGCACCCGATGAAGGACCTACAAAGATTCCATGTTCACGGCCCAAACGCCGCATCTCTTCGATCGAGACATCCGATTCGATATGGCAGACATCATCAAGAATGTCGCGATGGCGAGCAATGATCCCTGGAATAAACCCATCAGCAATGCCCTCTATGAGGTGCTTGCCAATTTCCCCACAGAGGATGGTGCAAGATTCGCTCGGCTCCATCGCTACCACCTTGCACTGAGGATTGACCGCCTTAAAGGCTTGCCCGACACCAACGATGGTGCCCCCCGTACCAACTCCACCGATCACTAGATCCGGGACAACGCCCACCGGTAATTGGTGAAGAATTTCCTGGCCAAGCCACTCGCGGTTCTCATCAACGTTCCACTCGTTATCAAATTGTTGAGGCGCAAAATATCCAGGCAACTCACCAAGGCGACGCACTTCAGCAAGTGCATCATTGACATGGAAATCTCCCATAGTGTGCACTTCGGCACCAAACGCACGCGAGATCGCGGTCCGTTCGGGGCTCATACCATTAGGCATCACTACTAACATTTTGTAACCTTTAACTGCGGCTACCATACTCATGGCATTTCCAGTGTTACCGCTGCTTGCTTCAACAATGGTGTCTCCGACCTTAAGTAGGCCATCGCGCTCTGCGCGTTCAATCATGAACTTTGAGATACGTGCCTTAATGGAACCGGATGGGTTGAGATATTCCATCTTGACCCAGATACCCTCAATATTGATGAGTGGGGTGTTCCCAATCGCATCCAGAATGGTCTCCATCGCACGCTCCCTACAGTTTGAACCTTCGAATTACCACGCTACAACCAGGGGTCTTGAATTGCCCGCCCAAGGTCTTTCAAGTAAGCAGCCCTGCCAGGATAACTGACAGGGCTGCTTAATCGAACAATGAGAATCTAGCTACCTATCCAAGCCTTAACCTTGTCTGGATTGGCATCTGCCCACTTCTTACCAGCTGCTTCTGGGGTCATCTTGTCCACTGCGATGTATTTTGCGACGATGTTCTGATCATCGTTGGACCAGCTGAAGTTCTTGATGAGCGCAGCGGCAGGCGAACCTGAATCTGCGAACTTCTTACTCACGATCTTATTCAAGACGTATGGCGCGTAATCGCACGCGATCGTCTTAGGATCGGTGTCGCAACCTGGCGTGTAAGCCGGCAACGCAACGTGCTTGAGAGGAACTTCACTCAAGAACCATTGTGGCTCGTAGAAGTAACCGATCATCGGCTTCTTCTGAGCTTCAGCATTCCGGAATGATTGAATCAGCGCATCTTCGCTTCCGAGGTAAATCACCTTAAAGTTGAGCTTCAAGTTCTTCACGAGCGCCTCATCGTTAGTGACGTATGAGGGATCACCATCGAAGAAGGCACCCTTGCCGCCTGATTCGCTGTTCTTAAAAAGATCTGCGTACTTATTGAGGTTTGCTGCATCGAGAATATCTGGGTACTTTTCTGCCATCCAAGGGGCTACATACCAACCGATGATGCCTTGATTGCCGGTGGCACCGAAGTCAACAGCAACTTTTTGGTCAGTAATGTACTTCTTGGTGAGGTCATCGTGGCCCCAGTTCTCCAAAACTGCATCGACTTCGCCCGAAGCAAAACCCTGCCAGGAGACTTCTTCTTTAAGGTTCTTCTTTACAACGGTGCAACCCAGTTGGCTCTCGGCAACGTAGCCCACCACTGCCGCATTAGCTTCGTAACCGACCCAAGGGTTAACAGCAATGTTCAAAGTTCCACAAGCTGCCTTGGATGTTTCTGGAGCGGCAGCTGAAGAATCAGCTACCTTCGCTCCGCCACATGCAGAGAGCGCGAGCGCGACGACTGCCGAGATGGCTAACGCGCGACCCTTACGTAGATCTACCATTCCTTCTCCTCCTTCGGGCGACACCGCCGCCATATTCGCTGGTGGCGAAATCGCCGCCTGATCCTTCGACGACAATAGAGTCGTCTAGTACGTGAGATATCCTCTCGCGCTCTACCCTTCTCGTCTACGACCCCGCGAAATCTCTTGGGTAATTCGATCGAGAAGTATGCCCAGGAGCACGATTGCTAGCCCTGCTGCTAACCCCTTGCCCTTGAGATTTTCTTGGGAGAACCCGGCAACCACCAGATATCCAAGGCCGCCAGCGCCCACTAATCCACCCACCACGACCATCGCCAGCACGTATATAAGTCCCTGATTTGTCGCCAAAGCCACTGCGCTCCGAGCCACCGGCAATTGCACTTTGGTGATCAATTGCCAGACACTCGATCCAGCACCTGTCATAGCTTCCATAATCGTCTCAGGCACACCTCGTATGCCATCAGCCACTAACTTAATACTCGCTGGCGCTGCATAAATAACGGCGGCAACAATGGCCGTAAATCTCGTTGCTCCGAAGAGTCCGAGGCACGGAATGAGATAAACAAATGCTGGCATGACTTGGCCGGCGTCAAGTATCGGTCGGATGATGCGATCTGCGGCTCTGCTTCGTCCGATCCAGACTCCGACGATCACGCCAAGAGCAACCGTAATGAGTGCGGCCACAAAAGTAGCCGCTAAAGTCACCATTGAATCCGACCAAAGTCCAGTTCCGACTAACGCCAGAATGCAGATGCTAGAAATAATTGAAAGCCGCAAGCCGCCGATCATAAATGAAATCCCAGCCACCGCAAGGCCTGTAATAAACCACGGAGTTCCGGTGAGTAATCCTTGAAGAGGGTTGATCAATCCGTACGAAAAGAAATCGGTGATGGCATTCGTGCCTTTATATAAATGACTCTGCGACCAGAGCACGGCGGTATCAACATGGCGAGCAAGAAAGCGCCCTAGCTCTCCGCCGCCCGGAAACTCGGCCGCCCAGAAATAGAAGCGGGATAAATAGATCAAGATAAATGTAAGGATTGCCGCGCCGGCTAAGCCGTTCCGGCGGTTTCGAATCTGCACATCACTTGGCACCGAAGTGAACTCAACTCGTTCCGCCGCCCTGGTGGTACTTCGGTCAAGAACGATAGCCATTATGACGATTGCTAATCCGGCAGTAAACGATCGACCCACATCAAGAGTTTCCAGAGCTTTTACGACCACGAGTCCTAATCCAGGCGCATCGATGAGGGCGGCAATAGTCACCATTGAGAAAGCGGCCATAATCGTTTGATTAATTCCCAGCACGACAGTTCTACGAGCTTGCGGCCATTGCACGCTACGGAGCGCTTGCCACTTGGTGGCTCCCATCGAAATGGCGGCCTCTACAGATCCCCAGGGCACTTCGCGAATAGCAACCGATGTGATTCGTAGTGCGGGAGGTATGGAATATATGAGAGTCACTATCGTGGCAGACGCGGGGCCGATCAAAAAGAAGAGCGTAACCGGAGTGAGATAAACAAATGTCGGCATCACCTGTGCAAAATCTAAAGCTGGGGAGAGAAACTTTTCAAACTTGGGATAGAGACCAGCACAGACTCCAAGCGGAATACCAATCAACAACGAGAGAATTACTGCGGCGAGTGTGAGTGCCAATGTATCCATTGATTGAGACCAAAAACCAAGAAGACCAAGAGAGCCGAAGCCAATTGCCGCGCCAATCACCATGCGCCAACCCGCGAATGCAAGCACACCAAAAGCCACTATGGCAATGATGCCAAGCCAACCGATCTGCGGCACTGGACGAGCACCGCTCGGCCGACTCATCATGTCTTGCAAAAAATTGACGAAGGAATTAATAAAGGCCCGAATTTCGTTGACGACATAAATAAAGATTGGATTTGAATTACGGCTGGCATCTATCCAATTACTCAATCGATTAAGCGCCTCATGGAACCCAGTCAAGCTCGAACGATCAAGGGGCAACGTAGCTATCCCCCGAAGGAAGAGAGCACCCAGAGCGAAGAAAGCGGCAATGCCAAGGGAGCAAATCTTTCGCCCTGAGAGACGACGACGTGACGGCGTCATTTCTGACTGTTCACGCACGAGTACTTGCACCATTAGTCGGTGACCCCGGCGATCACGGAAAGAATCTCATCGACCGTGATAACGCCCACTAGTTCGCCGCCATCCATGACTCGTACCGGACGTCCAGCTTCCAGAACTTGCCGAGCCGCGTCACGCACCACGATTGATGAAGCGAGTGTGGGTCCAGTGAGATCTTCGCCATCGCGAGGAGCTCGTGCGATCCATTTAAGGGTAAGCACGTGCGACTTAGGAAAATCTCGGGTGAAGTTTGCCACGTACTCATCGGCAGGAGCACCCACCAACTCTTCGGGTGTACCTACTTGAACGAGAGCACCATCTCGCATAATCGCGATGCGATCTCCGAGTTTCAATGCCTCCGAGAGATCATGGGTAATGAAAATCATCGTCTTACCGACCTCATGATGTAGCCGAATAACCTCTTGCTGCATATCGCGACGAATCAATGGGTCGAGTGCGCTAAAAGGCTCATCAAAGAACATCACCTTTGGATCCGTCGCGAGCGCACGCGCTAATCCCACCCGTTGCTGCATGCCACCAGAGAGTTGATGAGGGTAAGCCATCTCATAACCTTGCAACCCCACCAGATCAATCACTTCCTGCGCCCGCGCAAGTCGATCGATTTTCTTTGCGCCGGCAATCTCCAAACCATATCCAACGTTGTCGACCACCCGACGGTGAGGTAGTAAGCCGAAGTGTTGGAACACCATCGAGAAGCGTTCCCTGCGAAGCTCGCGGAGCCGATGTTCACTCGCCTTTGAAATATCTTCTCCATCGAGAAAAACTTCGCCAGCGGTAGGTTCCACAAGACGTGTAAGGCAACGAATCAACGTAGATTTTCCAGAACCGGATAAACCCATCACTACAAAGACTTCGCCAGGAGCTACGTCAAAAGAAACATCACTCACAGCTGCCGTACACCCGGTCTTCGCGCGCAACTCACTCCGCGAGAGTTTGGCATCGGGTGAACCTACAATCGAGAGTGGATTTGGTCCATAAACCTTCCATAAACCGCGCACGGAGACTGCGGGAGGGCTGCCAGCAGGAGCGGTACTCACACTCACGCCTCTCTTGCCTTCGACCATGCTCTCCCCTACATCTACTACTTCTCTGACGGGTGGCCGCTATCGCGAAACCACCCAGAACGCCCTGGTGAAGTATTGCGCCAGAGGTGCTTGGCTTCAAGATACTCGTGGAGTCCGCTTCCGCCGAGCTCTCGACCCACCCCGGAGGCCTTAAATCCGCCCCACTCTGCCTCGGGGCGATAGGGGCCGTAATCATTGATCCAAATGGTCCCGTGGCGAAGAGCGGCAGCTACCCGCTCACACTTGGCAAGATCGGCGCTCCACACCGCTCCCGAAAGACCATAAATAGTGTCGTTACCTCGTGCGATTGCCGCTTCTTCAGTGGCAAAAGTCTCAACCGTGATAATCGGTCCGAAAGATTCCTCTTGAACGCAAGCCATCTCTGTCGAACAGCCATCAAGCACTGTCGGCTCGAAGTACCATCCCTCATGCAGACCTGGTGCGCTCGCTCGCTTGCCTCCAATGCGAAGCACCGCCCCTTCTGCAACTGCTCTTTCCAGATATCCACGAACTTTGTCGAGATGTCCTTCGCTAATGAGTGGTCCAGTTTCGGCGTCCACATTATCTGGCCCACCAAGAGTGATCTCGCCGGCTCTGCGCACCAATTCATCTACGACTCGATCATGAATGGAAGCCTGCACAAGGAGACGAGTTCCCGCCGAACAGACTTGACCTGAATGCAAGAATCCCGCGGTCACCGCATTGTCGATTGCAGCGTCGATGTCTGCATCAGCAAAAATAATGTTCGGATTTTTTCCACCAAGTTCTAGCGCCACTTTTTTCACCGTACTTGCGGCACTCGCCATGATCGCGCGTCCAGTAGCTAATCCACCAGTGAAGGAAATGAGATCCACCCTCGGATCACTCGTGAGTGGCGTTCCCACCTCACTACCTGCGCCGAGAATCAAATTGGCTACACCGGAAGGTAGGCCAGCCTCTGCGAGTGTGTGCATCAGTAATACCGCGGTAGACGGCGATAGCTCACTTGGCTTCACGATAAAAGAACATCCCGCAAGCAAAGCGGGTGCCACCTTCCAAGATATTTGCAGTAAGGGATAATTCCACGGCCCAATGAGCGCGCAGACACCCACTGGTTCATAAGCGATGCGACTCTGAATTTCTGATCGACCCACATCAACACTATGACCTGGCTGCGCCAGTGTGGCATTGAATCGAAAAACTGAAATCACATCTGCAATGTCATACTCAGCCTCGATGAGTCGTTTGGCAGTGTCACCGCTCTCCGCTTTCGCATAAATTTCTACATCTCTTTCCATGAGGTCTGCGATTCGAAGGAGAAGTGACTGCCGATCTTGCCAACTCCAGGAGCGAAAGATTCCGCTTTGGAAAGTATCGTGCGCCGCCTCAATCGCTCTCAGGGCATCAGCAAGATTTCCTTCGGTGGCCGACGCCACGACATGTTGATCGTGTGGACTTCGTATTTCACGAATTCGCCCAGAAGCGCTCTCCTGCCACTGTCCATTGATAAAATGGCGCAAAAGTGTCATTGAATCAGAAGGCTAATTGGCTTTTGCGAAGTGCCATGAACTCATCAAGCTCAGCGAGTACCTGCGAATCCATCTCCGGCAAGACGTACTCCTCGAGCTTCTTCTTCCAAATCTCAGCGGCTCTTGCTTGGGTATCGCGCGCTCCGAGGCGATTCCATCTCTCGTAGTTATCGCTATTTGAGAGGAATGGTCGATAGAAGCAATCACGGAAACGTTCCATAGTGTGCGCCGCACCTAGGAAGTGTCCACCAGCGCCCACTTCTTCATGCGCGTCAAAAGCCAAACTCCCCACGTCAAAGACGAGCGGAGTGAATTGCACCATGAGACTTTCTAGAATTTCCATATCGAGGATGAATTTCTCGTAGCACGAGACGAGACCGCCTTCGAGCCAACCGGCCGTATGCATGACCCAGTTGGTACCCGAGAGGAACGTGGGCATCATCGTCATCATTGTTTGATAGGCCGATTGCGCGTCAACTGTTTGCGCAGAGTTCAATCCCCCGCCGCCACGGAACGGTAAGTGGTATTTGCGAGCGATCTGACCCGTGCAGAGTAGCCCTACGCCAGATTCAGGGGTGCCGAATTGTGGAGAACCTGATTGCATATCGATGTTTGAGAGAAAAGAACCAAAGACCACTGGTGCACCCGGTCTGATCACTTGCACAAGCGCGATTCCAGTAAAAGCTTCAGCCATTTGTTGCGCAAGAGTTGAAGGAATGGTCACCGGACTCATCGCGCCCATAAGTAAGAACGGAGTCACCACTACAGGTTGGGCAGCAAGTGCATACTCGCGAAGCGAATCGAGCATGCGATCATCCCAACGCAATGGAGAATTACAGTTGATGAGAGAGATAAGTGCGGGCATCTCTTCAATGGCTGCACGCCCGCCATGGAGAATTTCGGCAACTCGAATGCAATCTCGCGCATTTTCAGCACGCACCACGTTGCCCATAAAGAACTTGTCCGTGAGTGTCGCAGCTGCATAAGCCATATCAAGGTGGCGAGTATCTAGATCGAGGTCGTTGGGCTCACACACCACACCACCGACGCTGTCGAGTGAACCGTAAACTTGTGAAAGTTTGGCAAAGTTTTGGAAATCATTGAAAGTAGCGTCGCGCCTCACATCACCTTCTCGCACAAAGGGCGGGCCGTAGACGGCTCCGAAAACCATGGAGTCGCCACCAATGTGCACATTGTTCTTCGGGTTACGAGCACGTAGACCAAATTCACTTGGAGCTTTCGCTAATTGGGCGAGCACCCAATCGGGGTCAAACTTCACGTTATCGCCAATGACCTCTTGCCCGGCCTCACGGAAGAGATCCAGTGCCCACGGGCTCATGAACTCGATGCCTATCTCTGAAACGATCCTTCGCCAACCGGCATCTAGGGTAGCCATCGACTCTTCACTGAGAATGTCGTAGCGGGGCATCTTATTTTCAAACATCATTCCTCCATTGACCAGTGGCTGGCTGCGACTATACGCTAGACTCGTGGAACATTGGTTCCATATGGTGGAACTTCCCGCAGGGCAGGGCTCCACCGCCACGTTCCAGCGGATGAATCGCACGGGAGGTCCGATGGCGAGCTCAAGTACCAAGTCGGCTACCTCATTTACCGCAGCGACAAATAATGCTTCACCGACCGGCGCTCAAGCGATCGATCGCGCTGGTGCGCTCTTGGTTTCGATCCTCAATAGCGGCACTGCGAGCGGTCGACCACCTCATGTCGCAACGCTGGCAAGAACGCACGACCTCCCGAAGAGCACCACCTCGCGATTGCTTTCCGCTCTTGAACGCCAAGGGTTGATTCAACGAGACCGGGAGGGCGCCTTCCACCCGGGGCCGGTGATCACCCGATACGCACGCAGTGGGCAAGGAGAATCTGCGCTAGCTACCGAATTGCGCCCTATCCTCCAACATCTCGCACTTGAGAGTGGTGAAACGGTCAATCTTGCGATCGCTGGAGCCCAGTACGTAGATCTGATCGATCAAATCGACGGTCGCTATCTGCTGGGCGCACGCAATTGGGTAGGCACGCCGGTGCCGTATCACGCCTCTGCCCTGGGAAAGATTTTCATGGCTTTCGGCGTCACTGAAATTCCAGTCGGTCGCCTTGAAAAGCGCACGCCACTCACCATCACCTCACAAGAATCTTTGAGCGCAGAACTTGCCCAGGTAAGAACGCGAGGCTTTGCCACCATCGTTGATGAATTAGAGGAAGGCCTCACTGCTATCGCGCTGCCACTCTTTGATGGCACCCATCGAGTAATAGCCGCTATCTCGGTATCTGGTCCGACCTCAAGGTTGAGTGGCAGTACGGTTAATGAAATCGTGAAAATGATGATCAAGGCAATCGGACAACCAGGAGAGGCAGGCGCGGCATGAGCGCAGAAGAAATCATCAAGGGGCTCTACGACGAGACCCTGGTCGGAAATGCGCCTTCCGTACTCGAGTTGACGAAACGTGGTCTCGCCGAAGGCATGGGCCCTGAAACTATTCTCTACGAAGCGCTCATCCCTGCTCTCGAAGAGGTAGGCGCGCGCTTTGAACGCGGCGATTTCTTCGTGCCTGAAATGTTGATCGCCGGCAAGGCAATGTCGGGGGCACTCGACATCCTCCGTCCCTTGCTCGCAGAAACAGGCGCCGAAACCATCGGCACTTTTGTGATGGGAACGGTAAAAGGCGATGTCCACGACATCGGCAAGAACCTGGTAAATATCATGCTTGAGGGCGCCGGTTTCGAAGTGATCGATCTTGGAGTACAGACGTCACCAGAGAAATTCATCGCAGCGGTCGAAGAACATAAGCCAGATATCGTGGGCTTTTCAGCATTTCTCACTACTACGATGCCGATGTTCAAAGTTAATATGCACGAACTCACTAAGGCTGGACTGCGCGACAAGGTAATCGTGATGGTCGGCGGCGCACCGGTTACTCAGGAATACGCGGATGCGGTCGGTGCAGATGGATTCGCCGCCGATGCTTCAACAGCGGTTCGTAAAGCCAAGGAGTTAATCGCCCAGAAACGCGCCGCGCAAAATGCCTAAGTTACTTCCTATCATTGAGTTTCTCGAACATGGAATCAAGAAACCAATTTGGGATTGCAAAATGTGCGGGCAATGCGTGCTGCACTCCACGGGCATGACATGTCCAATGACATGTCCAAAAACATTACGCAATGGTCCGTGTGGTGGAGTTCGAGAGGATGGTCATTGCGAAGTGAAACCTGAGATGCCTTGCATTTGGGTGAAAGCATACGAACGAAAAGAATCCCTCCCCCTTCCACAATCCTGGCGCGACCATTACAACGATCTGCGTCCGCCGGTTGATAATCAACTTAAAGGCACTTCTTCTTGGCTCAACCTCATTACGAAGCGCGACCAACAGACCCCAGCAGGGTGGAGCGCAGAAAACTCTACCCGCGAAAGTCAGCGAGCCAAATAGTGAGCGGCTTCCCTTCACACCTGGCCGAGCGCTTGGCAACAAGCGAGCGCGTTTTTACGGTGGAGTTTCCGAGCATCGATGGAGGAAATCTCTCGGCTGTAAAGAGTCGAGTAGATCATCTACTCCCCTGGTTTGATGCAGCTAACGCCACCGACAGTCCCGCGGCACATGCACATGCTTCAAATGTGGCGATTGCAATTGCTCTCCAACATTTTGGTCTCGAACCTATTTTGCAAGTCGTCTGCCGCGACAAGAATCGCATCGCCATCCAGTCAGACATCATGGGCGCCGCCCTTCACGGCGTGCGTAATATTGAATTGCTCACCGGAGACGATGTCACTGCTGGCGATGAACCTGAGGCGCGCCGAGTCTTCGACGTTGATAGCGCTCAAGCGATCAAGATTGCCGCGACTCTGAGGGGTGGCAGATACCTTTCCGGTCGAAAATTTTCAGATGCTCCCGACCTCTTCATCGGAGCTGTAGAAAATGCCGCAGCACCGCCTCTCGAATATCGAGCTGAGAGAATCACGAAGAAGGTCAATGCGGGAGCGAAATTCTTTCAACTGCAGATCTGCTTCCATGGCGATCGACTCGAAAATTTCGCTCAAGCCGTAAACGCCAGCCACCCCACCCTGCCCCTTCTCCCGACAATTGTGTTGGTGAAGGGGGCGAAACCACTCAAGTTCATGCACGAGAAAGTGGCTGGAATCGATATTCCTTCCGAAGTGATTGCCCAGGTGGAGCAAGCTAGCGACCCCAAAGAGGCCGCCTACCAATTGGCTCGCGCCCAAGCCGAGCATGCTCTCTCCCTCCCAGGCGTGCGAGGCCTGCATTTCACTGACTTTTGCCATGACGATTCACTTGTACGCTTAATGCGAGATCTAGATGTGACCCCTCGACCCACCGGAAGCCACTAGATTTCACAACAAAAGACCACATCTATAAGCAGGCCTCGAAAGCAGTACTCGACTAGCGAAGGAACTCCATGCATACCGTTCTCTCCTCACCCAGCAAGAGCGTCACCCTGGGCCATGATCAACCTTTCGTGATCATTGGAGAGCGCATTAATCCCACCGGGCGGAAAATCTTCCAAGAGAAGCTTCGCGCAGGAGATCTCTCCACCATCAATATCGATGTGGAGGCACAAGTTGCCGGCGGTGCCGATGTGCTCGATGTGAATATGGGTGTTCCACTCACAGACGAGCCCGCTCTCCTGGCTGCGGCAATCAAACTCGTGCAATCAATCACCGACTTGCCGATCTGCATTGACTCTTCAGTGCATGAAGCGCTCGAGGCAGGCTTAGCGGTCTACCAAGGCAAGGCGCTTGTGAATAGCGTGACCGGCGAAGATGATCGGATGGAGATCATTCTCCCGCTCGTGAAGAAATATGGTGCCGCCATCATTGCGCTTCCCAACGATGAGACTGGAATACCTGCAACCGCCAAAGAGCGTCTCGACATCACTGAAAAAATCGTGCGCACTATCGAGTCCTACAAGATTCCTCTGGAAGATCTTGTCATCGATCCACTCGCCATGACGGTCGGTGCAGACCCCGAAGCCGTGAAGATCACTTTGGAAACCATCCACCTCATCAAAGAAAAGTTCGGTCTCAATATGACGCTAGGCGCATCAAACGTCTCTTTTGGTCTGCCCAGCCGGCACGCCTTGAACGCTGCCTTCATACCCATCGCAATGTCGCATGGACTCACGAGCGCGGTGATGGATTCTCGGACTCCAGAAATTGTAAGTGCGGTACGTGCGGCAGATCTTCTTCTGGGGACCGATGCTTGGGGAAGCAATTGGATCGGTCGCTTCCGGGCACAACAAGCCGCACTACCAAAAGCTTAACTTGATCGCGTTGAGAGGCAGACATGAGTAGCGACGGAAGGATCAAACTTACCTTCCTCGAGTTAGGTAAAGCTGACGCCCCTCCTCGCCAAGTTTCCGTACCCAGCGGAGTCTCACTCTTTGAAGCAGCATCATGGAATGGCATCGCCATTGACTCCACCTGCGGTGGCCACGGAACGTGCAAGAAGTGCAAAGTAAAGATCGAAAATCCAGCAATTCCTACTGGGCTCGATAGTCGAGCATTTAATGCCGAGGAGTTGCGCGAAGGATGGCGACTCGCCTGCGTCCAAAAAGCAGTGGTCGACACTGCCGTAGATGTTCCGCCTCTGACCACGAGACCCAAAGCAGCAACCGTGGGAGTAGGACGGCAAGTTATCCTGCGACCAGCAGTCCAAAAACGTTATATCGAATTGGTTGAGCCCACCCTTCACGACCAACGCACCGATATCGAGCGAGTACGCGAAGAGATTTCAGATATTGAACCGCGGGCAGGGCTTGAAGTACTTAGATTGCTTCCCACAGTGCTGCGAAAGTCCAACTTCAAGGTAACTGCTGTCCTCATTGATGACGAAATTATTGATATCGAACCCGGCGACACCACAACTACTCGTTATGCAATCGCATACGACCTCGGCACCACCACCGTAGTCGCCACACTGTTAGACCTTTCCACCGGAACTCCAGTGGCGGTTGCTTCCATGCTTAACAAGCAACAACCATTTGGTGCCGACGTCATCAGTCGAATCAGCGCCACCATGATGGACCCAGAGGCACTTGGTCGTCTGCGCCTGCTTGCGCAAGAAACACTTGCAGAGCTCACGCGTGAAGTATGTGAGAGCATCGATCCACTGAACGTATATGAAGTCGCGCTCGCGGGAAATGCCACCATGACTCAATTGCTGCTCGGAATTGATCCTGAACCATTGGGTGTTGCGCCATTCATTATGGCAAGTGCCATTTTCCCAGATGTCGCCGCCAGCGAACTAGGAATCGATATTCATCCACGAGCAAAAGCTTTTCTCATGCCTTCACTCGGGGCTTATGTCGGTGGAGATATCATTTCTGGCGCGCTCGCTTCCGGAATGGATCGAGACAAGCGTCTTCGACTCTTTATCGATGTGGGTACCAATTGCGAGATTATTCTCGGCGATGGCGAGCGGATTCTGGCAACTGCGGCGCCCGCTGGTCCCGCCTTCGAAGCCGCCTCAATAAAGTGTGGTGTACGAGCCGCCCCGGGTGCGATCGAAACGGTCAAAATTATTGATGGCGAAATAGTTCTTGGCACTATTGACGAGGAACCCGCCATGGGAATCTGTGGTTCTGGGTTAGTTGATGCATGCGCCGTACTCGTCGACGCCGGTCTGCTCGATCTCTCTGGAAGGTTTGTCACAAACGAGATTGCAATGCAGATTTCCCCCACCTTGGCGCCGCGCCTGATCGAACGCGAAGGCGAGCGCATCTTCACTCTCGAGGGCGATATTTTCCTCTCACAGCGCGATGTTCGGGAGTTGCAATTCGCAAAGGCTGCTATTGCAACTGGATGGGCCCTCCTACTCGAGGAGTTTGGCGTCGAAGAGAGCGACGTACAACAAGTACTACTCGCAGGATCATTCGGCTCCTACCTCTCACCTGCATCGGCAGTTCGTATTGGATTAGTCCCGAAACTTCCTACGCTTCGCATCGTCTCAGCCGGCAACGTCGCCGGCGAAGGTGCCAAAATGGCGCTGCTCTCATTGCAAGAACGTAAGGGAGCACTCGCCCTGCTCGAAGAAATCGATTATGTCGAACTCTCCGATCGAAGCGATTTCAATGACAAGTTCGTGGATCGCCTCGCTTTCCCAGCGAAGTAAGCGAGCGACGCTCGCATGGAGAGAAGCGTGAAGGAGTGGGCAGTGGTGGCCTGCGGAGCGCTCTCCACGGAAATATCAGAAATCAGTGAACGGCGCGGATGGTCACTCAAGATCTACCCGCTACCCCCACTTCTGCACAATCACCCAGAGAAGATTGCCGGCGCGGTACGCGAATTACTCCCCGATGTTATTTCTGCACATCAGCGTGTGGCAATCGCCTACGCAGATTGTGGTACTTACGGTGCGCTTGACGGAGTCGTCGAGGAGTTCAATATTCCACGGCTCGCCGGCGCTCATTGCTACGACGTCTTTGCATCTGCAGAACGCTTTTCCCAACTCATGGAAGAAGAACCGGGCACTTATTACCTCACCGATTATCTCGTGCGTTCGTTTCACCGATCAGTCATTGTAGAACTTGGCTTAGACCGCTACCCAGGACTGCGCCCGGATTACTTTGCTCACTACCGCCGCGTGCTCTGGCTCGCCCAACAACCGACTGACGAACTACGTGCGCTTGCGATACAAGGAGCGGAGGCAATCGAGCTTCCACTGGAAATGGAAGTCGTCGGAACTATCGGCCTGGAACGTCAGTTAGCGCTACTGCTGCGCGCCACCCAATAACTGAATAACCCAGTAACCCAGGCGACTTAGGCGCTATTAGACGGAGCCGATCCCAGAGTGACAGTAAAGGTTCGGCTACCACCAGAGTTTGGCAGGTCGACGGTGACCTTAATGCTGGCACCGGGATCATAAGAGCGAATGCGCACGATCGCCTCGATGTTATCTTTCGTGCTCTTCCCATCGATCGCCTTAATCACACTATTGGCTGGAATGCCGGCCAACTCAGCCCCACCGCCAGCCGTCAACGCGTAGATCTTCGCGCCAGACCCCGCGTAACTTGTATCGAAGGAGACACCAAGAAGCGGTCGGGTTGATACTCCCGCCAAAGTGACCTTTGCTCCCACGATCTTTGCAGTTGCAATTATTTCGTTTGAAATCCGTTTGGCTTGATTGATCGGAATTGCAAAACCCAACCCAATGCTTCCGGTGGAGGAAGTAGAGCTACCCAATGAAGCGATTGCGCTATTTACGCCAATGATGAGGCTCTGGGCGTTCACCAACGGACCACCTGAATTGCCTGGATTTACCGCGGCATCAGTTTGTAAGGCGTTGATGTACGTCTCCGATCCCGTGCCTCCGGTAGTGACCGGACGATCGAGTGAGGAGATGATGCCGCTCGTGACCGTCCCGGATAAACCAAGCGGAGATCCGATTGCTACTACCGGCTCACCAATGACCACCTTTGAAGAATCCCCAAAGCTTGCAACGGGCAGATTCCCTTGATTCACCATGACAACAGCAAGATCGTAGGCAACATCGAAGCCCACAATTTGTCCCTCAATCTCGGTGCCATCTTCTAACTCGACGGTGACCTTTGTAGCGCCTGAAATAACGTGGTTATTCGTCAAAATAAATGTAGAAGTTGCACTCGACTTAATAATGGAACCAGATCCGGTCGCACTACCCGTCCGAGTAGTGATTGCAATGCTGACCACCGAAGGTAAAAGAGCATTTGCAATCGACGTCACGCTGAATGAAGTGTTCGAGTTGCTGGAACTTCCCGCACTCCCTGCACTTCCCGCGCTTCCCGCACTTCCTGCCAAACCTTGCGCACCTGACGCACCTGTTGCTCCGGCCGCTCCAGCTGGACCAGTTGAACCGGGTGCACCGTTTGTGCCCGCAGCACCTGCAGGACCCGCTGGGCCCGCTGGGCCTTGCGGTCCAGCAATATTCCACGTGAGTGCGCGGGTTCCCGCGGGGCACTTGCCACTCGTCGGCGCAATAGTGATGACTCGGGAGGTGTTATTCACACAGGCATTAATAGAATCCGAAGAAGAAATCGTGTTGGCGGCAAATGCGCCCCCGCCAACGAGCAGAGCCCCCACCAGAAAGCCCGCGCCGACCTTGGCACCATTACCTGCACCTCTGCTAAACATCCGGCGAAAGCCACTCAGTGGGCTCATCGAAGAGTCCGACTCCACTAGCTTTTCTACGCTCACTAACCGCTCCTCAACTACATCTGCTAGCTCTCTAAACTATGAAATTCATTATGCAGAGGATGCCTGTGAGAATTCTGCGAGAGGTCTAGGTTATTTGCCAAAATTAGCAGCACCGAGCGCCCTTCGCCGTTCGAGCGCGAGGAGTTCGGCAATCTCTTCACCTTCCGGCACTTTCGGTAGGGCGCCTACCACCCGAGAGAGCAGGTGGTCGGCGAGGACCGGGTTTCGCGCGAGCGCGGGGCCATGGAGGTAGGTCGCCAAAATATTGCCCGCGACGAGTCCATCGACTCGTTC
Organism: Actinomycetes bacterium; assembly: GCA_037138535.1. Classification (GTDB taxonomy): domain Bacteria; phylum Actinomycetota; class Actinomycetes; order Nanopelagicales; family Nanopelagicaceae. Next base: position 18,054 of record JBAXIG010000010.1, read on the forward strand.
ATTGATCGCAATCGCCTCCCCACCATTTCCCCCTCCTACGAGAACTCGACCGAGCGGGCTCAGGCCACCCAGGTCCGTACGCCCCCGATGGTTTTCAAAACCCGTCAGCGGCTCGGGAAAGAGATCAGAGTGCACAAGCACCTCGCCGACAATGCGATCGCTTCCAGGTAGCGAAACGATCGGAACCATTCCAAGACCGGCGATAATCTCTCCACTCACTCCTGGGAAAGATTCGCCAAGAATTTGCAAGCCAGCACAGACCGCAAAAAGTTGCGCGCCGCGATCGAGCACGCTGCCCAACACGCCCAGCGACGATCGCAGTGCTTCGACGCTGGCAATTTGCGCACGATCCTCGCCGCCACCGAGTAAGTAAATATCACCCGTGGTAGGTAAGGGTTGATTATGTGGTGTGAAAATAATCTCTGCTGGTATTCCGCGCACTCGTGCTCGATGCGCCAAGACGCGCGCATTCCCAATATCTCCATAGGTCCCTAGTAGCTCGGGATGAATGACCACAATCTGCAACGCGTTCATCAACGTTTACCCTTCACACGGGTGGTGGCATCAATAAATGCGGTGTATGAGGTGAGCGCTTGTGCACGAGTGAACCCATCTCGGTGAATCTGCATTGCCGCACTCGACAGCGATTCAACAAGTGAGTATCCGATGCCGTCAACATGAACTCGATAGGCCGCATCAAGCTTTCGATCCCCAGTAATGACAACGTAACGCCTCTTCAAAGGCGTGAAATCTACATCCCAAAGCCAGGAGGTATCGAGACCATCGACGCCCCGAGCATTTACCACCAAAATAACGGGTTCATCCGTCAGCGAGCTCAGGCCCTCTTGCCAACTTGATGGATTCTTGACTAGCCGGAGGGCAATTTCAATTCCTCCTAAAAGCAGAGTCGAAATACGATCACGTGGTGAATATTTAGTGAGATCCTGCACTCCAAAATACTGTGCCACATAACCGGCAAGTGCATGATTGCGTTCCACTGCAGACATCTCTCCGAGCTCCACATCTGCAGGGATGTCCCCCAAACCACATTTCTGGCAAGCAAATTGCGCACCACTCCAATCGAGCATGGCACCACAAGTAGGGCAACTTGCTGCATCAAGATGTGATCTTTTTCCAAAACTCATTCGCGTCATAGGACGATGATCGCGTCCGACAGAAGCTAAGAACGGATCACTCGCATCGATAACCACCGGCGTATCGGGGAACCTAGCAAGAGCTTCATGCCATTTCCGAGCGACAATGCGTACCTCCTGTGTGCGATGCAATTGATCTCGACTCAAATTAAGAAGCAGTATCAACTCCGGGGCTGTCTCTTCCATCATCGATGGGAGATAGAGCTCATCGACTTCGAAGATCAGGAGCGTACATTTTTTAGCACTTACTAGTGAGGCGGCAATTCCGGTGTCGAGGTTTGCCCCAGTTCGATTTCCGCCAACTAGAAATTTCTCGCCCAGCATGGCTGCGAGCATCGACGATGTTGAGGTTTTGCCATTTGTTCCGCTGACTAACACGATCCGACGGCCTCGTGTCAATTCGCTAATAGCGCGAGGGCGTAGCGCGAGCAACACCTTGCCAGAGAGAGTTGCCCCTTCTCCTTGGCGCAAGATGCGGCTCAGCAGCGAGATGGCACGTGCCACTGTCAGCGCTATCGGAAGTGGAACCACCTTCGTAGCGTAATGGGCAACTATCTAGGACCGGGGCGCATACTGAAAGAGATAGTAAAATCTTCACCAGAATCAACAATTTCGACGGTGAAATCGGCTTGCGTGCTCACGAAGCGCCAATCGCCACACTTACCGGTAGCACGATCAGCAGTGCGCACTCCAAAGTCGGCAACTCCCGGGACCACGCGAACTTTTATTTGTCCGCCAACGGAGACAACTTTGGCTCGACCAGCGAGAAGTACTCCGTTGAACTTACAAGACGGAAATGACTTCAAGATGCTCTTGCTCTGCGACTGGGTTGTGGAAGAACTCGTGGTCGACGAGGCCAAGGCACCGCTTGCCTGGCTTGGCTGGGCAGTCGGCATTGGGCTCATCGCAGCAGGCGTAGCAGGTGACGCATCGTCGCTTTCTAGCACATGGCCATCCATTTCATCTGACTCAGCAGCTTCGCGGTTTGTGTAAAGGGCTGCCGAAGACATGCGAATGGCCCCACCGCTCTGGATCCGAAAAATCACGAGACCTGCTCGAGTACCAGGGAAATTGCCTGCACCACGCGATGGCGACTGAATCACAAATTGATACCTAAGAACATAGGGGTTTGCTGAGTCGGTACAGAGCTTCTTGTCTGGCTGTGCAGAGGCTCGTGTGACCTCACGCCACTGTGCGCCATCTTTCATGGCGAGCACCGCACTTGAGCTATTTGCCACACATTCAAAGAGGTTGTTAGGAACTCCACGAATCCAACTCTGTGGCGCGGAATTAATAGAACTCCAGACAACTTTAGGGCTCGGTGAGGCGGTGTCGAATGCGAAGGCACCAGTTGGCATGGCAAGCGAAATTGCTAGCGCGATTGCTAGAAGCACGGTTGTACTTGCGCGTTTAATCATCACGAGGTGACCCCTGGAATCAAAATCTCTAATCTCAAACCACCCAGTGGGGAGGTTCCAAGTTTCAATTCACCCTGATGTAACGAGACCACCTGGGCCACGATGCTCAGGCCCAGACCAAAACCGCCACCTTGCCTCGATCGCGACTCCTCTAAACGTCCAAAACGAGCTATGGCCATGTCGCGCTGTTCTGGAGAAATTCCGGGACCAGCGTCATCGACCAGTAAATGAGCGATCGAGGAGCCATTCTCTCCTTCTAATGAAAGGCTCACTTGAACGGGTGAATCTGCAGGAGTATGGCGACGGATATTTCCCATGATGTTTGCCAGGACTTGGCGAAGCAAGGATTCATCGCCTCGGACGATGACATCTTCTTCAATCTGAAGTTCTACCTTCCTACCCACTTCTTGGTCTTGCAAGTCTTGCGCGAAATCGGAAGTGACCGAAGAGAGATCTACCAATTCAGCAGAGATGACAGGATGCTGATCGAGTCTTGAAAGGCGGAGCAAATCTGAAATTAAAGTATCCATCCGGGCGCTCTCGGCGTTGAGTCGATCGATAGCACGTGAACGTTGAACGGGATCAAGGTTTTCAGCATCTTTCAGTATCTCGCCATACCCCTTAATGACAGTAAGAGGCGTACGTAACTCATGCGATGCATCACCCAGGAATCGACGCATTCCTTGCTCGGATTCATCTTTGGCGCGAAGAGAAGAACTCAAGGAAGCGATCATGACATTAAGCGCCGACGCGAGGCGACCAAGTTCAGTTCCTGACTCAGCTTCTGGCACTTTACGATCGAGCTCACCATTGGCAATGGCCGATGCGCTATCGATCATCGCGTCGACCGTACGCAGGGCTCGTCGGGTACTAAACCAGACAAGTAACGCCGACAGTAAAATCACGAAGAGTGCGCCCACGATTGTCTTAAGAACTAATTGACGAAGGTCGCTATTGAGAGATACCAATGGCGCTGCTGCCATGAGAGCAACCCCGTCTCCTAAAGATCGCGATCTAATTCGATAGGGCACGTTCCCATCAACATTGGTGAATTTGCTTCCTGCCTTAAGAATTTCGCTCTCGCTCAGGGTGGGGAATTCGTATGGGTTAGCGATGTCTCCTGCCCGGCGCACTACAGTGATCGATTGATCAGGCAAGACCAAACCGAGCGCGATTGCTACATTGAGGTCGTCTGCTCGCGCTACAACCGATCCTTGAGCCCTGCGAGCGCCACCATCACTAGCATTGAGAACTTGCGTCAGTGTGTTATCAATTTGAGTGAGCGAACTCTGTCTTGTTGCGGTCACGCTAAATGCGCCAATACAGATCGATGCCAACGCGATGAAGATCGATGAGATCAACGTTAATCGAGTTCGTAATTTCACTGGTGGTCACTGGTGTTCACTGGTGGTCACTGGTGTTCACTGGGCGCCTTTTTCAGCGGCAGTTTCTACCTCTCGCAACTGGAAGCCAACTCCGCGAACAGTTCGGATGAGTCCCAAACCTTGCGGATCTAACTTCTTACGGAGATAAGAGATGTAAGTGTCGACGACGCTCGTTTCAGCTTCGAAATCGATATCCCAGACAGCTCGCAGAAGCTGGGCTTTAGTGAGCACGCGCTTCTGATTGAGCATTAAATACTCAAGGAGGCGAAATTCAGTCGGCGAGAGAGTAACGATCTCGCCCGCCTGGCGCACTTCATGGCTCTCTGGCTGTAGCTCCAGGTTGCCACTTCGCAGTACCTCTGGTTCTGGCTCTTCTTTACGCGTGCGGCGCAAGATAGCTTTCACTCGCAAGAGTAATTCTTCGAGACCGAATGGTTTGGTGATGTAATCATCGGCACCGAGTACAAATCCGCGAGTGGTATCTTCACGCTCGTGACGAGCGGTGAGGAAGAGCACCGGGGTGTCATCTCCCTTGGCACGAATGCGTTCCAATACTTCAAATCCATTCAGCCCGGGCATATTGACATCTAGCAAGATCACATCGGGAGCAATTTCGCGTAGCAGGCGGAGCGCCTCTTGCCCATCGCGAGCGCGACGTGCACGGAAGCCGCCGAGAGTGAGGGCATCGACAAGCAGATCTGCCACCCCGTCTTCATCATCGACCACGAGTATGAGCGGTGCGGTCGCACTCACTGCAGCCATGTCATCCTCCTTCTGCTCCCCCGATAGTTTTCTCGGACCTGTACTGAGTACACCGTACGGCTCCAGAGGTAGGGGTGGGGCGTTCGCCAGGGATCTCACCCTAGGCTCTGCGAAAACTCACAAGTTGAGCCCTGCACCTGAAGAATCTGGGCTAACGCATGAAGAATCTAGGCTAACGCCTGAAGAATTGGCTCCCGCGCTTGGACTCGAACCAAGAACCTGCCGGTTAACAGCCGGCTGCTCTGCCAATTGAGCTACACGGGAAGGTCTGTGAAAGCCTACCCCAGCGTGGGGGTTGCACTGAAACTCGCGGGAGAGGCAGACCATCGAAGCGGCGCATCGATCACGCCCGCGCTCTCAGCCAGTCGGAGAGCGAGCGCCTCGGCACCGCGTCGACCAGCCTCGGAGACCTCTCCAGTTACTGAAATTCGAGTGAATACCTCACCCCTGGCATCGCGCCTGAGGGCGACCAGGGTTCCCTCGGGGCCAGTGACCGAAATAAGAATGGAGGCCATTACTCGCTCGCGCAGCGCTTGGGCAACTTTTCTACGTTCACGAACCGGCGCCGTGCCGAAAGAGTGTTGGCAACGTTCACCAGATGAAAGTAGCGCGGCAATTCCCTCCTCATCGACAGTGAGATCATCAATCTCACTCCAAGGAATCTCACGCTCTTCGAGCAGCAGGGAATCAATACTGACTTTTATTCCGAAGACTTCGACAAGTATCCGACTTCGCTCTACTTTTTTAGCCACGGTTGACCTCACCTAATGCGATATCACGAAGTTGCCGACGTACCGCCTCCATCTGGACGAGATCAGTGAAGAGTTGTTGATAGCGATCTGCTTCTTCTAGAGGATTTACTCGTTGTAGTTCTGACTTCTGCTCCTCAATTCGACGAGAGACGCCAACTTCTCTTAGTCGATAACTTAAGCTCTCACCGTATCTCGTACCCGACGTGTCTGAAGTGCGCATCGGCTCTACAGCCAACTCAGTCGCCAGCGAAGCGATTTCAATTGAATCGTCATCCCCGGTCCCCCTAATTGCTTCGACCGTTGCAGTGAGATCTTCCACGCCATCAACTTGATGCAAACGCATAAAGAGTGCTCGATAAATTTCGTGGAAGAAATCATTGGCTTCAAGATCACGCCAACTCGGAGAGTTCTGCGGGGATTGCAAAATCGTCTTCACAACTTCGCGCTCGAGGGATGCCACCGGATCGCCTGGATCTGGGCGTTGTAGGCGCTTTGGAGCTGGATTCTCCAGGGAAGAATCACTGGAGGCAGGATCGCTGGCATACTTTCGACCCACTTTAGGAACGCTGGTAGCAACTGCGGCACGCACGCTCTCGATTTCCATACCAAGCCACCCAGCAAGTGAACGTGTGTACTCAGGGCGGAGTGAGCGATCTCGGATCTGTGCAACGAGTGGGGCGGCAACTTTAAGCGCCTCCACTCGGCCCTCAGCAGCAGTGAGGTTGTAATTGGAGAGCGTTGATCGAATAGCAAATTCAAAGAGCGGAATCCGATTCGCGATAAGTTCGCGTACCGCGGCATCTCCACGCTTCTGACGTAATTCGCAAGGGTCTAACCCTTCCTTCTCGATAGCCACAAAAGTTTGCGTCACAAATTTCTGATCTTCGGTAAAGGCCCGCAGGGCAGCTTTTTGACCCGCAGCGTCACCGTCGAAGGTAAAGATCACTTCGCCGCGAAAGGCATCGTCGTCCATTAAGAGACGTCGAAGGGTTCGAATATGTTCTTCGCCAAAGGCAGTGCCACAAGTAGCCACCGCGGTAGTGACTCCAGCAACATGGGCCGCCATCACGTCGGTATACCCCTCTACAACGACCGCCTGGCGAGTTTTGGCGATCTCTTTCTTCGCCATATCAAGTCCGTAGAGAACTTGATTCTTTTTATAAATAGGAGTCTCGGGACTATTGAGGTACTTAGGCCCAGTATCGCTTTCATCAGTGGATAGTTTGCGAGCTCCAAATCCTACGATGTCTCCGGAGATATCTTTAATCGGCCACATAAGGCGATTACGGAAACGATCGATGAGCCCTCGTTGCCCCTCCTTCGCTAATCCACCATTGATAAGTTCTTCATTAGTAAACCCTTTACCTTTGAGGAACTTAGTGAGTGCATCCCATTCATCTGGAGAATATCCCACCATGAAAGTTAACGCCGTCTGTTGATCGAACCCACGCTCTGATAAAAAAGCCCGCCCTACTTGAGCAGGACCTGCCGCGTTGAGCGCTTCTTGGTAAAAGGCGGCGGCAAGTTTATGGGCCTCAATGAGGCGCGCTCGTTGCCCACCGGTTGTGCCACTCGGGCGATCACCCGCTTCATAGCGCAATTCAAATCCTATACGTTGCGCTAACCTCTCAACCGTTTCAGAAAATGCGAGGTGTTCGATCTTCATTACGAACGAGATAACGTCGCCACCCGTCTGACATCCGAAGCAGTGAAAGAAACCACGAGATGGAGTTACGTGAAATGAAGGTGACTTCTCATCATGAAAAGGACAGAGACCTTTCTTCTGTCCACCACCAGCATTCTTAAGCTGCACATAATCGCCCACAATTTCATCGATAGGTGCATGCTCGCGCACATAAGCGACATCTTCATCTCGGATAAGACCGGCCATTTCTACTCTCCCCTGCCGCTGAGTCTGCCATGAAGGAGGCGCGCTCCAACATCGGTGAGGGAAGCAACTTGATCGATGACCACGCGCCGGCGCTCTGCATCGTTGGCCGCGCTCTCCCAGCTCACGTGAAAGGTGGGCTCTAGCGCGCTTGGGCCACCCCGCCATAACGCCTCAACGAGTTCGTGAATCAGAATTCGCTGCTCGGAATAGCGAGCCTGAGCCACATCGCTGCGCATCACGTAGTGCGCCGCGATGGCTTTCAGGACGGCAACTTCAATCCGCTCCTCGCGTGGCACTTCCAGTGATGCACCAAAGCGAATAAGTGATCCACTCCCCCAATTAGCGCGCGTCTCACGTTCAGCAGCAGATGCAAAGCGTCCGATGAGCTGGCTAGTGAGATCTTTGAGTGCAGCATGATCGCGATGTGAACCCGAGAAAGTTGAAGGCCAATACGGCAATGAAATCAGACGGCTAAACGCGGCCTGCAACTCATTTTCGGTTGAATCCGTGGCGTAGGACTCAAGTGCAACTTTCGCTACCGCTTGTTGCTCGTCTTTATCGGAAAGTGCAGCGAGAGGAAAACGTTCCGCTACGAGCGCATCTTCTAAATCATGAACAGAATATGCAACATCATCTGACCAATCCATAATTTGCGCTTCGATCGAACTCTCTGTGCCGACGCGTCCAACTCGCATCCAGTCGAAGATCGCGCGATCATCGTCGTACACGCCAAACTTCTTGGAATTCGTCTCACGTGTCCATGGGTACTTCGATGCGCCATCGAGTGTGGCTCTCGAAAGATTAAGGCCGATAGAGGCCCCACTTTTATCTACACTCTTCGCTTCCAGGCGAGTGAGAATTCTAAAGCTCTGAGCATTGCCTTCAAACCCCCCACAATCAGCAGCAGCTTCTTCAAGAGCCACTTCACCGTTGTGACCAAAGGGCGGGTGTCCAAGATCGTGTGCCAGGCAGGCACTCTCCACCAAATCAGGGTCGGCACCGAGCGCGGCACCTAACTCACGTCCGACCTGTCCGCATTCGAGTGAATGTGAAAGTCGCGTGCGCGCGAAGTCACTCTCCCACGGAACTTCTACTTGCGTCTTCGCCGCTAATCGGCGAAGTGCAGCTGAGTGCAAAATGCGCGCACGGTCACGGGCAAATTCACTGCGGCCCGGTCGTTTTGCTGGTTCTGCTAGATAACGTTCGGTATCGGTGCTGAGGTATTCACCAAAATAATTAGTGCTAGCCACCGGAGATCGCCTCATCTGCCGAGATAAATGGCATGGCATCGCGATCGAGTAACCAATTCTCCGGAAGGCTCACAGCGCGCGTAGTGGTCGTACGTCCACGTGGGCCCGTCGCTATTTCAGTGGGGAAATCTTGATCACCTTCCAATTCATCGATCATGGTGGCCATTTCTGCCAAGGTGGAAACTTCTGCCAGACCCACACGCAAATGATTCTTCACCGAGAAACCCTTGAGGTACCAGGCCACATGCTTGCGAAAATCACGGCATCCACGTAATTCATCTTCAAAGTACGAAGCAAGCAGATGCGCATGGCGCAACATGACTCCACCGACCTCTGCTAATTTTGGCGCTTCCGGGATGGGTTGTCCGGCAAATGCCGCGGCGAGTTCGGCAAAGAGCCATGGCCTACCTAAGCATCCGCGACCGACAACAACTCCAGCGCACCCAGTTTCCTCCATCATGCGCAGCGCATCCGGAGCGCTCCAAATATCACCGTTACCGAGCACGGGCGTCCCGTAAGGCTGCAATTCAGCCACGAGCGCTGCGATCGAATTCCAATCCGCCTTGCCGCCATACATTTGCGCTGCGGTGCGACCATGTAGCGATACCCAATGAACGCCAGCGTCGGCTGCGATACGCCCAGCTTCCAAGAAAGTGAGGTGGTCATCGTCAATACCTTTGCGCATTTTGACGGTCACGGGAATATCAAATGGTTTCGCAGCATCAACAGCTGCACTCACGATCGCGCTAAATAATCGACGCTTATAAGGAAGAGCGGATCCACCACCTTTGCGAGTCACCTTAGGCACCGGGCAACCAAAATTTAGATCGATGTGGTCAACTAAACCTTCACTACAGAGCATGAGAACGGCATCGCGCAACGGCTCTGGAGCAACTGCATAAAGTTGCACACTTCGAGGAGTCTCCCCCGGTGCCGGCTTAATCATGCGCAACGTCTCTGGATGACGCTCCACAAGCGCACGAGCTGTCACCATTTCTGAAACGAAAAGACCAGCACCTTGCTCACGACAGAGCGTGCGAAATGCGGCGTTAGTGATACCCGCCATCGGCGCCAAAACTACTGGCGGCGAAATCTCCGTCTGCCCGATTAGCAACCGAGAAGTTTGGGGGCTAACCATTGCTCCACCTGATCGAGAGAGATTCGCTCCTGCACCATAGTGTCGCGTTCGCGAATAGTGACCGCATGATCATCCAACGTTTCAAAGTCGATGGTGATGCAGAAAGGAGTACCGATCTCATCTTGACGACGATAGCGACGTCCGATGGCACCAGCATCGTCAAATTCGACATTCCAATTCTTTCGAAGGGCAGTGGCGAGATCGCGCGCCTTGGGCGAAAGATCTGCGTTACGACTGAGAGGAAGAACTGCAATCTTGACTGGGGCAAGTCGGTGATCAAGACGTAGTACAACGCGCTTGTCGACGCCACCCTTCGAGTTTGGCGCCTCATCTTCTGCGTACGCATCGAGTAAGAAGGTGAGTGCGCACCGATCTACACCAGCCGCGGGTTCGATGACGTATGGCACCCAACGCTCACCAGATTCTTGATCAAACCAAGAAAGATCCTGACCTGATGCTTCGGAGTGCGCCTTCAGATCGAAATCTGTGCGGTTAGCGATGCCTTCAAGCTCGCCCCAATCGGTGCCGGCGAATTCAAACTTATATTCAATATCTGCAGTGCGCTTGGAGTAGTGCGACAGCTTCTCTTTGGGATGATCGAAGATGCGCAAGCGGTCTGGATTGACGCCGAGATCCTTGTACCAAGCAAGACGAGTATCGATCCAAATTTGATGCCACTCTTCGTCAGTACCGGGCACCACGAAAAATTCCATCTCCATTTGTTCGAACTCGCGGGTACGGAAGATGAAGTTTCCTGGAGTGATTTCGTTGCGGAAAGATTTTCCGATCTGACCGATACCGAAAGGTGGCTTCTTGCGCGAAGTGGTCGATACGTTTCCGAAGTTAATGAAGATTCCTTGCGCAGTTTCTGGACGCAAGTAAGCAAGACCGCTCTCATCTTCCACCGGCCCCAAATATGTTTTTAAGAGACCCGAGAATTGGCGTGGATCAGTGAACTGACCTTTAGTGCCACAGTTGGGGCAATTGATTTCGGCGAGCGATGTTGCTGGCTTCTTATGCTTAGCTTCGTATGCTTCTTCCAAGTGATCGGCGCGATAACGCTTGTGGCACGAAATGCACTCGGTGAGTGGATCAGAGAAAGTAGCGACGTGACCGGAGGCTTCCCAGACTTCCTTCGCGAGAATGACACAGGAATCTAATCCCACGACATCTTCGCGTTGAGTGATCATGGACTTCCACCATTGACGCTTCACGTTGTTCTTTAATTCAATACCCAAGGGGCCGTAATCCCAGGAGGCGCGGAGACCTCCGTAGATCTCCGAGGAGGGGTAAACAAAACCCCGTCGCTTTGAGAGGCTGACGATAGTTTCTAGACGATCTGCCATGAGCGTGATCTCCATCCGGCTGGTTGTCGGCGGCGCACGAGATTTCGCAAGGCGCTTTGGAAAGATTTTACTCGGAATCAGCAGAGAGAGCGATTTCCTCGAAGCCTCCAGGCTCATCTAGCGCCCGTGAGAGGAGCGGAACAACCTCCATTTTGATCTCAAACCCGGAGAGCGCACGTCGATACGAGCCCACGTTCTCCCACTCTGTCACCAGCGCGTAGACCGAGTTGGGGGTGCTTCCACTGGCTCGATCGAAATCCTGATCGGTGGCCACCCCGAAACGTCCGCTCAGATAACCAGGACGGCCAGCGAGTAATTCCAAGGCCCGTCGGGCGTGCTCAAAGAGCTCGCTCTCGCCCCACGGCGAAATCGAAGTGGTAGTGAAACGGGCAATGGCGAACATCGTCCCTGCTCCCTCCGTCTTTTTTATTTACTATTTCATCTTTCTCGGCTTATTGACAATGATTCCCATTATCAATAACCTCCACAATATGGCCATCCTGATAACCCTGATCACAGTACTCGCAACCGCTCTCGGTGGCTTCCTCGCGCTCCGTTCTCGAGATCGCATGCACTTACTCCTCGGACTCTCCGCAGGGATGCTCTTGGGGCTAGTTGCTTTCGATCTCATACCCGAAGTTCTCGAGCTCAATAAGAACCACTTGGCCGGTATCCCATCACCGATGGTCGCTTTCGTGGTCGGCTTTCTTGCACTCCACATGATGGAACGCTTCTTCGGAAGTCATGAACCCGCCGACTCTGATTACGGTGACGATCACTCACACACTCACCTCAGCACGGGGCTCGTGGGCGCCGGCGCGATGGTCATCCATGTCTTCCTCGATGGTGTCGGCGTGGGCCTCGCTTTTCAAGTAAGTAACTCTGTGGGCTTTGCTGTTGCCATCGCGGTGATCTCACATGCGTTCACTGATGGACTCAATACTGTGATCTTATTAATTCGCAGTGGGCAGTGGCGCAACAAAGCCATCGCACTCCTAGCACTTGACGGTGTTGCTCGGTTGCTTGGTGCCACGATTGGCACATATCTCACTTTGAGCGAACCACTTTTGGGAATCTATCTCGCCCTCTTTGCTGGATTTTTGGTCTACCTCAGTACCTCACACGTACTTCCAGAAGCTCACAGCAACCATCCATCGCGCTGGACACTTTTGGCAACGCTCCTCGGTGTCGTAGTGATGTTCGGCATTGTTTCGCTGGGTGCACCGGCATAACGATGAGCGCACCGACGAAGAGAAATACCCGACAACGCACTTCAATCATTGATTTTCTGAAAACACGAAAAGAATTCATTAGTGCGAAAGAGCTCTACGCAGAAATGGAAAGCTCCAAAGTAGGACTCTCGACAATTTACCGCGCGCTTAGTGATTTAGTGAACGATGGTGATCTCGATGTTTTCATTGATAACGATGGCGAATCACGCTTTCGGCTCTGCGGATCACATCATCACCATCACATGCTCTGTCGCAAGTGCGGCAAGAGTGTGGAATTCCAAGCACCAGAGGCCGAGGCACTCGCCGAACGATTGGGCAAGAGCGAAGGCTTTAGCGAAATGGAGCATCGTTTAGAAATTATCGGGACATGCCAGGAGTGTGTTTAGGCTTACTGCTCCACTACCGCAGTCACTTCTAGAGAGATCGGAATTCCTACGGCCGTACGACCTTTGATAATCACCACGACCGTCTGCAATCCGACTGACGATCGGTTTTCAAAACTAATGGTGATTGGTTCCTTCACACCTACTTGCTGCAATTTGGATCGCGCGACACTTTCGCTTTCTTCATGGTGAACTGAGAGTGATACTTCGCGCGCCAACCTCATAGCCACCCCCAAAGCGCTGATGCGAATTTGAAGGAAGAGAAGCAACGTCAGTACGCCAAGAAAGAGCAAGGTGAGCGGTACAAGTACTAAGAAGGACTCGACATTTCCTCGTTCTTCAACAAGCATGTGCCGAATTCTGCGTGGTACCGATTTATTGAGAAGAGACCGCATCAAGTGACCTAGAGAGCATCGCCGAGAGTCGTGGTCCAGCTACCGCCCAGAGCACCGTCACTAATCCAGCGGTCATTAAAACCACCAGCACCCAACCAGGAACATCACCTCGAGAATTCTTCATCGGATCTACCACTCTCTGGCGGATCCAATACATGCATCCAAAGAAATTCCGATAGATCGTTTCCATGGCTATCTCCTTTATTTGTTGAGGGTGGTTTATCCGAAGGCCATCAAATTGAGTTGTGCCAAACTTGGATAGAGCGCAAAGAGCACCGTCACCGGCAAGATCAAGAAGACCACCGGAATTGCCATCGCAATTTCACTCTTCCCACAAGCTTCCAGTAGCGCGCGCCGGCTCTCCTCTCGAACCTCATGTGCGTGATTAAGCAAGAGGGGTGCTAACGGTGAACCATGTACCTGCGAAATTAAGAGCGCGTCGACCAGACGATCGCCACCAGGAATCCGATACCAATGCGCCCAGTGAGTAAGTACCTCCATCAGCGCCTCCCCACGCTCTACCTTGAACACCACATCCGAGAGAGAATGCGAGAGGGCTGAAGAATCTAGCGCCACTCGACGAATAGCAAAGAAAATGCTCTCACCAGCGACTGCCGAGAGCGCAATCTGCTCCACTACATCTGGAAAGTCTTGTCGTAGCTCCATCTGGAAACGTTTTTCTCGTCGCCGCAATCGCCATTTGTCTGCGGTAAGTGCAAATCCTGCAGCTATGAGGGTTGAAAAGATGATCGTCAGAAGTGCGCTGTTGGCTACTAGCGAAATCAATGCGCCAATCACCGCACCGATTCCTACTGTCTGCCTTCGAGTCTTGAAATGTGTGCGCTGCTCTTCAAGAGTAATGATCCCAGCAGATCGTAAATGTGCCTGATCAACTGGTGTGGAATCTAAGAGAAAAGGATCTACTTCACGGATGAAGGGAGTAAGCGCCTGCATCATCCACTTCTCTGTATCGTGGCGATGAGTCGCATTCATCGTAAGGCCCGTCGCCAGTAGGACTACGGCCAAGAGAAGAGTCATCAGTTGATCCCAGGAATCTGCGAGGCACGCTTCATCCACCACGCCGCAATGACGCACGCCCCTGCTCCAGAAGCGATCACCACCCCACCAGTGGTGGTAAACATCGCCGCTCGAGTGCTTGATCGAGTCATGAGCAAGAGCAAGATCGCCCATGGCGCAACCAGCCCCAGCCGTGCACCATTTCGTACCCAGCCTTGTCTAACTTTCACTTCCTCCTTGACCTCAATATCGCGACGAATAAAGCGCGCTGAAATGAGAAGCAGCTCGGGAAGATGATCCACCCCCACTTCGCGGCCAAGGAGCAAAATATGGCGAAGCCGATCACCATGGTGACTCTTCTTCAGTAAGTAGGTTGCTGCCTCAAGGGGCATACCCAATGCAAGATCGCGCCGCACGTTTCGGAAGATTGCCTTCATTTCATCGCTCCCACGTTCAGCTAGCGCCGAGAGCGCTTGTGGAATGGGCATGCCACTACGTAGGTTGGATGCGAGATATTCAAAAGTAGCCGGCCATTCACGTTCTGGAATTTTTTTCGTACTCTCATGAATCATGGAACTCTTCATCATGAATCCTGCGCCCTACGGCGGCGATGAGAGTACTGCATTGAGCCGTCACACCAGTCGATACTCATAATTTCTGATACAAATCGGTCACCACTCTCCGCATCAATCTCTAAATGCACAACCGCATCAATCACTCTCCCAATAAGTGAGTTGATAAAATTAAGTGGGAGGTTCTCGCCGGCTAGCAACGGGAGTAATCTCAATTTCTCGATTGCCTCTTCGGCTGAATTCGCATGAATACTTGCAGCCCCCGGTATTCCGGCGTTCAATGCGATTAAGAGATCGAGTGCTTCAGCGCCTCGAACTTCGCCCACCACAATTCGAGAGGGACGCATGCGCAGCGCTTCTTTGACTAATCGACGGAGATCGATAGCGCCCTCTCCTCCATGTGTCGCCTCTCGCGTTTGGAGTGCGACCAAGTCACTCACATGTGGATCTAATTCGAATACCTCTTCAATAGTGATCACACGATTGTCAGGTGGGCTTTCGGAGAGCAATGCGTTGAGCATTGTAGTTTTACCGGTATGCGTTCCCCCACTGACCAAGATCGATTTCCCTTCCATAATCAAACTCAGCAATTGCGCTGTTTGATCAGGTGAAATTACTCCACGCTTTTCTAAATCAGTTAGTGAGTGCGCCTTCACAAGATGTTTACGAATATTTATCGCCCAATGCTTCGCAGTCACGGTCGGTATGGCTACGTGGAGACGACTTCCGTCGGGCAAAGTGGCATCAACAAAAGGATGCGAGAGATCGACTCGTCTATGCGAGTGGAGTAAAAGCCGCTCCACCAATTCGGTCACCCGTTGGGTAGACATCACCAGCGGAGTAAGTTCCGCTCGCCCGGCGCGTGCCACATAAATGCGGGTAGGGGAATTGATCCAGATCTCCTCAATCGTGGCATCAGCCATCAACGGAGCGAGCTCGCCCAACAACTCAGCGTTTTCCATCCCCAGATGGTGGATGCCAGCGCCCCCGCTACCCGCCAGCCATCCACCGCCCACCAGAAAAGCCGGTTGAATGAATACACTCAGTGAATGCATATTCGCCCTGCGGAACCATTAGACGTGCCAGCCATCCATCAGCTCATCATTGATCTGGCCATTTATGAGAAGAGCCCGCAGAGCGTCCTCTCTACTCATGCGGACTTAGAAGCCGCACTCTTTGCCGAGACGCCTTACCTCTTCGGAGATGTAGCTGTCGACGGCACTGAGGTTATCGGCTTTGCGGTCTGGTACGTCAACTACTCAACATGGCGGGGTCAACACGGCATTTATCTGGAGGATCTCTACGTGAAGCCAGAACGTCGTGGGCAAGGGGTGGGTAAGAGTCTTCTCAAGACGTTGGCTGCTCGCTGTGTGTCACGTGGATATGCCCGACTTGAATGGTGGGTGCTCGATTGGAATGCACCAGCTATCGAGTTCTACAAGAGCGTCGGTGCTAGGCCAATGTCAGATTGGACCGTCTTTCGCCTCGATGGCGAAGAATTAGAGAGTTTTTCTCAGTAAGCACTAGTCGGATGTGAAGTGCTGCAGTGAGAGTGCTACATCTAAATCGTATTCAATTTCAGGAAGCATTTTCGCGCCGTCTCCAATCCAGGTAAATGCGAATAACAATTCAAACTCTTCAGAATCAAAGAAATGGTGAGTGAGAGCCGCGCGTAACCGCTCTTCACACGCCGAAGCTTCCACTTGGTGAGCGGCTAACAACGCATATCCAAAGTGATCTCTCCCGAGCCTGCCCACTCGATCTCCCGCCCGCACAAGCAATTGAACCTGATGGGAAATACTCACAAGTAATGCGTCTCCAAATGAGATTGAGCGCTCTTCCACTAGCTTCTGATAACCCACCACTCTGCTCACGCCATAGAGGATGGGTTGAAATTGCGCGGCCCTTCTAGAGAGCAGAGAGGTGACGTGTTCTCGAAAAAATGGGGCCGTATCTAATCCAGTGAGCCCATCACTCCACTCACTCATGACTCTTACTTACTTTCCCCACGAAGAGTCCTGGAGACTCCATAGATAACTGCAAGCGCAATTAATGCGAGCGGAATCGCGATCCAATAATTGCCCGCTTGTCCCTGCGAGTATGCGACTGGCAGCGCGATGATATTTGCCACGATCGAGGGTGACCTTCCAAAGTGACGCCCTGCTCGCATTCCCTTGGTGGCAAATAGCAGTCCCACAGCACCGGCTAGGAAGAGCGCGATCTCAAAAATCGCGGCCGCAAGATTCCGAGGTGACCCCGTTAGCAAGAAGTAGGTGAAGGAGAGAGCCAACACGAGCAGAGCAAGTATTTCGACGCCCAGGAGCGCAGCCGTCCACCGGGGCAGAATCGAGGTCGGCGGGCGCATTCTGGCCGATTCGCTCGATGATTCGCTGGGGGTCACGGGAAAAGGCTAGCCTGTATTTATGCGCGCGCTACTAGTGATCAA
>JBAXIG010000011.1:0-32663 GCA_037138535.1 Actinomycetes bacterium
TGTACGTCACGAAATGTTAGAAGTAGGTGTCATCTCTCCTGAGCCGATTGCAGGTAAAGGTCTTGGTGTAGGCGAAGTGGGCTACTTGATTACTGGCGTGAAGGATGTGCGCCAATCACGTGTGGGAGACACGGTCACCAATGCGGTTCGTCCGGCCACCGTGGCTCTCGGTGGCTACAAAGATCCACGCCCCATGGTTTTCTCGGGTCTTTATCCGATGGATGGCGCCGATTACACCCAACTTCGTGAAGCCCTTGATAAGTTGCAACTGAACGATGCAGCGTTGGTTTACGAGCCAGAGACTTCGGCGGCTCTTGGTTTTGGATTTCGTTGTGGATTCCTTGGATTGCTCCACTTGGAGATCGTGCGCGAACGCCTTGAGCGCGAAGCTGGACTTGATCTCATCTCTACCGCGCCTAACGTCGTCTATCGAGTCATTATGGAAGACAGCAAAGAGATTCGGGTAACTAACCCGAGCGAATTTCCTACCGGAAAGATTGGGCAAGTCTTTGAACCAGTGGTGCGGGCTACCATCTTGGCGCCAAGTGAATTCATCGGCACCATTATGGAACTTTGCCAACAACGCCGCGGTTCTCTCATGGGCATGGATTACCTCTCCGAAGATCGTATCGAGATTCGTTACTCACTGCCGCTGGCAGAGATTGTCTTTGATTTCTTCGATAACTTGAAGTCACGCACTCGTGGGTATGCATCGCTTGATTACGAACCCACTGGCGAAGAAGATGGCGACCTCGTCAAAGTTGATATCTTGCTTCAGGGTGAAGCGGTAGATGCTTTTAGCGCCATCGTGCATAAGGATAAGGCTTACGCATATGGCGTGATGATGACTCAAAAATTGCGTGAACTTATTCCTCGGCAACAATTCGAAGTTCCGATCCAAGCTGCTATTGGTTCACGCGTGATTGCCCGCGAAAGTATTCGAGCGATACGTAAGGACGTACTCGCAAAGTGTTATGGTGGCGACATTTCCCGTAAGCGCAAACTGCTCGAGAAGCAGAAGGAAGGTAAGAAGCGCATGAAGATGGTGGGACGCGTAGAAGTTCCGCAAGAAGCCTTCATTGCAGCGCTCTCGACTGATGCAGATGTGAAAGAAAAGAGTAAGAAATGAAGCGACTCCTCTCGGTAAATATTGCAGCGGTCGTGCACGAGGGGGAGTGGACCGGTTCGGTAGGTCGTACGGGAATTGACAAGCGACCTGTCGAGCACCGCATCCTGGTGGCTAATGATCATGTTGAAGGCGATGCCGTCCTTGATGTGAAGTCGCATGGAGGTCGTGATAAAGCGGTCTACGCCTATGCGCGCGAAGATGGCGATTGGTGGGAAAATCAACTCGGTATTCAGATCGGCAACGGACGATTTGGCGAGAATCTCACCACGGAGGGAGTCGATGTTACCGGCGCACTCATAGGTGAGCGTTGGCGCATTGGATCTGTGCTCTTAGAAGTTGCTGAACCACGTATTCCTTGCACAGTCTTTGCTGGTTTTTGGCAACGTCCGGGTTTGGTCAAAGAGTTCACTGAGGCGGGTCGTCCGGGTGCTTACTTGCGCATCATCGAAGAAGGAATTGTGGGCGGAGGCGATGAAATTGTGATTGAGTCACGCCCCGAACGAGCCGCCACTATCTCAGATGCCTTTGCCGCAAAGAGCGGAGATCGTTCACAACTTAAATTACTGGCGGAGACCTCCGCATTCTCGCTAGCCTGGCATGAGTGGATTGCACGGATAGCGAAATAGTGATGCCAGGGGAATTGCCAGTAGGCGAGCCTGTGCCGCGTGATGGATCACTTCCAGAGGGAGTCTCGGCGGGAAAGAGGCCATTTGCGCTCTATATACATATTCCCTTCTGCGCGCGACGTTGTGGCTACTGTGATTTCAATACGTACACAATTGCCGAACTCGGTGGTGATGAATCAATTGAGAAGCAGTATGTAGATGCCTTGATCAAAGAGATTGCATTGGCTCGATCAATTGTCGGAGATCAGCAGATAACTACGATCTTCTTTGGCGGTGGCACTCCGACATTGCTACCGTCAAGTGAGATCGCTCGAATTCTCGATGCGGTACAACTGCAATTCCGTCTCTCCGAAGATGTAGAGATCACTACCGAAGCTAATCCCGATAGCGTCACCGCTGAATCGCTCGGTGAATTGCGCGCCGCTGGAATAAACCGAATTTCCTTTGGTGTGCAGAGTACGACGCCACATGTTCTACAGACCCTCGATCGCACACATAACCCCCCGCAAGTGCCCATCGTGGTGCAAGCCGCACATGATGCTGGCTTCACTCACATCAGCGTGGACTTGATCTATGGCACACCTGGCGAGACGATCGTGGAGTGGGAGGAGAGTGTGCGTTCGCTACTCACTCTTCCCATTGATCACATCAGTGCATATTCACTTATCGTGGAGGAAGGCACAAAGTTGGGGGCCCAAGTGCGCCGCGGCGCACTCGAGATGCCCGATGAAGACCTCAACGCAGATAAATACATAGTTGCCGATGATCTCTTCACTGCGACTGGTTTCGCGTGGTACGAAGTGAGCAATTGGGCGAAACCAGGTGGGGCTTGTAAGCACAATGAGATGTATTGGAAGAATAACGATTGGTGGGGTCTTGGCGCAGGCGCCCATAGCCATATCGACGGTGTGCGCTGGTGGAATAAGAAACTTCCCGCCGCCTATATTAAAGAGTTGCAAGATGGGTCGTCTCCAGCACTTGCTCGCGAAATTCTCACTGAAGAAGAGCGTTCATTTGAAGAGTTGATGCTGGGAATCAGAACCAGGGAAGGGCTAGCGCTCTCCTTGGTCTCTCACGGTGCGGCGGCGGCAGCGCTGGCAGATGGAAACCTCGATGCCGAGCAGTACGAGCTGGGGCGAGTGGTACTTACTCGCTCTGGTCGGTTGATTGCTGATGCTCTTTTGCGCGCTTTTTCCGACGCCTAATTATCAAGAGGGTAACAATCACGACTAAGAGAAGAAAGAATGAGTAACCCATTCGTGAAATAATCTTCTCGACTTTGGCGAGGTTATCACTTGCTATGCGTCCTACGATGAGTGCGGTAGGTGCCCATATAGCCGCACCGAGGGCATTGCCTAGGAGGAACCGCGAGTACTTCATACGCATGGTGCCGGCGATTGCCGGGACGAGTGCACGCATGACAGCTACGAAGCGTCCCAGGAAGACTGCCCATGGACCGTATTTGTGTATGAACTCTTCTGCCTTATTCCAATGCTCTTCCGAGACTCGTCTGCCCGCCTTCGATGTGCGAAGCCGTGGTCCGAGGATGCGCCCAATTTCATAGCCAGTGGAGTCGCCGATGATGGCACCGATAATTGCAATCGGAATAAGGATCGATAACTTCAAGTGACCAGTTGCAGTTGCTGCGCCGGCGACGATCAGGGTGGTTTCGGCTGGAAAGACGAGGCCAAGAAAGGCCGCGCCTTCGGCAATTGCAGCGATAGCGACGATGACATAGACCCACGGGCCAGCTGAGGCAACGAGGTCGAGAATATGGTTAATAAAGGTGCTGATCATGGCGTGTCTATCTTAGGGGTGAGCGTTGTATGCAGCCCGCTATACCGTACGGTTACTCCATGTCCTCACATAATATTCATCTCATCCTCGCCTTACTCCTCTGCTTGATGTTTCTGCTCTCTGGCTTGATGAAAGCCAGTGGCAACGCGAAGGGCCTGGCCGGTACTCGCGCAGTCAATGTCCCAGACGGTCTCGGCAGATTCACAGGTGCGCTAGAGGCTCTCGGCGCGCTCGGCATTCTGATTGGTTTTAAGCTCTCGCTCTTTGCCTGGCTGGGGTTCGTAGGTCTCTGGCTCATCATGGCCGGCGCGATCTTCTTCCACTTCCGCGCCAAAGATATTAAAGGTGCGATCCCCGCTTTTGTCGTGCTGGTGCTCCTCTCCATCGCCATCATCACGATCAGCGCCTAGATTACGATGGAAAGTACCGCAGGCGCGTTGGCGCTTGTGGGGTCGGGTGAATACCTAGCCGAGTCACTGGTTCTCGAAAATTCTCTTGTAGAAAGTGGACGCTGCGGGCGAGGTGAATCAGCGCGTTATTACGTACAAATTCCCACGGCTTCGGGCCACGAGAGCGTCGAGCGCCGTGCGTACTGGCGAAATCTTGGAGCAAGCGCCGCTTCACGCATAGGAATAGAAGCTAAGTATCTCGATCTACAAGACCGAAGTGATGTACTCGCTGCCGATGCACAAATGCTCGAGGACATCGAAAATGCGGCATTAATTTATTTTTCTGGCGGAGATCCCTATCTCTTAACCGAGGCATTCGCCGGTACCCCACTCTGGTCTGCCATCATGAGTGCCTTCGCCCGCGGTGCCTCGTTAGCCGGATGTAGCGCCGGAGCGATGGCTTTCTGCTCGCACCTGGTGGAGTTTCGATCAATGGGTCGCCGCTCTCGTTCGGGTTTGGGGTTGATTGACAACTTGCAGGTGATTCCACACTTTGATCGGATGCATATCGCGTCTCGAATTCCTGCGCTTTCTGGGAAGCAGTGGTGGGAGGTACCCACACTCGGAATCGACGAGAAGACCGCCGTGATCTGGGAGCGTGGCGCCTGGCGGGTCTGGGGACGAAGCGCTGCCTATCTCTTCGGTGATCCCCAGGAGGAGCGGGTGGTGGCCCATGCGGGGCAGGTGCTTCCGCTGCCAGACCCGGTGGGCTCGCACGGGGGTTAGCTTCCGCCTAGAATTGGCACTCTTCTGGTGACAGTGCCAGAGAAATCGAGAGGAGGCGCCATGAGCAGAAAGCTCGAGGTCCTCCGTGCCATTGTGGAAGATTACGTCGCCACCGAAGAGCCAGTCGGCTCCAAATCTCTTGCTGAGCGCCATGCACTCGGCGTCTCACCCGCAACCATTCGAAACGATATGGCTCTGCTGGAAGAAGAAGGCTTCATCACTCAACCCCACACCAGTGCGGGCCGCGTGCCCACCGATAAGGGATACCGCCTCTTCGTGGATCGTCTCGCCGGGGTAAAGCCTCTTTCGGCCGCGGAGAGAAGAGCGATCGAGTCATTTCTTGAAGGAGCGGCTGATTTAGATGATGTGATCGGACGTACCGTTCGTTTGCTCTCGCAAATCACTCGCCAAGTTGCGGTGGTGCAGTACCCATCGCTCACCCTCTCGACGGTGCGCCATATTGAATTAGTGAATCTCGGTGCGCGCCGCGTCATGATCGTGCTCATCACCGATACTGGTCGAGTAGAACAACGCATTCTTGACGCGAAAGCGGAGGTCTCTGACGTTTTGCTCGGCGAATTGCGCGCCCGAGCGAATGCTCTATGTGTGGGTAAACGACTCAACGAACTACCGGATCTACTGATTTCTGTAGCACCGCGTGCTGATCAAGACGAGCAAGTTCTCTCAAGTCTTGTTGTTTCCACGATCCTTGAAATGGCAATTGAGCAGAGTGAAGAACGGATCGTCCTTTCGGGAACTGCCAATCTTGCACGGCTTGGTACAGATTTCACACATTCCGTGAGCCCAGTACTTGAAGCGCTCGAAGAGCAAGTGGTTCTTCTTCGACTTCTCGGCGATGCTGCCGAGAGCATGACGGTACGTATTGGCCACGAGCATGAATTACATAGTTTGCAAGGTACTTCACTAGTGGCTACCGGATATGGTCGCGCGGGAGAACCATTAGGGTCAATGGGAATTCTGGGCCCGACTCGCATGGATTACCCAGGCAGCATCGCATCCGTACGCGCAGTTGCTCAGTACGTGGGACATTTCTTGACAGAAAGTGGTTCTTAGAGTGGCCGATCACTACACAACGCTGGGTGTCGCACGCGAGGCCAGCGCAGATGAAATTAAGCGCGCTTATCGTAAATTGGCACGAGAGTTGCATCCAGATGTAAACCCAGATGCCACCACGCACGATAAATTTAAAGAAGTTACTGAAGCGTATGAAACGTTGAGTGACCCGCAGAAGCGTCAGCACTATGACATGGGTGGCGGAAGTAGTTTCGGTGGCGCAGGATTTGGTTTCGGCGATGTGATGGATGCCTTCTTCGGTGGCAGTGGATCACGGGGACCTAAACCACGTGTGCGTCGTGGACAAGATGCGCTCATTCGCGTCGAGATCGATCTCCATGATGCAGTCTTTGGCGTCGATCATGAGCTCCACGTAGACACTGCTGTCGGCTGCGAAAAGTGCGATGCCACCGGGCGTAAGCCAGGAACCTCCACGAAGACCTGCGATATTTGCCGCGGACGTGGAGAAGTGCAACAAGTTGCTAAATCTTTCCTCGGACAAGTGATGACGAGTCGTCCGTGTAATTCGTGCCAAGGGTACGGAAGTACCATTATCTCTCCGTGTGTCGAATGTGCTGGAGACGGACGCGTGCGTTCACGTCGCACTATCGATATTCATATTCCTGCTGGCGTAGAGACCGGATCGCGTCTGCGCCTTGATGGGCGAGGCGAAGTAGGTCCAGGAGGTGGGCCCGCTGGTGACCTCTACGTCGAGATGGTGGTGATTCCACATCCTTCAATTGTGAGAGAGGGCGACAACCTCCACCTTCCTTTTTCTATTCCCATGACAGCTGCGGCGCTCGGTGCCACCGTTGAAGTAGAGACCCTTGATGGTGTGGAAGAAGTAGATATCAAGCCTGGAATTCAAAGCGGGGAACAGATCATTCTGCGTGGGCTTGGCGTTGGCCGTTTGCGCCAAAATGGGCGCGGCGATTTTGTTGTACACGTAGAAGTTTTAACACCGAGCAAGCTCGATGCTGAGCAAGTCGAATTACTCCAGGCTCTCGCACAAAAGCGCGAGGAAGTGATGCCGGCCGGTGAACATGGACCGCTGGAGACTGGGTTTATGTCGAAGATCAAAGATGCGTTTACCCGCTAATGCTCTCCCTTTTCTTTTCTGACTCTGTGTCGAAAGAGGTTGTCACGCTACTTCCTGATGAATCCCGTCATGCAGAGAAGGTGTTGCGCATCATCGTGGGTGAAGAGATCCGAGTAGCAGATCAACTCGGCGCCTGGGTCGAAGGACCAGTCGAATCTCTCTCTCCTGTCAGCGTGAAAGTGGTGCGACGTGGCAAGGATCTCCCTAGTGGGATTTCAGTACTGCAAGCAATCACTAAAGGGGATGCGGCAACCGATGCTGTGGCACTGCTCACAGAGGTGGGTGTCAAAGAAATTATTCCGTGGAGTGCGCAACATTCGATTGCCCGATGGGATGACGAGAAGAGCGTGAAAGCACGAGAGAAGTGGCAAGTTGTTGCGGAAGAGTCGGCGAAGCAATCTCGTAGAGCACTAGTGCCTCGGGTGAGTGAGATGGTCTCGTCTAAAGAATTGCCTCTACTCATCTCGCGGTTTGTACATGTGGTGGTGCTACATGAAAGCGCGCATATCGGGATCGATCAAATCGAGCTACCTGAAGCCGGAGAAGTCTTGATCGTCGTGGGACCAGAAGGAGGCATTTCGGATTCCGAAATTGAAGCCTTTGCACAAAGTGCTCAGGTAGTGCATCTTGGCCCGCACGTCTTGCGATCCAAGAATGCCGGCGCCATTGCTACGGCACTCATCTTGCAACAGCGGCAATGGTATTCCGACGCTAAGAATTCGAAGGAGTAGGGATGGCCGTAAATTGCCTCTTCTGCAAGATTGTGGCTGGCGAGATTCCAGCAACTCTCGTGGCCAGTAACGAGTTGGCGATTGCATTTAACGACATCTCCCCAGTAGCTCCGACGCACCTTTTGGTGATTCCCAAAGCTCACTTTGAAAACGTTGCGGAATTGACCAGGGAAGACGGCGCTTCGCTCGCTGCGCTGCTCTCTTTGGCCGAGCAGGTAGCCGCCGGCCAGGACTTTAGACTGGTTTTCAATTCAGGTGCTGGGGTCGGGCAGAGCGTATTTCACGCTCATGGACATGTGCTCGCTGGGCGAGATTTCGCCTGGCCGCCCGGCTAAGTAGGATGTCGTCAATGGATTCTCGAACTTCTACGCTCCGTATTCCTGCCAGTCTGCCGTCGGTCGCACTGCTGGGTGCCGGTGACTCTCATCTTAAGGTCATTGAGCAAGCTTTTCCATCAGTGGAATTCTTGGTGCGGGGCAATCAGATCATGCTGACCGGGGATTCTCCGGAGATTGCCATGTCTGAGCGCCTGATCTCTGAACTGGTTCTCATTATTCGCTCAGGGCAACCTCTCTCGGATGAGGCGGTAGCCCGCTCTATCAAGATGCTGCGCGAAGAGCCTCATGAGAAGCCCGCTGAAGTGCTCTCACTCAGTATTCTTTCAAACCGCGGCAAGACGATTCGCCCGAAGACTCTGAACCAGAAACATTACGTCGATGCCATCGATAAAAATACGATCGTCTTTGGTATCGGACCAGCAGGTACCGGAAAAACTTACTTAGCGGTAGCGAAAGCGGTACAAGCGCTGCAAGCTAAACAAGTCTCTCGCATTATTTTGACGCGCCCCGCGGTTGAAGCAGGGGAGCGCCTTGGTTTCTTGCCGGGAACGCTTTACGAGAAGATCGATCCATACCTTCGCCCGCTCTACGACGCCCTTCATGACATGATCGAACCGGATTCGATCCCTAAGTTGATGCAGTCAGGTGTCATTGAAGTTGCTCCGCTTGCCTACATGCGCGGGCGTACTCTTAACGAGGCATTCATCATTCTTGATGAAGCGCAGAACACCACCCCCGAGCAGATGAAGATGTTTCTCACGCGCCTAGGCTTTGGTTCCAAGATCGTCGTTACGGGTGACGTCACTCAGGTTGACCTACCGCACGGGAATCAATCTGGATTGCGCGTCGTTACAGAAATTCTTGATGGTGTCGAAGACGTTGCGTTTATGTCGCTCACTTCAGCCGATGTGGTTCGCCACAAGTTAGTCGGAGATATTGTCGATGCGTACAGTCGCTGGGATGCCACCCACCCGTCACCTAGGCGAGTGGATCGTTGAATATAGATCTGGCAAATGAGTCAGAGTTCGAAATTGATTCTGATCGACTCTGTGATCTATTCACATTTTTGATCATTAAGCTAGGTATACATCCAAGCGCTGAGCTGTCAGTTATTTTTGTCGACGAGGAGCAGATGACCAAGCTCCACGTTCAATGGATGGATGAGCCGGGCGCAACGGACGTGCTCTCTTTCCCGATGGATGAGGTCTCACCCCATACATATTCTGGCAACGTGAACGACGAGGCACCTGTTTTAGGTGACTTGGTGCTCTGCCCTGCCTTTGCTAAGCGCCAAGCCGAGGACGCCGGCCAGAGCCTAAAAGCAGAACTTGAGTTGCTTTCGACTCATGGCATGTTGCACCTTCTTGGATATGACCACGCAGAAGAGGACGAAGAACGCACTATGTTTGCCTTACAAAATGACTTGCTTGCCGAGTGGCGAGTGCTCTGATGAATCCTATTCAAGTCGTATTGGCGCTGCTCTTTGTGGTCTTCGCAGGATTTTTGGCCGGTACTGAAGCTGCGCTTACCTCAATTTCTCGCTATCGCGTGGATGAAATGGTTGAGGCGAAGCACCGAGGCGCCGCCACGGTCAAGAGAGTACTGGCGGACGCCCCGCGCTATCTCAACGTAATTCTCTTCGTGCGTAAAGCATGCGAGTTGACGGCAACACTTCTGGTGGCACTCATCTTCTTGGATCACGTAGAGAGCCAGACGGTTGCCCTTGCTTACACGGTGGGGCTCATGTTGGTCGTCCTCTATGTATTAGTGGGCGTTGGTCCACGCACTCTTGGAAAGCAGCGCCCTGAAGGTTGGGTACGTCCAGGCGCAAGCGTTGCCGTTGGTCTCGCATTCATCCTTGGACCGGTCACTCGCATTCTCATCAGTATTGGTAATGCCATCACCCCCGGAAAAGGTTTTCGCGAAGGCCCTTTTACTTCTGCCGAAGAATTAAGAGATTTAGTAGATCAGGCGCGCGAACGTGGCCTTGTGGAAGAAGAAGAACACGAAATGATCCACTCAGTCTTCGAGTTGGGTGAAACATTTGTTCGTGAACTGATGGTTCCGCGCACTGAAGTGGTGTGGGTTGAGCGCGATCGTAACGTGCGCCAGGCGCTCTCATTGGCGCTCCGCTCTGGATTCTCGCGTATTCCAGTGATCGGCGAGAACGTGGATGACATCGTCGGGATTGTTTATCTCAAGGATCTCGCCAAGCGGGCGCAATCAGATCCTCAGAGCGGCGCACAGATACCGGTCAGCGAAGCGATGCGGCCGGCGACCTTTGTGCCAGAGAGTAAAGCAGCAGATGAACTCCTCCGTGAGATGCAAAGCCAACACATCCATATGGTTGTCGTGATCGACGAATACGGTGGCACCGCGGGCTTGATTACGATCGAAGATATTCTTGAAGAGATTGTTGGCGAGATCGAAGACGAATACGACACTGACGATTCTGCCGTCGAGTGGCTAGGGGAAGATAAGGCTCGAGTTTTCGCTCGCGTTCATCTAGAAGATTTAGCAAACGAATTCGATATTGAATTTACAGTAGATCAACTCGCTGACGTTGATTCTGTCGGCGGGTATATGGCAAAAGAGCTCGGCCGAGTCCCCATTCCCGGGAGCCAGGTAGAGGTGGGCGGGCTTCGCTTTACGGCGGAGCGTCCAATTGGCCGGCGCAAGCGCCTTGGTACCGTGTTGGTGGAACGACTCAAGAGTGAAGAAGGTGAAGAGAGTGAGTGAGAACGAAAAACTTCAAATCCTGGCAAAGAGTACGGCGATACGCCTAGAACGTAGCCAAGGCGCCGCTGTTCGCGATTTCACCGGTCGCACATATGTGGCCACCAATGTTTCTCTTCTTTCGCTCACCCTGGACGCACTGGAGGCTGCCCTCGCGGCCGCTATTTCAAGCGGCGCTTCTGGCATCGAAGCTTTTTCAATATGGGGAGATCCCGCCTCCGCTCGCGCGCTGACTGCGATCAATGAGTTTGCACCGCAAGCTGAGCAAGTGTGAAGCGCTCTGGGTTTGTTGCCATAGTCGGAAGACCCAACACCGGGAAGTCCACGCTGACAAACGCCCTAGTGGGTACCAAGGTCGCCATCACTTCTTCAAAGCCGCAGACTACGCGCCACACTATTCGCGGCATCGTCAATACAGAGGATGCACAGATTATTCTGGTTGATACCCCCGGTATCCACCGACCACGAACGTTGCTTGGAGAGCGCCTCAACGAATTAGTACGGGCGGCATACGCTGATGTCGAAGTTATCGCTATGTGTTTACCGGCTGATGAAGAGTGCGGCACGGGCGACCACTTCATTTGCCAAGCTCTTTCGGCGGCATACAAGACTAAGCGCATCGCCTTGCTGACAAAGATCGACACTATCCCTAAGGCGGAGCTACCTGGGAAACTGATGGAGATCTCGGAACTAGCAAAGAAGTCGGGATTTGAGTGGGATGAAATCGTTCCAGTCTCCGCGCTCTCTGGAGAACAACTCGACGTTGTTATTAATGTCTTGGCTGGAGCGCTTCCAGAGGGTGGAATGCTCTACCTCGATGGTGAAGTCACTGATGAACCACAAGACATCATGGTTGCAGAATTAATTCGCGAGGCTGCTCTTGAAGGTGTCCGTGATGAATTGCCACACTCCATCGCGGTCATGGTGGAGGAGATCGTGCCAAGAACTTCCGGAAAGAAGATTACCGATGTACGTGCCTATATTTACGTAGAGCGTCCAAGCCAGAAGTCGATAGTAATTGGCACGGGTGGAGCCCGCCTGAAAGATGTGGGAACGCGAGCTCGCCATGCCATCGAGGCATATTTAGGTACACCCATTTTCCTTGACTTACATGTGAAGGTTGCTAAAGAGTGGCAGAGCGATCCTAAGGCGCTTAAACGATTGGGTTGGTGATGGAGAAGAGGCGAGCCAGCGAGCAAGGTTTCTTTGCCCGTTCCGGTTTTCTAGATACCACCCAGGCCGAGATTTTGATGGGCCTTTTGCCGTCACGGGAAGTCTTCGCCGATGCGCTCTCGCATGCATCAGATCCGGACCAGGCGATCGCACTCCTTGTGCGTTTGATCGAGGCCGATCAATCCGTAGCGCAGACTTTGTTGGTCGATGCATTGCTCACAGATCGAATAGTTGCTGTACTCGGAGCGAGCGCAACTTTAGGCGAACACCTCATTCGCTTCCCGGGCGACATCGCTCTTCTTCTCGGAGAAGACCTCACTCCCGCCCCGGAACTCTTTCTTGCCTCATCGACTTGGTTAGAGAGTGCAAATGCGCTCCGCATTCACTACCGACGCGCACTTCTGCAAATAGCGGCAGCGGATCTCACTGGTACGCGGGGATTTGAAGCGACCTCTTTAGCGCTCTCAGACTTGGCAGACCGCGCTCTTGAGGCTGCCTTGAAGATTGCCCGTCAAGAGACCGGAATTCTAGATACTGAACTAGCAGTTATCGCGATGGGTAAGTGCGGGGCGCGGGAGCTCAATTATATTTCAGATGTCGATGTTATTTTTGTTGCCGACGATGTTGATGGCGATGACTTGCGGAATGCCACCAAGTTAGCCACTCAAGTGATGCGCGCATGCCATGAGACGACAAGTGAAGGTTCGCTCTGGGAAGTCGATGCGGGCCTGCGTCCCGAAGGAAAAGATGGTCCGCTCGTGCGAACCATTGAAAGTCATACTGCCTACTACGAACGATGGGCACAACCGTGGGAGTTTCAAGCGTTGCTAAAGGCACGCGCGGCGGCCGGCAGTAAGGAAGTGGGGGCTCGGTTCATCGCAATGGCTGCTCTTGGCACGTGGAGTGTGGCCGAGAAGCCCACGTTTGTTGATGATGTCCGAAAAATGCGCAAGCGAGTAGAAGAACACATTCCGAGCAAGGATGCAGATCGCCATCTCAAACTAGGGGTGGGCGGATTGCGCGATGTCGAGTTTGCGGTCCAACTTCTGCAGCTCGTTCATGGCAAGGCAGACGAAGAACTTCGCGTGCAGAGTACGATGTCGGCACTCCGCGCACTGAGCGCTGCTGGTTATGTAGGGCGCGAGGATGGCGTGGCGCTACTTGAAGCTTATAGTTGGATGCGCACCCTCGAGCATCGCATTCAACTCAATCAACTCAAGCGTAGTCACCTCATTCCAGAAGAAGAGAGCGACCTCAGGCGGATTGCGCGTTCGATGGCCTACGAATCCAGCGCTGAACTCCTTCAGCAGTGGCGTGAGCGCCGTTCGCTGGTCCGCAGTATTCACGAAAAGCTCTTTTTTAGACCGCTTCTCGCAGCGGTGGCTCGTCTGGCGGCAGATGAACAACGTCTCACGCCAGAAGCCGCACAAGCTCGACTCTTAGCTCTTGGTTATCGCGATCCCATCGGGGCATTAGCGCATATACAAGCGCTCACTTCGGGGGTCTCCAGGCGGGCGGCTATCCAACGTCAATTACTTCCCGCCATGTTGGAGTGGTTTACCCAAGGACCGGATCCGGATGCTGGGCTCTTTGGCTTTAGACAAGTGTCAGATGCGTTGGGTGATACGCCTTGGTACTTGCGCATGTTGCGCGATAGCGGAGCCACTGCGCAACGCCTTGCTCTCGTGCTCTCCTCATCACGATATGCATCCGAACTTATTCTGCGCGCACCTGAAGCAACTGCGATGCTAGATGACGATGGCGATCTAGCTCCTCGGGGCATAGAGCAACTCATCCTGGAATCGCTCAGCGTGGTGCGTCGCCAAGATGAGAGCGATAAAGCGATTGAATCGGTACGCGCCGTGCGCCGCCGAGAACTCTTCCGTACCGCAGTGGCTGATTTGCTCGGCACGCTCTCGGTTGCCGAAGTGGGTGACGCGCTAAGTGATGTTGCTGGAGCGACCCTAGAAGCCGCATTTGATGCGGCTAGCCGCGCATACGTGGCAGAGCATGGGCCACTCACCATTAAATTTGCAGTGATTGCTCTCGGACGTCTCGGCGGTAACGAAATGAGTTACCAGAGTGATGCAGACGTACTTTTCGTACACGAATACTTACCCGGAACAGATGAGCGAGCAGGAACTGATGCGGCCCATTGGATTGCAGGGGAGATGCGACGCCTTACTTCACTTCCCAGCCCAGAACCACCACTCATCATTGACCCTGACTTGCGGCCAGATGGAAAGCAAGGACCGCTGGTTCGTTCGCTCTCCGCTTATGCGCATTACTACGCAGAGCAGGCTCTTCTTTGGGAGCGCCAAGCGCTACTCCGAGCACGCCCTATTGCTGGTGATTCAGAGTTGGGGGAGCGCTTCATTGCGCTCATTGATTTCTACCGATATCCCACGGCTGGAATAAGTAGTAGTGATCTTCGAGAGATGCGACGGCTGAAGGCGCGCGTGGAATCTGAACGTTTACCGCGGGGCGCCGACAAATCTCTGCACTTGAAACTTGGACCAGGGGGATTATCTGATGTCGAATGGATGGCTCAATATCTGCAAATGAAATATGCAGGTGGGAATCCTCGTTTGCGTATCACCGGAACTCTGGAAGTGCTCAATCGGGCGGTGGCCGCGAATCTCTTAACAATTGCTGATGCGGCCACACTCTCAGATTCTTGGTTGCTCGCCACTCGCATTCGTAATGCGGTCATGCTCGTGACGGCACGCCACTCAGATGAAGTCCCCAAGGCTGCTGAGAGTGCACGGGCAGTCTCTCAGGTGCTCGGCTTTGCCTCGGGTGAAGCCCTCATGGAAGAGTGGCGACGTCAGAGCAGACGAGCGCGCACAGTTTTTGAGCGTCTCTTTTATGAGGATGGAAATGAGTAAAGAATCGAGCATGTACGAGGGGAGCGCAGATCTGCCAGCTCTGAAGGCGATTATTCGCAACTTGCGCGAGTTTCCGCGTGCACTGTCTTGGAGTGCTGCTCTCTCAGGACTGTTGATTGTGCTCATTTCATGTACTGGACCGGTGGCGATGGTCGTGCAGGCGGCACATGCCGGAAACCTCACGGATACCCAAACAGCTACGTGGCTCTGGTCATGCTGGATTGGTTCCGGGCTCTTCGGTCTTTACCTCTCTTTAAGATTACGAATGCCCATTATTGGCGCGTGGTCCACTCCTTCAATCGCGCTCTTACTGACCGGCCTTGCCGAACACTCGTTAAGAGATGCGGTGGGTGCTTACTTCATCGCGGCCGTAGTCATCATCTTGATCGGCGTGACGGGAATCTTCAAAAAGATTTTGATGCTCGCGCCACCACCGGTCATTATGGCGATGCTCGCGGGTGTGCTCTTTGAATTCGGCGTGGGCGTCTTTAAGGTGCTTCCGGACCAACCAGGGATCATTATTGCAATGGTGGCTGGTTACTTTGTCGCGCGTCGATTTGGGTGGCGCGCACCTGTACTTGCCAGTCTCTTTGCTGGGCTTGTGGTGGCTTTTGCGCTGCGTGAAGTGCACTCGCCCCATCTGCACGTAGCACTTGCTAAACCAGAGTGGGTCAATCCCACCTTTTCGGTAAGCGCACTTATTACTCTTGCAATTCCTCTCATACTTCTGACGCTTACTTCGCAGTACGCACCTGGTATGGCGGTAATGACAACCTATGGTTATGAAGCACCAATCAATCGCTCACTTGTGACCGGTGGTTTACTCTCACTTGCCAGTGCTGGTTTTGTGGGAAGCGGAGTGAATTCTGCAGCGATCACCGCGGCTATCGGAGCTGGTGATCATGCAGAGCCAGATAAGACGCGGCGATATTCCGCCGGTGTTGTGTGCGGAATCGCCTATGTGGCAGTCGGACTACTCGGATCCACTTTGCTGGGGCTCTTCGGCGCGCTACCAGCACCACTACTCGCTGCCCTTGCTGGCCTCGGGATCTTGCCCGCAATAGCAAATAGCGCTCATGAGGCGATGGCAAACCCCGAATACCGTGAAGCCGCGCTCATTACTCTGCTGGTCACCGTCTCAGGGATTCATCCCCTTCAGTTGGGCTCACCTTTTTGGGGATTACTCGCGGGAATTGTTACCCACCAACTAGTGTCATTTGGTAGAGGGCGAGGTGGCGCGAAAGCTTAGAGCTTTACTCTTTTGTCGACTGCAATTTCTCTATGAGCTCAACAATGACGGCGAAAGTGACGTGAACGTCATCTTGTGTCGTGCGAAAATTGGTAAAGCAAGGTCGAAGCCACACCTCTCCATCGATCACAGCCTGGCTGAGATAGACCCGGCCATCGGCTTGAATAGCGTCGCAAAGAGCGGCATTAAAAACATTGAGATCTGGCACATCGCTCGGTACTGCCCTGAGGGGGACGATGGAAAGCGACGGGCGAATTGGCATCACTTCAAGATGAGAGCTTGAATCAGCCAGATCGTAGAGCAACTGGGCTTGGTGCAGATTCTGTGAAATGGCCGCCCTAAACTCATTGGCGCCGTGAACCATAAACGCTAGCCACAGTTTGAGTGCACGAAGTGGCCGGGAGTACTCCAACGTGTAATCGACGGCATTGAGTACTGCACCGTCGTGCGGGATATAGGCCTCTTCATGGCTGAAGACCGAAACCAGAGAATTTCTATCACGCACCATCACAGCACTGCAGGCCTTAGGGACATACATCCATTTATGCGCATCGATGCTGATCGAGTCTGCGCGATCAAGTCCGGCGAAGGCGGATGCTCTTTCCGATGTGGCTGCTGCAGGTAGTCCATAGGCGCCGTCGATATGCAGCCACACTCCGAACTCTTTGCAGACATCGGCGATGGCATCAATTGGGTCGACTGCGCCAATCAACGTAGTGCCACCCGTTGCTACCACCGCGATGGGAGTAAGTCCATCAGCGATATCGGAAGTGATCATGTCGTGAAGGGCGGCGGGAGAGAGGCGCCGCTCGCCGTCGATGGGAACGCTGCGTAAGTTGCGTGATCCAATTCCTAGTAGCTCTATTCCGCGCCGGACGGAATAATGCGCATCTGCGGAGCAGTAAACCACCGGCTTGGTGCTTCCAAGGCCATTAAATCGACTTCCAGGAATGGCGCGTTCGCGGGCAGCAACCAGTGCGGTGATATTGCTGATGGTGCCACCACTGGTAAATGCCCCACCCCCAGAGGGAAAGCCGAGAAACTCACCGAGCCACTTCAACGTTTGGTGGTCCATCAGGCTCGCTGCGCGAGCATCGAGTGCCAAGTTAACGTCGTAAGAGTGCGCAAGAAGATCGGCAAGCGCTCCAATTTCTAATCCGCTTGACCCGATGTAAGCCAGGTAGCGCGGGCGGGATTGCGCCAGCGAGGTATCAAGCACCTCTGCAGCAAGGTCCAGTCCTGACATAGCGCTCATGCCCGATTCAGGAAGTGGTTCTTGTAAACGCGCAATTAATGATGAGCTGGGTACGTGCTCTTCCTCGCGTGCTTGATCAAAATCTCGCCAGGCACGCAACACAATCTCCGCAGCGTGCTTCAATGCGGTTTCGCGATCTTGGCCGAGTCGAAGCGGAGAAACCCTATTCCTTTCGGGAGTGCTCACAAGGAGTTAGTTAACCAGATCCTTAAGCATCTCTTCATTTTCATTATGACGAATCGTTGAAACTATGATGCCTATGACGAAAATGGCGAACGGCAGGAGGATGAGGAACCATCCGAGCGGACTGAGTCCCCATGATTGTGTTGTTGGATCAACGCCCTTCGCTACAGTTCCCGCCAAGAGTCCGAAGCGTGACATGAGGAGATATTCACCAAGTCCAAGTCCAATAATTGCCAGCACGGGGGCGATCAGTGTGTTCCACAGACGAGTATCTTCCTTGGTTTTCTGGAAGTAACGAATCACTGCAAGCGAAACCAATATCTCTACAAAGACCATAGCCACTACAGAGAGACCGCTGAACCAGTAGAAGAGATTGAGCACTGGATCGAGGCCGCGAGCCGCGAAAAGGATCACGATAAGTGCGCCCACAGCTGCCGTTGCGTAGGTGGCATTGCTAGGAGCGCCTTGCTTATTCACCTTGGCGAGCGCTGAAGGCAGAACTCCAGCGCGACCCATGGAGAAGAAGTAACGTGCGATGGAGTTGTGGAAGGCGAGCAGTCCCGCGAAAAGGCTAGAAATAACTAACCAACTCATCAAAGTAGCGAGCCACGAACCCACATATTGATCCGCCATCGTGAAGAGCACATTGGCGGGATTAGCTAGTGGAACATCTCCGACGCTGGAGTATTCAACAACTTTATCTACTACCTTGCTCGCGCCCATGCCATTAACCATGGCGAGAGTGGTGATGACGAATAGACCCGTGATGAGCAAGATTGAGATGTACGTAGCGCGTGGCACCACTCGCTTTGGGTCCTTGGATTCTTCTCCGTAGATAGCGGATGCTTCAAAGCCAATAAAAGAAGCAAAGGCAAACGAGAGCGCAATGCCGGCTGTGCCATTAAGCCCACCGGCAAAAATATGTGCAGGATTGAAAGAAGCACCAAAATTAAAATTCTCTGGACCGCCTTGAACCAAGATCGCGATCGCAAGGACGAAGAGCGAAAGGACTTCGACGATCATGAAGACGCCAAGAACTTTCGCGCCAACATCTACAGCACGAAGCGAGAGGAGAGTGACTATTGCCCAAGCAATGAGAGTCCATGCCCACCAGGGCATATCAAGGCCGAGCGAATCTTTCATTTGCCCGGCAGCGACAGCACCAAAGAATCCAAAGATGGCCACCTGGACTGCGATATAGGCGATGAGTGAAACAAAGGCGGCGCCGACGCCAGCTCGAGTACCAAGACCGCGACCGACGTAGGCAAAGAATGCGCCAGTGTTGGTGACGCGATGGCTCATGGCTGCATATCCCACACTGAAAAGAAGGAGCGCGAGTCCGACGGCGAGATAGGCCCCGGGAACAGCGGCTCCATCACCGAGCACTACCGCTACGGGAACTGCGCCAGTCATGCCAACAAGTGGTGAGGCAGCAGCTACCACGAAGAAGACCACGCCCCAGACTCCAAGTCGATTCTTCTTTAAGGTTTCTCCCTGAGTGTGTGACATCGCTTCTCCTGCCGTAGGAACGTACGGATACGAATGATGTGGTAAGCATCTCTCAGGGAAATGGCCGGGTCAAGCAAATAAGTAACTTTTTTCTCCGGTATTGTAAATGTTATGAGTGACTCAAAAGGATTCCTGCCGCCCCTCACGCCGACGGGTCAGAGCGCACTTGTGCCCGAAATGCCCTGGTATTACTCAGGAACCTTGCTTACGGTTGAGTACCGAACCGAGCCAGGTTATGTGCGAGCACTCCTTCCGGACGACGTAGAAGTGGCCGACGAGGATCCAGATGCAGTCGCGCTCATTTGGGCAGATTGGCAATCGTGCAGTGAGGGTGGGGCTGAGTTGCTCGATCCAGTACGTTCGCAATATCTGGAGGCGTTCGCGGTTGTGCGCTGCAAGTTCCAAGGCGTTACCTATAGCCGTTGCGTACTTATTTGGGTCACTAAAGATTTTGCTATTGGCCGAGGTTGGTTCCAGGGATACCCAAAGAAGTTAGGCAATATCGCAGTCACCCGCATTTTCAATCATGGCAAAGCCTCGCCTCGTCTTGAAGCAGGTGCCAAGCTTGGTGCATCACTTGCTGCCTATGATCATCGGTTAGCGAGTGCGCTTGTCACCTTGCGCGAACCTGCAAAGAGCAATGGATTTGTAAATGGCCATCCCATGCTCCATCACCGGCTCATGCCTTCCATCACGATTGGTGCCGGCTACTCCATGGATCAAGTGGTAACAATGGGCGGTGTTGAAGCAGATCTCGGAACACCTTGGGTAGGTGATGCCCAACTCACATTGGCAGATTCGCAATGGGATGAATTGAAGTCAGTGCTTCCTGTCAAGGAAATTATTGCAGGCTACTACCGTGAAGTAGGCGTGAAATTTGCCGGTGGAACGCTTCTTGAGGATCGCTCCCGTCCCGTTTAGAAATCTTCGAGGTACTCGGTGATTTCCCAATCGCTGACGTGTTGGTTGTAGCGATCTACTTCGTCGCGCTTGAGAGCGATGAATGAGTTAAAGAGTAGCTCTCCGAGTGCATCCTTCAAGACTTCATTTGCTTCGAGCTCGTCAAGCGCCTTCGCTAAGGTTCCAGGCAATACCGCAGCGGTTTCATCGTCGTATGCCCAGCCCGCGATTGGTTCTGGTGGAGTGATCTTCTTCTTAATTCCATCAAGCCCAGCGGCGAAGATGGCAGCCATTACTAAGTAAGCATTTGCCGCACCGTCAGCAACGCGTACCTCGATGCGGGTTCCTTCGCCTCTTTCGGGCGGGATGCGCATGTAGGTACTGCGATTGTCGTGTCCCCAGTTAATGCGGTACGGCGCCAAAGAATCAGGCCGAATGCGACGGTAAGAATTTACGGTTGGGTTGGTGAGTGCTGTCATGGCGGGAGCGTGCTTGATCACACCACCCATGAAGTGGAGGGTAGTTTCGCTCAACTCACTGCCTGCGTGCATGACGTTCTTGCCATTCTTATCCACGAGTGAGACGTGCATGTGGAAGCCGCTACCACCTTCGTCATTCCAGGGCTTACCCATAAAGGTGGCATAGACGCCGGCACGCGCAGCAATATCTTTCACTGCGTACTTCATGAGGAAGGTGCGGTCAGCGGCATCCATGGCTTCGCTATGCCAGAGATTAATTTCATATTGTGATGGTGAAAACTCGTGGTTTCCGGCAAAGGTTCCGATGTTGAATTCACCGAGATTGCGGAGCATGGATACAAAGAGCCCATTGGGATCTACTAGAGCACCGGTCATATATACGCGACCTGTCTTCTCAATGGCTCGCTTGAATTGTCCGTGTTCGTCAAGCTTGGCGATGTAGAACTCGAGTTCCGGTCCAGCAATTGGTGTAAGCCCTAGTGACTTGTACTCATTGAGAACATTTCCCAGCACAGTTCGCGGAGATACTTGGTTGGGAGTGCCATCTGGGTCGAGGGCGTGTGCAATCACAATCGCAACGCCAGGCTCCCAGGGAATCGGGCGAAGTGTAGGCCAATCAATATCAGTCAGGAGATCAGGGAGTCCGTCTGCAAGTGAAGCATGACCACTTTCAATCACGCCGCCGACGGTGCTGGTAATCCAGACCCCTTGGCAGAACGATGGACCATGAGCGGCGGAGCGAGCGAGTTCGGAGACGAGTAGATCCTTAGAGCGGGCAATACCAAGGACGTCCACATAGGCAACGCGAAGAATGTCGATCCCTTGCGCCTTGAGTTCGTTGCTCTTACTCGTGAGGTCGATGCTCATGCTTACTCCTTGGCTCTTGTAGTGAGGCGACGGGCTGCCTGACCGTTTGTATCCGTACGATTCTAGAGTTAGATAAAGAATTTAGATATATCCTCGCCATTCTTCCCCTAATCAGGCAACATGGGCGCGTGCGCGCCCTCTTTATTCAACATGACCCATTCAGCCCTACGGGGCCCGTAGGGGAGGCTTTCGCTGATCTCGGATACGAGATTTCCGAGTTTGTGGTAGTCCCACACGCTGATTTCCACTCGCCTAATGTGGTGGCCGAGTGGCCGAACTTCTCCGATTACGACCTTTTGGTGCCGATGGGCTCCCCTTGGGGAGCTTGGGATGAAGCCAAGATTGGTAGTTGGCTCCTCCCTGAGTTGGCCCTGCTGAAAGAAGCTCACGAGAGTGAAATCCCCATCTTTGGTATCTGCTTTGGCGGGCAACTCATGGCACGAGCTCTCGGTGGTTCAGTCGCTCCCGGTCCTCGCCCGGAGATTGGCTGGTTTCCGGTTCATAGCGATCGGCCCGAGTTGATTGCCGAAGGGCCGTGGTTTCAATTTCACTACGACAGATGGACCCTACCGTCGGGTATCAAAGAGATTGCCCGTACTCCGGTGGCATCACAGGGTTTTGTCAGCGGGCGCACTCTTGGAATTCAATTCCATCCAGAGGTTGTCACCTCAACGTTGCAGGGGTGGATTGATAACGGGGGAGAGAGTGCAGTCGCTGGAGATGGTCAGTCCATTGAAGCACTCATCAACATGACGAGAGCACAAGAAGCGGCCGCGATTGCGCGTGCACACACATTGGTGAAGAATTTTGTTTCTCAGGTGGTGATGGCATGAGTGACTTACAAGAATTTCTCTCGTCCGTGACGGTTGCAGACCTCGAGCGAGATCCCTATCCCATTTATCAACGGTTACGTGAGTCTCAAGAGATCGGCTACTTGCCTTGTGTCGATCTGTGGTTTGCCACTAGCTGGGCAGATGTCGCAAATGTAGGAACTGAGAACAGTATTTTTTCCGCAGAGCTAGGTGGCAATAGTCCACTCGATATCGCCTTCGATGGCCCGAGCATTCTTACGATGGAAGGCCCGCATCATTTGGCGCTTCGCCAAAGCATGGACGAGAAGTACCGGCCCAAAAACGTGTCTAATTGGATCGAAGACGTGGTGCGCCCCATCACGCGGGCTCAGTTGGCAAAGTTGTCTCCCGGGAAAGTCGATTTACTCTCCGAATACTTTGAACCAATCTCGGTACTCTCCCTGGGCGCAGTCCTTGGCGTTGGTCACTTGGACGATTCCACGTTGCGCAGGTGGTTCTATGGATTACGCGAAGGCGCCATCAATTACGAATCATCTCAAGACAGGTTTGCGGAGACCGCAATCATTGCGCGCGAAATTGATGAAACGATGGCTGAGGTTTTTGATCGACTAGAGGGCAAGCCAGATGACTCCACTATTTCGCACATGCTCTTTACGGGCATGCCCGAGGGGCAGATGCGCTCGCGCGCTGCGCTCATGCCGACGATTAAAGTGATGCTGTTGGGAGGGGCGCAAGAGCCTGGTCACGGCGCG
Source organism: Actinomycetes bacterium (assembly GCA_037138535.1). GTDB lineage: Bacteria > Actinomycetota > Actinomycetes > Nanopelagicales > Nanopelagicaceae. The sequence continues at coordinate 22,773 of JBAXIG010000011.1, forward strand.
GCTACCACGATGTTTGGTTTACTTTCTCATCCAGATCAACTCGCTGCGGTGCTGGGGGATGCTTCATTGATTCCAGTTGCTGTCGACGAGGGTATCCGGTGGGTTTCGCCCATTGGAACTCAAGTGCGTGAAACTCAAAGTGATGTGGTTCTGGGTGCTACGACAATTGCCAAGGGCGCAAGAGTGGCTGCCGTCTTGTCTTCGGCCAATCGTGACGTGTCTGTCTTTGGAAGAAGCGCGGATGAGTTTGATATTAACCGGGAGAAGCGGGCACATGCTGGCTTCGGATTTGGTCGCCACTTCTGTACCGGCCACGCGTTCTCCAAACAACAAATAGCAATCGCTCTCGAAGAGTTGCTCGCTTGCTTCTCGGAGGTGTCGCTAAACCCAGATCATGAAGTGCGCTTTGAAGGGTGGGAGTTCAGGGCTCCTACCGCTCTTCATGTGATTCTGAAGTAGGGACTACTCGAACTCAACGCGTACAGGTAGGCGTTTGATTCCATGGACGAAATTGCTCCGCAGGTAATCTGTCTCGCCGATACGCTCCATCTGCTTCACGCGCGGCAGTAGCTGAGTAAACATAATCTGCATCTCTAGCCTGGCGAGCGCATTACCCATACACATGTGGGGCCCTCCACGTCCGAAGGCCATGTGTTCGTTTGGCTTACGGGTCACATCGAAGGTATATGGATCAGCGAAAGTCTCGGAATCTCTATTGCCTGATGCAAACCAGACCACCACCTTCTGACCCTTCTTAATCTTCTTCCCATGCATCTCCACGTCGCGCGTTGCCGTACGACGGAAGTGATAGACCGGGCTTGCTTGCCGGAGGAATTCCTCGATGGCCCAAGGAATAAGTTCTGGTTTTGCCTTGAGAAGTGCCATTTGCTCAGGATGATCGATAAGTGCGTTCATCGAGTGAGTGATGGCGTGACGAGTCGTTTCATTACCTGCAATAACAATCAGTAAGAAGTAGTTCCGGAAGTCACGATCGTCGAGCGCTAACCCATCGGTAGGAATGTTACGCGCCAATTGAGAGACGAGGTCGTTTTCACTCTTGCCACGGCGCGCTTCCCGTAACTTAAATCCGTAATCAAAAACTTCCTGTGCTGCGGGGGAGCGGAAGGGGAGGAGGCGGTACTGCTCGCTCTCCTCGCTATTTAGGAGCACATCAGTGTGCTCTGGGTCAGTATTGCCCACCATCCGGTTTCCCCAGTTGATGAGTTGTCCGGTATCACCGTCGGGTACCCCAAGCATGCGAGCCAATACGCGAATAGGGAAGTCAGCGCTTACCTCTTTCACAAACTCAAATTGATTCTTCGAAAATGCCGCGTCCAGAGTGGTTTTGGTGAGTGCTTCGAGAAAGTTTGTATATCCCGCTACGGATTTTGGGGTGAAGTTGTCCATCATTAATTTGCGGAGAACGCGATGGCGACTTCCATCTGTTTCCAGCATGGAGCGACGCACCTCGAGTTGTTCTTCGTCTAACTCCTCAAGGTTGGTGCCTTGTTCGCTATTGAAAGTTTCTGTATCACGCAGTACTGAAACGATGTCTGCATAGCGCGTGAGCGACCAAAAGCCGGCCCCGCCCTCTTCGTTGCTCCAATGGCAGGGGTCTTCATTGCGCAGCTGCTCAAAGAGTTTCCATGGTGCGCCATTTTCAAAAAGACTCATATCTGCAAGTGATACATCGCGAAGGTTGCGCGATGTTCCAGTGCTTGCGCTTGCCGCCATCAGATTCTCCCAATCATTCGGATCAAAACGAATTTACCTTATCTTGCCTTTCAAATGAAGTAGGGATATTTGGGCACTTTTTGGAATTTGCCACTATCCTGGCGCGCAGGGGGAGATATTCATGGCAGGTGCACATACGCTCAATGAGACCGAACGCGCAGTTCAAGAGCGCCTCGATAGTTTGCCGATCGATTTTGAGGCGATGGCGGCTGTTTCTAATCTCTTTCGCGCCGCAAACGCTGTAAGAAATCACCTCGAGCGCACAGCTCTTGCTCCCAGTGGGATGACATGGACGGGATTTGTAGTTCTCTGGGTGGTCTGGATTTGGTCACCCATTGAAACTCGAGATATTGCTTCCGAAGCTGGAATTTCGAAGGCCACGCTCACGGGTGTACTCAACACACTTGAGGGACGCGGATGGCTTGAGCGCCAGCGAAGTTCAGAGGATGGCAGGCTTATGGTCGTCACGCTTACTCCCGCTGGGTCAAAGTTGATGAAGAAACTCTTCCCGAAATTTAACGATCAAGAAATTGCTACTGTCTCACAAGTAGCTCGTGGTGATTTGGAGAAATTCACTGCCAACCTGCGTTCGCTGACTCGGTCAGCTGAAGGAAGCTAACCGATCCGCACGCGAAACTTTTTGAATATCGCAAGTTGATCCGAATCAATCTCCCATCGATCCTCCGGGTGCCATTGAACGGCGACCCCGTTCGCACCATCCACCGTAAGGGCTTCGATGCAACCATCGGTTGAATAGGCAACGGCACGCACGCCGCTACCTAATTTTGCTACTGATTGATGGTGGTAGCACGAGCTTGTCACTACTGGCAGCTCTAGGCCGAATTCATCCCATGCTTTTTCGAAGACCACATCATGCGTCAGATGGCGGTGTGGCGGTTCGATGTGCTGGTTCAAAGTTCCACCAAGAGCGACGTTAAGTAGGTGCATTCCACGGCAGAGCGCCAGGAAGGGAATGCCTTCAGCGAGCACGTGCTTCATGAGCGCGAGATCATTCGCGTCTTGCACATCATCGATTTCATAAAGGTGTTCTGAGTCGGGGAGCTCTCCGTATGCCGCAGGGTTGATATCGCCGCCACCGGCGAAGAGCACGCCGTCGAAACCTTTGAGCCGTGCGTGCCAATCGGAAGAATTTTGGTTAGGGAGCAATGTGACTGGATCCAATCCGGCAGCCCAGAGACCTTCGAGCAGCATCCGCGCCGAAACCACACCTCGAAACCGGAGGGCGCTCGCGCTCTCGGTGAAGCGACCTAGGAGGGCGACCCTGGGGCGAACTCCAGTTGAATTCTGGGATGACAGGCTCATCTGGCTCCTCTTTGGGCTCTTCAGATTCGAATTCGCGTACTTTGGACTACCTAAAAAGAATATCTGGTGGCATCCTATACCGTTAGGATCCTAACGATTATGGGAATGAGGAAAATGTCCAAGATCGTCGTTGCAGGTGTTTCCGTTGATACCGGCCATTTCATTGGTGGCCAGCGGGTCTACTCGGCAGAGACTTTTTCAGACCACTCACCCATTGATGGCGCCTTCCTGGGGGAGATATCGCGAGGTGGGGCGGGTGAGGTTGACCTCGCCGTTGCGGCGGCGCGGGCGGCTTTTCCTGGGTGGGCAAAGACTCCTCGGATCGAGCGCGCACGCATCATGCATGCCATCGCAGATGGGGTCGAAGCTCGACTAGAAGAGTTATCCCAAGTAGAGACCCACGATAACGGTGCACTCATTCGTTCCCATCGCCGTGGCGTCATGCCCCGAGTGGCTCATAATTTCCGCTTCTTCGCCGATTGGTTACTCAACGAGTTGCATCATGATCCATTTGAAACCCGCGGACACACTAACGTTGTCTCCTGGGATCCATCTGGCGTAGCCGCACTCATCACACCGTGGAATGCCCCACTCATGCTCGCGAGTTGGAAGATTGCACCCGCGCTCGCATCAGGTGACACCGTTATTTTAAAGCCTGCTGAATGGACACCGCTGAGCGCCTCGCTTCTCTGCGATATCGCGAAAGAGGCAGGATTGCCTGATGGCGTTTTCAACGTGGTGCAAGGCTTAGGCAATGAGGCAGGTGCCGCACTCGTTGCTCATCCCGGAATCTCACGAATCTCTTTTACTGGCTCTGTTCCCACGGCAAAACTAGTAGCGCGTGCAGCGGCAGATAATCTCACGCCGTGCTCACTTGAGTTAGGTGGCAAGAGTCCACTCATCGTGATGGAAGATGCGGATCTTGAACTTGCAGTAACGCTAGCTGCTGAGCAGTACGATAATGCTGGCCAAGTGTGTTTGGCGGGTACACGACTCCTAGTTCACGAAACGGTTCGCGAAGAGTTCGTGGCGGGTTTCAAAGAGCGCGTTTCGAAGATCGTCCAGGGAGATCCTCGTGTTGAGGGGACCGACATCGGCCCACAGATTCATGAAAAACAATTCACTAAAATTCTTGGTTACATAGATCGCGCCAAAGCAGCAGGTGCACACGTCGAAGTAGGTGGGGGAGCGAACGAAGCGCTCGGCGGGCTCTACATTCATCCGACGCTAATTTCCAATGCCGCACCGGGGAGTGAAATTCTTACCGACGAAGTTTTTGGCCCAGTACTTACGCTACAAACGTTTTCAAGTGATGAAGAAGCAATCTCGATGGCCAATGGCACAGAATTTGGGCTCGCGGCGGTGCTCGTTTCGGGAAATCGTGAAAGAGCAGAACGTATCTCCGAGCAGTTAGTTGCTGGAACTACCTGGGTCAATTGTTTTTTCGTGCGTGATCTCCGTGCCCCCTTCGGTGGCGCCCGCAAGTCCGGTGTGGGTCGCGAAGGCGGTTCCTGGTCTTTTGATTTTTATTCGGAGCTTAAAAATACAGTGTTTTCACCAAACGGCTGGAAGGATTGAGATGGGCGAAATAGTCGGAGCAGGGATATTGGCACATGTACCTACGATCATGTTGCCAAAAGAAGTGAGATATGAGCTCAACGAAGGTAAAGAGATCACTCTTGTACCGGGGCTAGAGCGCCTGCGTAAAGAGGTATTTGAAACCGCTGATTACGACACTGTTGTGGTGTTGGACTCCCATTGGGCGACGACCGTCGAATACGTAACAACTTCTCATGCACGCCGTACTGGCAAGTACACATCCGAGGAGTTACCTCGCGGTATGGCACAAGTACCATACGACTTTAAGGGCGATCCAGAGTTGGCCGTAGAAATCAGCAAGTATGCGGAAAAGCATGGCACCTGGATTACTCCTATTGATGACCCTGAACTTCCAGTCTTTTATGCAACCATCAATCTGTGGAAGTACCTCGGTGAAGGTTTAGATAAGAAGTGGATCAGTATTGGTTGCTGCCAAACCGCGGAGACTGAAGATAACCTCCGATTGGGACGAGCTCTCGCCGATGCCATTGCGAAGTTGGATCGTAAGGTGCTTTTGATCGCATCAGGTGCGCTTTCGCACACCTTTTATCCACTTCAAGAGTTGCGCAAGCACGAAGCTAGCGACAGCTCGCATATCTTTACTCCAGAAGCGCGCGACGCCGACCTGGAGCGAATCGAATGGTTTAAGCGCGGGGATCACGATCAGGTGCTGCGCACTATGCCGGAGTTCTATAAGTACAAGCCCGAAGCTCGTTTTGGGCATTACCTCATGATGATCGGCGCGCTTGGGGAAAATGAGTGCACCGCACCCGGGCGTCTCTTTAGCGAGTACGAGAATTCCATTGGAACGGGACAGGTACACGTCTGGTTTGATCAGCCCGAAGCTGGCTGGACCGCTAAGGCGAGCGCTCGTGTCTAAGAATGTAGAGACGCGCAGGATCCTTCTAGGGGGCTATCCCACTGAAGTAGTGCGCCAGGGGGAGTCTCTCGTTGCTGGCGATGGCAGGTCCGTTGCGATCTCTGATGCGATTCACTTGGCCCCAGTTGAGCCAACAAAGATCATCGCGGTTCATTTGAATTATCAGAGTCGTACTGATGAATTCATGACGAAGCTCCCGCTCGCACCTACGTATTTCCATAAACCCATCACCGCATTGAATTCACATAATGGTGATGTGGTTCGTCCCCAGGGATGCAAGTGGCTCAATTATGAAGGTGAGATTGTCATCGTAATTGGACGCACGTGCCGCAATATTTCTCCCAAGGATGCCGCCGATTACATTGCCGGGTACACCATTGGTAACGATTATGGTCTTCATGATTTTCGAGATACCGATGCCGGTTCGATGCTGCGCGTGAAGGGGAGCGACACTCTTGCGCCAGTGGGACCTGGTTTAGTTCGTGATTGGGATTTTAAGAATAAGCAGATCCGTACCTTGGTCAATGGAGTTGTGAAGCAAGATGACAACACCAAGAATATGGAATGGGACATGCACTACTTGGTCGCTGACATCGCGCGCACTATCACTCTTGTTCCTGGCGACATCCTCTTCTCGGGTACGCCGGCATTTTCGCGTCCGGTGCAACCAGGTGATTTAGTCGAAGTCGAAGTGGAAGGCCTAGGAAAGCTGAGCAATCGAATTGTTGAAGGACCGACGCCGATTCGCACCGATGTCGGCGCTCAGCCCACTGAGAGCGAAGAGGTTATCTCTACTGCAATGGGCGGCGATTGGGAATTCCGTGGAATACGCACACCATCAAAAGATCTCTACCCATCACGAATTGAGGAGAAGAAGTGAAAGTTCATGTCGACATGGAGAAGTGTCAGCATTACGGACAGTGTGTCTTTGAAGCCGACGACGTCTTCTCTTTGGGTGATGATGGAAAATTGGTCTACAAGGTTGATGTCGACGACAGCCGTCGATCGGACGTGGAGTCCGCCGTCGACGTGTGCCCCATGCAAGCCATCACGGTCGAGTAGTTTCATTGAAGATTCTTATAGTTGGCGCCGGGTTAGCTGGTTTGCGTACTGCCGAATCTCTCCGAGGCGCTGGGTTTGCTGGCGAGATCACCATCGCCGGAGAGGAACCGCACTTTCCCTATAACAGGCCACCACTTTCCAAGGATGCACTGGCTCATGGCTTAGACATTGCTGATCTGGAGTTTAAGAGGCGAGAGAGCATCGCAGACGTGACATGGTTATTTGATGATTCTGCAATCAGCACTGATTATCAACAGCAGAGCGTACTTTTTAAATCTGGGCGTCTCGAGTCTTTCGACGTCTTAGTCGCCGCTACAGGTATTCGCCCTCGCACGCTCAGCGTTCCTGGTGCTGGGAAGAGCAAGTTTTCGCTCCGTAACTTTGAGGAAGCTCAAGCGCTCCGTACTTCGATGTTGGGTGCCGAAAGAATCGTGATCATCGGTGCAGGTTTTATTGGTTGTGAGATTGCGGCGACGGCTCGCAAACTTGGAATTGAAGTAGCGGTGGTAGCGGCCGATCCAGAGCCCATGTTTCGGCCACTCGGCGCAGAGTTTGGTCGCGCGATGCGAAAGCGCCACGAAGCAAGAGGCGTGAAGTTTCACATGAACGCCAAGATTGCCGGGTACCTCGGAGTGGATAGCGCCACTGGGGTATCTCTGGAGAGTGGCGAGGAAATTCTTGGCGACTTAGTGATCGAAGCCATTGGTTCACTTCCCAACACGGAGTGGCTAGCTGGGGGAGGACGTGATCTGCACGATGGCGTGCTGGTTGATTCATCAATGCGCGCCACGCCAGCTGATGAAGTTTCCGTTTACGCGGTGGGCGATGTTGCAAGGTACTCATTCGATCTCTTTGATTCAACTCCAAGACGGATTGAGCATTGGAATCTGCCGACTGAGACCGGTCGACGTGCTGGCAAGTCGATCGCACATTTTCTGACTACCGGCGAGGTGCTTGCCGAGGCCATTAATTTTGTCCCCTCTTTTTGGTCGGATCAGTATGAAGATAACGTGCAATCTTTTGGGATACCCGGCATCGCAGACTCTATAAACGTGGTTGATGGCGAACTCGCTGGCGACTGTGTAGTGGAGTATCTGCGTGACGGTAAAGTTGTGGGAGTGGTCGGCGTGAATACCAGCGCTAAATTAGCGCCGTATCGGAAGAACTTTCAAGAATCTAATTAAGCACGTCTGTGAGAGTGACTACCGCAAAGATGAAAAGAAATACTGCGAGCGCGCGCTGACGGAGGAGAGGGTTAATTCGTTGAGTGAAGCGAGCGGCAAGTAAGACGCCTAGTCCAGCCGCAAGTCCAAGGAAGAGTGTGTGGGTAGGTGGCATTTCTCGTTTACCGGCCAGCGCCGAGAGTGCGTTGATGGCCAGGACGAATGAGCTTGTGCCAACTGCAACCGACATCTTTAACTTACTAATGAGCCGTAGTGCTGGAATGACTACAAAGCCGGCCCCTACGCCGAGTGCACCTGCGGCACTTCCAGCGAGCGCGGCACCTATCCAACCCTTCCAACTCGCACTTGGTACTTCACTCGCGGGGCGACGGAAGAGCGAGGCTGATGAAGTAAAGAGCAGAAGTGCCAGCAAAATTGCGGTGAGCGTATTCGAAGCATTTCGCATGAGATAACCAACGATGATGGCCGCGGGAATCGAGAGCACAAGGAATGGCAGGGCGGCCCGAAAGTCGATTTCGCCTCGACGGGTAACAACCAAGGTATTCACTGTTCCGGAGATGAGCACCACAGAAAGACCTGCGACAGAGGCTTCGCTGTAGGTCATGTCGAGGAGATGAACCGCGAGTGGAACTGTAAGCGAACCAGCTCCAGCTCCGAAGAACGCCATAAAGCAGCCGAGTACTACACCGACGAGGAGTATCTCCATTAGGCAGAAGCCATTGGTTTGCGACCTTCATCTGCCAGCGCCATCATTTCGCGTGCAAGTTTTTCAAATGCCTCGCCTCGCTCGTTCTTGTGCGCGTCGGTTCCGAAAAGATTTTTAGTATCTTCGGCATCGCTCGAGCGGTCATAGAGTTCTCCGTACTCTTGACCTGCATATGCCGTGAGTCGGTAATCAGGGGTAATCAAAGTACGAAGTCGTACTGGGCCAGACATGCCGTCCAGGCCAAACGGTTGGTCTTCTTCGACGATCAACGCATCACGCCAGGGTTTTTTGGATCTCCCCACAAGCGATCTTCCTTGTATTCCGCGCCATCCACGACACCCGGTTAATTCGAGGAGCGTGGGAGCAATGTCGGCACTCGATACGAGTCGATCATCAAGGCCCACATCTAGCATCGGGCCAGATATCAGCAAAGGTACGCGCGTTACTGCTTCATAGTGCACGAAATGCTTGAGCATCAAACCGTGATCGCCAAAGAGATCGCCGTGATCAGTGGTGAAGACGATGATCAGTGGGCGATCTTTTGTGGCCTCGCGAGCTGCGCTCACAATTTTGCCTACGGCCTGATCGACAAATTGAATCTGACCGATCTGTGCGCGCAATGCATCTTGGAACTGTTCCACGGTGGGCGCCCATGTCATCGTTGGGTCTTCTGGGGGAGTGCCGCGGTGCGCGGCTATTTCTTGAAGGTGCGGCGGAGACTCCGAGTGCGATGCGAAGAAGGTTTCTGGGAGCGGAAGCGTCGCTGGATCTATATCCGGCATGAATTCTGCGGGCGGCGCAAATGGATGATGTGGATCGGGGAAAGATACAAAACAAAGGAAAGGTTCTTCTGACGTGGCAGCATCTTTGAGACGCGCGGTGGCGCGTTCAACTACGAAAGATGAGGGGTGAAGTTCGGCAGGTACTTGGGAAACATAAACCTGATCCCAGTCAGCCCGACGATCTTTTGAGTTTTGCCAACCAGCAAGCTCTTCGAGATTTGCTCCACGTGACTTCGCCCAATGCCAATAATGTCCGCTGGGGCGATCGCCATGGCCCACGGCTAAGTCAACGGAGTCGAAGCCGTAATAGTCCGCTGGCAATTCAATGTAACCCTCGCGGTGCCGTGCTGAGTTTTCCCATTGTTGCCATTCATCTCCCTCACCTATTCCACCGTAAACTCTGGCGTCAGGAAGATCGTTGAGAACTTCTGGAGCGTTGGCTTCGATATCAGCGAGTTGAAAACCTTCATAAGGCCAACCCATGGTTTGGAAGTGGAGTTTGCCGATAGCAGAAGTCTTGTAACCGGTGCGTCGCATGGAACGCATAAAGGTCTCGGCTTGCCAATCTAATGTGACACCGTTGGTTCGTGTTCCGTGCACGGAGGGCCAGCGCCCGGTTGC
>JBAXIG010000012.1:0-32608 GCA_037138535.1 Actinomycetes bacterium
ATCGTGCGTGCCCGTGGAACTTTTGTCGGTTCCGTCTGCCACGCAGATCCACAAGGGGATTGGTCTGCAACCATGATTGCCCTTGACGGCCACATTGTTGCGCAGGGCCCCAATGGTAAACGCAACATTCCTGCTCGAGATTTCGTTACAGGTCCATTTCAAAACGCGTTAGCTTTCGACGAAATTGCCATTGAAGCGGTGATTCCGGCACCGAAGGGTGTTGTACATGGTGGTTATCTCAAGCTCGAGCGACGTGTGGGTGACTTTGCTACTGCTGCAGTGGCAGTGGCAGTAGAAACCTCAGGAGGAAAAGTTATTCGAGCTGGGATTGCTCTCACGGGGGTTGGTGGCCGCACCATTAATGCGAACGTGGCGGCCGATTCCCTGGTGGGAAGTGCGCTCACGATAGAAAGTATTGCCCGCGCTGGTGAATTAGCCGCCGCAGCCGCTGAACCACGCAGTGATCACCGAGGAAGTGCATCGTATAAGCGTCACATCGTGAGTACCTTCTTGACCCGCATTCTCAACAACATCTCCGAGTCGACTGTAAAGGCAGCCTGATATGTCAAGTCTCTATGAAGAAATCTCCGCCCCACCTGCCGCTGGCGTTCCTGTTCGCCGCGTCACGCTTAATGTCAATGGTCAGGATCGCACGGTAGATGTGGAGCCACGTCTCTTGCTGGCGCATCTGCTTCGGCAGGGGTTGAAATTAACAGGTACGCATACTGGTTGCGACACAAGTAATTGTGGTGCTTGTACGGTCCTTTTTGATGGACGTCCGATCAAGAGCTGCACGATGTTCGCAGTTCAAGCTGATGGCCATAAAGTGCAAACCGTCGAAGGTCTTGCCACCCAGAGTTCTCTCCATCCTTTGCAGGAAGGTTTCAAAGAAGAACATGGTCTGCAATGTGGTTTCTGTACTCCAGGAATGATGATGGCGGCGAAAGCACTCCTTGAGTCGAATCCCAACCCAACCGAAGATGAAATCCGTTGGGCAATTTCTGGAAATCTATGTCGTTGCACCGGCTATCAAAACATCGTTAAAGCAATTCTCTGGGCAGCGGAGAAAATGCGCGGAATTTCCAACTGAGAGAGGCAAACGACATGGCATTAGATGAAATTAAAATTGGTGGAATGGGCGCAAGCCGCCGCCGAGTTGAAGATAACCGTTTTATTCGTGGCAAGGGCAACTATGTTGACGACATAGTGCTTCCCGCCATGCTCCATATGGAGATTCTGCGTAGTCCCATGGCGCACGCGCGCATTAAGTCGATCGACGTCAGCAAGGCTTGGGAGATTCCAGGTGTGCGTCTCGTGCTTACCGGAGAGATGCTTGCTGCCCGTAACTTAGCGTGGATGCCGACGCTCTCTTATGACACACAAGCGGTAATGGCGATGGACAAAGTCCGTTTCCAAGGTCAAGAGGTCGCGGCAGTTATTGCAGACGATCCGTACATCGCCAAAGATGCTTGCGAAGCGATTCGAGTTGAGTACGAAGCGCTTCCAGTTATTGTCAATCCGATGCAAGCGATGGCACCTGGTGCGGCTTTGATTCGAGATGACAAAGAGAATCAAACAGATAACAAGGTATTTGATTGGGAAGTGGGCGATAAGGCCGGAACTGATAAGGCTTTTGCAGAAGCTGATCTAGTTTCAAAGATGGAGCTTCACTACCCTCGCTCGCATCCATCTCCGATCGAGACTTGCGGTTCAATCGCTGACTTTGATCGCGCGACAGGAAAACTCACCGTTTATATGACAACGCAGGCGCCACACATTATTCGGGCGGCAGTTGCCATGGTGGCCGAACTTCCAGAACATATGATCCGCATCGTCTCACCGGATCTCGGCGGCGGCTTTGGTAACAAGGTTCCCGTCTACCCGGGGTATGTCATTTCAATTCTGGCTTCGATCTTGACTGAGCGACCAGTGAAGTGGATCGAAGATAAGACCGGAAATCTCATTTCCACTGGCTTTGGCCGAGATGTGTATCTACAAGGTGAACTAGCCGTCCGTAAGGATGGAAAGATTCTTGGAGTTCGCATGCACACGATTTCTGATCATGGTGCTTTCTTTGCAGATGCGCAGCCAAGCAAATTCAAGATTGGCTTAATGCACTCAGCCTTTGCATGTTATGACATCCCAGTAGCGCACCTCACTGCTACTGGAACATATACAAATAAGGCGCCAGGCGGAGTTGCCTATCGGTGCTCCTTCCGAGTCACCGAAGCTATGTACTTCCAAGAGCGCATGGTGCAAGCGGCAGCCGATGATCTAGGAATGGATCAAGCAGAATTCCGTCGCGTCAACTTTGTGAAGGATGATGATTTCCCACACCGCACTGCTTACGGTTTCCTTACCGATTCCGGTCAGTACGGAAAGTGCCTCGATATAGGACTTGAAGCTATTGACTATAAAAACTTCTTGGTGCAAAAAGAAGAAGCCAAGAAACGTGGTCGCCTACTAGGCATCGGTATTTCAACAATGACCGAGCCACTCGGTGCGGGTAACAGCCGGGAGTACGACATTCTTGGCATCAAAATGTTTGACTCAGCTGAACTTCGAGTTCACATGTCCGGTAAGGCGATTCTTCGGACGGGTGCTAAATCTCAAGGCCAAGGACACGAGACCACTTGGGCACAGATCGTGGCGCACGAATTAGGTATCCCAGCTGATGACATCGTGGTCGAGGAGGGCGATACCGACACTGCTCCGTTTGGCATGGGAACGTACGCATCGCGAAGCACCCCAGTAGCGGGCGCTGCAGTTGCCATGGTCTCCAGGAAGATTCGGGCGAAGGCACGCAAGATTGCTGCTCATCTTTTGGAAGTTTCTGAAGAAGATGTTGAGTGGGAGTTAGGCCGCTTCTATGTGCGCAGTTCACCTGATCGAGGAGTCACCATCCAAGATTGCGCGATGGCCGCTTACAGCAATATGCCAGATGGTATGGAACCAGGGCTTGAGAACAACGCTTACTACGATCCACCGAACTTGACGTGGCCGTTTGCATGCTACATCTCAACGGTTGAGGTAGATCCAGAGACTGGTGTCTGGGATGTGCTGAAGGTCGTTGCCGTTGATGATTGTGGTGTGCGTATTAATCCCATGATTGTTGAAGGTCAAATCATGGGTGGTCTCACCGAGGCATACGCTATGGCCAGCATGCAATTCATTACTTATGACGTCGAAGGCAACTGTGTGGGTTCGAACTACATGGATTACCTGTTGCCTACCGCTTGGGAAACGCCAGGCTTTGAACTGCACGAAGTTGTTACTCCATGCCCACATCATCCAATTGGAGCCAAGGGCATTGGAGAGTGTGCCACCGTAGGTGGCCCCGCCTCCTTTGTTAATGCTGTGATGGATGCTCTCAGGGGCACGGGTGTGCGCAACATCGATATGCCGCTACTGGCGGATCGTGTCTACGAAGCGATTCAGACTGGAAAAGATATCTCGGGCGCTCCACCGATAAAGACGGAGGAGTAATGAATCACTTCATATCCCCCACGACGTTCGCTAGGGAGGCGACATGCTGATCAAACAAACAGTTGATGTGTCTCAACCAATCGAGTCTGTATGGGAGTTCTTCGGAGATATCCCTCAAGTAGCTGCATGTTTGCCGGGTGCCAATCTCAATGAGGAGGTAGGCGAAAATAAGTACCGGGGTGATGTGGTGATCAAGGCCGGTCCAGTCAAACTCGAGTTTGCTGGCCTGGCTGAGATAAAGGATCGTAACGATGCCACCAAAACAATCACCGTTGCGGCTTCTGGCGCGGACAAGAAGGGGCGCGGCGAAGCCTCTATGTTGCTTGGTGCCGTTCTCACACCTTCGGGCGGTGGCACCAGAGTAGATATCTCTCTCGATCTCACGATCTCTGGTGCAGCGGCTCAGTATGGTCGGGGCCTCGTTTCAGATGTCACCTCCGTTTTAGTGAGTCAATTTGCCGAAAGCATGCAGAATCGCCTCTCCGCAATCGCTCAAGGCCTAGATCCCAATGCAGTTGCTGGCGCAAAGCCTGCCAGCGGGCTAGCTATCGGCCTTCGAGCGCTTCGCATGGCGCTCGTGCGAGTCTTCAGCCGCTTCTTCCTTCCTTATCAACCACAACCAAGCCGATAGAGAGGAATTCTTATGACGCTTTGGGGAATCGGAAACATCATCCTTTTGGTGGTGATTGTTCCAGTACTTGTTGCACTTCTTAATCGTGTGCTCGCTGCGCTAGAACGCATTCGCGGGGCGGCAGATGATGCCCTCAATGGAGGAGTCGCCCTTATTGGTGAACTCAATACCACTCCTGAACTTCTGGCGGTTACCGATACCACCATCAAAGCAGTAGCAGACGGCGCCGTGCGATACGCCGGTTCTGTTGCGAAGTTGTTGGGATAGGAGATAGATATGCAAACAGCAGCAGTAGTAACTCTCATACTTGGGACGCTCATCATTGCAGCAGCAGCCCTGGGTCTCACGCGGGTGATCTTCCACTTGCGCGCGGTAGCTAAGACTCTCGATGCACTTGATGGCGGAGTGCAAGTCATTGTGGCAAAGACCAGCACGGTTCCAACGGTACTTCCGTCGGTCAATGCGAGTCTCAAGCCCGTCCGCGATTTTTGCGAAGCGATTTAGGGGAGAGGGCATCATGAATCTCGCATCTGAATCCACCGCTGGTTGGACGATTGGTTATGCAATAGGCATTGTCGTTGTATTAGTCGTCGTAGCTCTCGTCGTTCCTATCTTGTTACTCGCCAAGAAAATTGGCGGACAAGCAAGGAACATTAATACTGGTCTCGAGGGTGCGGTTCATAACACCGCATCTCTTGCTGATTTGAATACAACAATCGAAGCAGCGACCGTGATCATCGCGGGCCTTCGCCGCGGACGAAATAAGTTAGGCGGTTGATCATGACTAATGGTTTAACTTCAACTCAAGAGCAACTCTGGTGGGGCGCAATCATCGCTGGATTTGTCGTGGTGTTAGCAGTCGCTGCGCTACTCACCATCCTTGTGCTCCTGGTTCGCACCATTGATCAACGCGTTACCCAGATCAAGGCCACTTTGGTGCAAGCCGAAGCAAATACCTCCGATGCCTCGCTCATCCAAACAGTGGGTGAAGGAGTAGATGGCGTGCTCGCAGAGGGTCTTGAACATCACCTCTTCCTCGGTCGTGTACTAGATAAGGTGCGCTCATGAATACCTTGATCCTGCTTACGGTAATCGACATTGTGCTGCTCATCGCGGGACTTGCTATCTACCTCTTTATCGTCGGTGCACAGTTGACGAAAGTAGCTGGAAAATTAGAAGAGGCGGCAGATCTTGTCTGGAAGGTAAAGCAGAACGCCGAACCTATTGAATCTGGCGTAGAGCGCATCAACCGCACCGGCGGTGTAGTTGCTGGGGCTTTGCCGCTCTTGTATGGCATGGCTGAGGGGATTGTGGTCGGGGCTACTTACCAGCCAGATACCGAAGAACGTCCGCCAGCTCGCCCTGCTATGGGAACTCGTCGCTCACGCCAACTCGATGGAGTCGGATTTAAGTAGGCAACTCCTCTCACCACTTTGATGCGCAGGTCGATCCTTTGAGCTTGGTTCTAGCGTGATTAGGCGTTGGGATCTCTATCAGTGGTCAGCGGTCCAGTGGTGGTAGCCGAATACTCTCCGATCCACTCAGTTTTCCATGCCTGGTCGTACTTCTCTTCGTTACATGTAGGGCGATAGACGGCCATTAACTCTCGGGCGATCTGTTCTCGGTGGGATGGCAAGCCGCCCGGCACTTCATAGATGCAAATATGGAGGTTCCACTTACTTCCGGCTCTCTTTACCCAAGAAGGGGCATGCCGGTGTTTGAGGGGGAAACCTTCTTTGGATAAATCATCTCCATGACCGACATAGATGACGGCGAACTCTTGCGGTTTCTTTTCAGGATCCGGTCGACACATGATTGCGTAGACTGCAGGCAGTTGTGGCGCGGTCCAGCCGGTAAGAATTCGCGGTCCCTCAAAAGGGTAGCCAGCCAGACTTCCGAGACGTATCACTCGTCGTCTTCCTCAAGATCATCGCTTTCACTAATTGTTTCTGCCTTCGTTACTGGCCACGACGGGAGTTGTGCAGTTGCGGCAGCGGAAGTAAAGAGCTCAATAGCTCGATCCACCGCTAGATCAGAATTCTCTGCCTCAACAATGATCTGAGCACCGTATGACATCGCCCCCACCCCACTTGCGATCCCGCTGTAAACGGCGACCGCATCGGCGAGTGCTACGACCTCTTCTATGGTGACTTCGCGATCACCTTCGGCAAGAATTGAAACACTGAACTTCATAGCGTCTTCCTATCGCAATTTTTCATCTGAGGGCGGTTAAGGTCGTACTGAATTCTTCAAGGCTTTTCAAATTATGTCCAGAAACAATTTCATCGATATACGGCTCTGCGACCATCATGCCTAGGGTAGTGGGGGCAAAGTTGCGGCTATCCCCTTTATGCGGATTCATCCAGACGATGCGGTAGCAGAGCCTGGAAAGCTTTTCCATGGCGTGAGCCAGCACCTCGGGTTCCCCTCTATCTAGCCCGTCTGAACAAATAACCACGATGGATCCTCTGCTCATTCCCCGGCGGCCCCACTGCCTAGTGAACATTTCAAGTGAGTCACCAATACGTGTGCCACCATCCCAATCGAAAACTAATCCCGCTGCCATGTTCATTGCTTCATCGGGGCGCCGTCTATCTAATGCCCGAGTAATGCGAGTCAGACGGGTACCGAAACAGAAGACCTCGACTCGGCCAGCCGCTCTCTGTGCAGAATAGGCGAACTGTAGAAGGTTTCGCGAATAGTCAGCCATGGATCCGGATACATCGAGAATCAGAACTAATGGTCGCAGTCGTAATCGACGCTTTGTGAAGTGGAGTTCGCGGGGCTCGCCATGGGCCCTCATCGTCTCTCGGACCATGCGTCTCATGCTGATGAGTGAACCCTTCGATGAAGCCGTCTTTCGTCTTGTTTTCCTGCGCGGGGGAGTGAGTTTGATACTTGACATGATTCGTCGCAATGCGGCCAACTCTTCAGGTGTACAACTTGCAAAAGTTTTATTGCGGAATAGTTCCGAAGTTGAAGCTTGCAGCCCCATGCGGAGCTCTTCTTCTGCCGTTCCGGGAGTGCCGCTCTCTGGTGCAGGGATATCGATGACAGCTTGCGCGCTTGAGGAGGCCTTGATTTTAAGTCGATTCTCGCTCTTAAACTCAGACTTTTCATCGAGAAAAAATGATCTAAAGACATTGTCATAAAGCGGAATATGGTCACGCTTACTCACGAGCGTGCTTCGTCCAGCCCAGTAAACATCTAAAATATCGGAAGGATTGAGTTCGGCAATTGCACTGCAGTAGGCCATGACATCGTCAGAGCCAATAGGTAATCCAACGTTTCTTAGTTCATGTCCAAATTCGGTAAAAAGTGTGATGAAGCCAGCGTCATCAGACACTTGAGACAACCTCGTGAATATTGGTGCGAACTAATTCAAGATCATCTCGATCCTTCACAATCGAGCCAAGAGTGTCATCTGCGCTCTGGGCAGTTAATTCGTCGGCACCCAGCGCGTCGAGTGCAGCCACCCAGTCGAGAGTTTCGGAGACACCAGGAGGTTTGGCTAATTCCATATCCCGCAAGCGGTTGACGGCAGCAACCACTCGATTAGCCATCTTCTCCGAAACATCAGGTATACGCGCTTGAATGATTTCAACTTCGCGGGCCGGGTCTGGAAAACCAATCCAGTTATAGAGGCAGCGCCGTTTTAATGCGTCGTGTAATTCTCGGGTGCGGTTAGAGGTGAGAATGACGATAGGGCGCGACTGCGCTTTAATGGTGCCGATTTCTGGAATGGTAATCTGAAAATCAGAGAGAAGTTCGAGTAGAAACGCCTCAAACTCATCGTCAGCCCTATCCACTTCGTCAATCAGTAGCACGCACTGATCTCCGGCTCTGATTGCTTCTAGTAACGGCCGCTCTAACAAAAATTTTGCACTAAATAGTTTGTCAACGGCATCTTCTTTCATGTCGCTCTCAGAGAGTGCGCGAATCTGCAGCATTTGGCGCGCGTAATCCCATTCGTAAAGAGCTTGGTTTGTGTCGATGCCTTCATAGCATTGCAAGCGCACTAATTTGCGGCCAAAGAGTGAGGCAAGTGTTTTAGCTAATTCAGTCTTCCCCACTCCCACTTCTCCTTCGAGGAGCAGCGGCCGTCCGAGCGTGAGGGCAATGTAGAGGGCGGTTGAGAGACCACGATCAGCTATATATCCGTCGGAACGCAGGACATCGGTGAGTTCTTGAACAGAAGAAGGCAAGGCACGTGAAGCGTGGTTATCTAGCGTCACGGTAATTCCGGTGCGTTAACGAGTCTCGACGGGGCCAAGCACAAGGTCACGAATTGAGCCACCAGAGGTGTTTAATTTTCCTTCGCGGGCGAGCTTCTCGCGCCAGGCCACTCGAATGTCGGCGCCCTCTTCGGCATAACCATCGAAGGTAATACCAGCCATGTTTTTGCAGACCTTATTTGGGTTGCAATCTTCATCAAGAGCAACCACTGGATCCCCTTGGGCCTCCCACATTGAACGGAGTGTTGCACGCGCGTTCTCGGCTTCTAGCGCCATATAGACAACCCTTTCGAGGAGCAACATAGGAGCCACTGGGGCATCTCAGGATTCCACAGATTAGCACCTCTGTAGAGCAGAGTCTGCTTGAAAATACGGACGATTAGGGCGCTTTCACGGCTTCAATGGCTTGCGCCAAGATCGATATTGCGATCTCGGCTGGCGAGGTGGCTCCAATGTCTACTCCGGCGGGGCCGTGGACTCTGGAGATCTCGGTGATCCCTCGGTAAGCCAACCAATCGGCTCTATTCTGTTGCATTTTCTGAGAGCCGAGCGCTCCGATGTACCCAGCGTCGCTCTCCAGTGCGGCGGCCAGTGACATGCTGGAGGATTCGACGTCGTGGCCCATAATTACGGCGGCATCGATGCTTGCAAGATCTGCCATTAACCCAGTTGCTTGTTCGACCGCCTGCGCCATGACGACCCGCCAACCCAGCAACCGAGCATTTTCGGCTAGTGCCTCCGCAATGGGGCCACCGCCGGCAATGGCTAACTTAGTTACGGGATACATAATTGTGATGATCTTCTCTCCTGTGATGACAGTGCCAGAACTTTCCTTGCGAAAGAGTTCAGAAACTTCATCGTCAGATTCAGAAATATTATCTCTGGTGAATAAGGCAGTGTCATGAATGAGATCGCCGTCTAAATGGCAGATCAGAGCGAGTGGTTCTCTTGATAAAAGTGCTGGCCATAATTGGGCAGGTAACTCCGCAGCGGGCGCGAGAACGCATCGAGCGCTTCCACCGAAAGGTATGCCAGCGATGAGCGCGCCCACTTCACTTACATTGATGGAAATGACTCGTCCCTGGTTTAAATGTCGGCTAGCAAAATCGACGAGATCTCCATCGATTGCCCCAGAGAGCAGATTCCCGATCCGACCTCCCCCAGGCGTGAGTGCCAAGGCCTCATTGGGCTCGCCGGGCGGGAGGCCGTCAGATGAGATCACCCACGCCACATCTGCTCGGGTCTGCGCCCGTAAGCAGGAAGTAACACTGAGGGCAATTCCATACATAGAGCCATGGTAGGGGCGACTCCCAGGCGCTGTCGCGGTGGGCCGAATCTTCCATAGATTTCCAGAATCTCTCGAAAATAGGGCAGAATTCAGGTTCCGCCATTGTGTAGTGGCTAGCACGACGGCCTTTGAAGCCGTAAGTCCAGGATCGATACCTGGTGGCGGAGCGCAGGAACCCGCCGAAGAGAGGGGACCTTAGTAGTGCCCAAAGTGCAAGCAAGCGCGCTGATCTTGGCAGCCGGTGAAGGCACCCGGATGAACTCTGCCACTCCCAAAGTGCTCCATGGAGTCCTTGGAAAATCGATGGTGGAACGCGTCCTTGATGCTTTGCCTGTAACCAAAGCCACCGTGGTTGTGGTCGGCTCGGGCCGCGAAGCCGTCGAAAAAGAGTTAGCGCGCATTGCGCCGAATATTTCCATTGTCTTTCAAGCAGAGCGTGGTGGTACTGGGCATGCCACCCGTCTTGCAATGCCAGCATTTGCAGGACTTGCTGATGATGATGTCATTCTCGTTCTTGGATCTGATACTCCACTTTTACGTCGTGAAAGCCTTGCTGATTTCATCGCACAATCACTGGGGGTGGCTGCAGCGGTGATGACTGCTCATGTTCCAGAGCCATTTGGCTACGGAAGAATTATTCGAGATAACGCTCAGGAATTTACTTCAATCGTGGAAGAGAAAGATGCAAGTGAAGCAGAGCGAGAAATTTCAGAGATCAATTCTGGTATCTATCTTTTTCAAAAAGGTGCACTCATTTCTGCGCTTGCACAACTTTCACGCGATAACGCACAGGGGGAGGAGTACCTCACGGATGTTATTTCTATCCTCAAGGGTGAAGGTAAAGCAGTAGCCGCCTTCTCAATTAGCGATTTCCGTGAAATCCTTGGGGTCAATGATCGGGGTCAATTAAGCGAATGTGGGGCTATCTTGCGTAATCGCATTAATGACGAATTGATGAAGGCCGGGGTCACCATCGTTGATCCGGCCAGCACCTGGGTGGAAGAGGGTGTGGAGATCGCAGCGGACGTGACGCTCTTGCCGGGAACGTGGCTTACTGGCACCACCAAGATTTCCAGTGGTGCGGTGGTGGGGCCGCGAGCCACTTTGCACTCTTGTACGGTCGAAGCCGGCGCCCAAGTGAGTGAATCCACCTGCGATCAGGCATATATCGGTGAGGGCGCCGCAGTAGGCCCGTACACATATTTGCGGCCAGGTACGGTCCTGGGACCGCGATCAAAGGCGGGGGCTTTTGTCGAGATCAAGAACTCCACCGTTGGCCCGGACTCGAAGGTGCCGCACCTCTCTTATGTGGGGGATGCCCAAATTGGCGAAGGTTCAAATATCGGCGCAGCTACCGTCTTCGTTAATTACGACGGGGTGGCCAAACACCGGACTGAGATCGGCGATCACGTGCGAATCGGAAGCGACACCATGCTGGTGGCCCCGGTCACGATTGGAGACGGCGCCTACACCGCAGCTGGGTCCGTAATCACCGAGGATGTGCCCGCTGGCGCTATGGGCGTGGGTCGGGCAAAGCAGCGAAATGTCTTGGATTGGGTCCTTCGTAAGCGCCCAGGAAGTAAGAGCGCGGACGCCGCGTCGCGTGCTCGCGAATAGGACGTAAGAAACGGTACGGTCTGACTACCCGAAAGATGAAGCCGGTGGAGGGAGATTGATGGGCGAAATCAGGTTATCTTCCGAAAAGCGTCTCCGACTCTTCACTGGTCGAGGTTACCCGGAACTAGCTCAAGAAGTCGCTGATCAATTAGGAATCCCGCTCACCCCCACCTCTGCATACGATTTTGCAAATGGAGAGATTTTCGTTCGATTCGAAGAGAGTGTTCGCGGTTGCGATGCCTTCGTCATCCAGAGCCACACTGAACCGTTAAATAAGCAGATCATGGAACAGCTCATTATGGTCGATGCTCTCAAACGTGCTTCTGCAAAGCGCATTACCGTGGTAGTTCCGTTCTATGGATATGCGCGCCAAGATAAAAAGCATCGCGGACGTGAACCAATCTCAGCTCGCTTGATTGCTGATCTTTTTAAGACTGCTGGTGCTGATCGCTTGATGACAGTCGATCTTCATACCGCTCAAATTCAAGGTTTCTTCGATGGCCCAGTAGATCACCTTTTTGCGCTCCCATTACTCACTAATTACGTGGGCAGCAAGGTAGATCGTTCACGCCTGACAATTGTCTCGCCCGACTCGGGTCGAGTACGCGTTGCCGAGCGATGGAGTGATCTACTCGGTGGTTGCCCTATCGCCTTCATTCACAAGACGCGCGATCCGCTCATTCCTAATGAAGCAGTGGTAGGTCGAGTCGTCGGTGATGTGGCTGGTCGAACATGCGTTGTTATCGACGACATGATTGATACTGCAGGCACCATCACTAAAGCTGTAGATGCGCTCATCGATGCTGGTGCGACTGAAGTCTTAGTGGCTGCGACTCACGCGGTGCTCTCCGGACCAGCCGTTGAGCGCCTAAAGAGTTCAAAGGTGGCAGAAGTGGTCATCACCAATACGTTGCCCACTTCAGATGCTAATAAGTTCGACAAGCTCACCATTCTCTCGATCGCCCCGCTTTTAGCAAGGGCAATCAAAGAGGTCTTCGAGGATGGCTCAGTCACTTCACTCTTCGATGGCCACTCATAGCCACTTCTCACCACTTCGATTGAACTCCTTGAGCCTGGCGAAACACCCAGATTTCTCTCATGCCCCCGCCTGGGGTAGGTTTTGCAACGCTCCGGCGAGGGGGTTTACCCCGTAATCGACGAGATCCCTCCTGGTGCGCTTATTGTCACCGAATTGAAGGAGAGATCAGATGGCTGAAATCAGCATCGCCGCCACCGTCCGTAATGAATTTGGCAAGGGCGCCGCACGCCGTGCCCGTCGCGATGGTCTCGTACCCGCTGTGATCTACGGCCATGGCAGCACCCCACGCCACGTCACTCTCCCAGCACACCAACTCATGCTGGCACTCAAAGCACATAACGTCTTGCTCGATCTCCAACTTGAAGGTGGCGCACAATTAGTACTTCCTAAGTCGGTAGTACGTCACGCCATCAAAAACACCATTGAGCACGTGGACTTCATCGAAGTACGCCGCGGCGAAAAGGTCGTCATCGACATCGCAGTGCACACTGCGGGCGATGCAGATCGCGATGGTATTTTGGAACACGTCAACAACACCATCTCAGTGCGTGCCGAGGCGACTGCAATTCCTGGCGAACTTATCCTCGATATCCAAGGATTACAGATCGGTCACTCGAAGTACGCCTCCGACGTCGTACTTCCTACCGGTGTGGAACTCGTTTCGGCACCCGACACGATCATCGTGCACTTGGCGGATAAGCCAACTCATGAAGAGCCAACTGCCCCAGCTCCGACTGACGTGGCACCTGCGGCTCCTGCGGCTGAATGACCGAACGCTGGCTGATTCTTGGATTGGGTAATCCCGGTCCGGAGTACGCCAACACGCGACATAACATCGGCTATTTCGTTGTTGAAGAAATCGCAAAGCGAATTTCAGGTTCCTTCGTTTCGCATAAAGCCCGCGCTGATGTACTCGAAGGTCGTCTAGGTGTCGGAATCGATGCGCCTTCATTGATTCTTGCGAAAGCAAAGAGTTATATGAATGAGTCAGGCGGACCAGGTAAGGCGCTCGCAGATTTCTACAAGACCCCACTTGATCACATCATCGTTATTCATGATGAGTTGGATTTACCATTCGAGGCTATTCGCAGCAAACTAGGTGGAGGGGATAACGGACACAACGGACTCAAGAGCCTCACGAAGTCACTCGATGGTCCTGGTTATTTGCGTATTCGGATGGGAATCGGTAGACCACAGGGGCGACAAGACCCCGCAGATTTTGTATTAAAGCCATTCAGTTCGGAGGAGAGAAAAGTGCTTCCACTCTTCGTTGATCGCGGTAGCGATGCGGTTGAAAGTTTGCTCACACGAGGGCTCGAAGAAACGCAGCAACGTTTTAACGATTAATGAGAGGGGGTCAGCGTGCAGCTTCGTGAATTGGTAGCTCCTCTTCTAGGTGAACTTCCAGAAAATCGTCGAGCAACTATTTCGGTTGACCCCGCCCTGGCTCCATTTATTGCCGCTGCGCGCCCTGAGAGCGTGCTTGTTGTATGTGCCACAGGGCGTGAGGCTGATGAAACTTTTAACTCATTAAATTTTTTGAGACCAGGCGAAGTATCAGTCTTTCCTGCCTGGGAAACATTGCCACACGAACGGCTCTCTCCACGCGCAGATACCGTAGGTCGGCGCCTTACTACTTTGCGCGCACTCAAGCAGGGGGCTCCTGAAGCACGCATCCTCGTCACCACAATTCGCGCTCTCTTGGCACCGATTGTGGCGGGGTTGGGAGAAGTCGCACCTATCGAGTTCACGGTAGGGCACGCCATGGATATGTCGGCAATGGTGGAACGACTCATCGACGGCGGGTATTCGCGGGTAGATCTCGTTGAAAAACGAGGAGAATTTGCTGTACGTGGTGGAATCGTTGATCTCTTTTCCCCGCTCTATGAACACCCCATGCGTATTGAATTTTGGGGAGACAACATTGAAGAAGTTCGATATTTCAGCGTCGCCGACCAGCGTTCAATCGATTCCACTCGAGAAGTGCATGTTGCTCCACCGTGTCGCGAACTGGCGCTCACGGAAAGTGTGCGAAAGCGTGCATTAGATTTGCTCCAAGACCACCCCGAGTTCTCTGAAATATTAGAGAAGTTGAGTCTGGGAATTGCGATTGAGGGAATGGAAGCTTTCGCTCCCGCACTAGTCGATAACTTTGTGCTCCTCCTTGATCTGATTCCACCCGACGCGACCGTCTTGCTCGTCGAACCAGAGCGAATTCGCACGCGCGCAGCTGATCTATTTGCCACCAGCAAGGAATTCCTAGAGGCAGCTTGGCTTAATGCAGCCGCGGGGAATATTCGCCCCATTGATTTCGGAGCTACCGCATATCGCGAACTAGAAATGGTGAGTGCTCATGCTGGAGTCCTAGGACTTAAGTGGTGGGAGCTCTCTCCCTTTGCAAGTGAATTTGAAGGGCTCGCTATCCCAAGCGAGGAGATACCTTTTTTCAGGGGAGACACGGACGCGCTGATTCTCCGAGTGGGAGAGGCGCTTGCGGCGAAGAAGTCAGTAGTCATTTCAAGCGCAGGCTTTGGCACCGTTCATCGCTTCGAGGAATTACTCAGAGAGCATGACCTTCCGAGTCGAGTCGTGGGTGATGAGCTTTCCGCGGATCCTCATGTTGTTCAACTCATTCATTCACCCATCAATCACGGTTTCTCCTTGGGAGATTTGCTCTTCTTGACGGAGGCTGAGATTTCCTCGCAGAAGAGCAGCACGCGTGATATGCGCAAGCTCCCCTCTAAACGGCGAGATGTAATCGATCCGCTTGATTTAAAGCCCGGTGATTACGTAGTTCATGAACAGCACGGAGTGGGGCAATTCGTAGAGATGGTGCAACGACCAGTCGCGGGAGGCACACGCGAGTACCTAGTTGTTGAATACGCCGCCAGTAAACGAGGACAGCCGGGGGATCGACTCTTCGTCCCCACTGAGTCCCTTGATCAGATCAGTCGTTATGTAGGCGGAGAGGCCCCTTCAGTTCATCGCTTGGGCGGTTCTGATTGGCAGAAAGCCAAGGGACGCGCTCGAAAAGCAGTGAAAGAAATCGCCGGAGAACTCATCAGGCTCTACGCAGCACGTACCAGTGCTCCTGGATTTGCTTTCTCTCCTGATACTCCCTGGCAACGAGAATTAGAGGATGCTTTTCCATATCAGGAGACGCCGGATCAGTTGGCAACAATCAATGATGTGAAAGCCGATATGGAGCGCCCCATCCCAATGGACCGAGTGGTCTGTGGCGACGTGGGCTACGGGAAGACTGAGATCGCGGTGCGTGCGGCTTTTAAGGCCGTCCAAGATGGGAAACAAGTAGCTATCTTGGTCCCCACCACGCTCTTGGTAGCTCAACACGTGAATACATTCCGTGAGCGATACTCCGGATTCCCGGTCAACCTTGCCGGGCTCTCCCGATTTGAAACTCCGAGTGAAGTAAAAGCCACGATTGCTGGCTTGGCGGCTGGCAGCATCGATATCGTCATTGGCACCCATCGGTTGCTCTCTTCGGATGTGCAATTTAAGGACTTAGGTCTCGTTATTGTTGATGAAGAGCAGCGCTTTGGTGTCGAACACAAGGAGTCGCTCAAAAAATTGCGAACTTATGTGGACGTACTCACGATGTCAGCAACCCCGATTCCTAGAACTCTTGAAATGTCGATTGCTGGAATTCGTGAGATGTCTACGATCACGACGCCACCTGAAGAGCGACTTCCCATTCTTACTTTTGTTGGTCCTTACGATCCCAAACAACTTACTGCGGCAATTCGACGCGAACTGTTGAGAGATGGCCAAGTCTTTTATGTGCACAATAGGGTCGAGTCAATCGACCGCGTTGCACAACATCTCCAAGAACTTATTCCGGAAGCACGTATCCGAGTCGCTCACGGTCAGATGAACGAGGACTTACTCGAGGATGTCATCGTTGGTTTCTGGGAACGAGATTTCGATGTGCTCGTTTCTACCTCCATTATCGAGAGCGGTATAGACATTGCAAACGCCAATACATTGATTGTGGAGCGCGCTGATCTCATGGGTCTTTCGCAACTCCATCAACTTCGCGGGCGTGTGGGCCGAGCCCGCGAACGTGCCTATGCGTACTTCCTCTATCCGGCAGAGAAGCCGCTCTCAGAAAACGCACATGATCGCTTACGAACTATCGCAGCTCATACTGATTTGGGATCTGGCATGTATGTAGCGATGAAGGATTTGGAAATTCGCGGTGCTGGAAATCTGCTGGGAGGGGAGCAATCCGGCCACATCGCTGATGTAGGCTTCGATCTCTATATGCGCATGGTCGGGGAAGCAGTATCGGAATATCGAGGTACGACAGTTGACGTGCAAGATTGCAAGATCGATTTGCCAGTGAATGCGCACATTCCACATAGCTATATCGATAGCCAAAAGTTGCGCCTTGATATCTACCGCCGACTGGCAGATGCCACGGAGTCAAGTGCGCAGGAACTCAGAAGTGAATTACGCGATCGGTACGGAGAGATTCCGGAAATGGTGGAGCGACTCTTTGCCGTTGCCGCCTTGCGTCATCGGGCTAAGGGGTATGGGCTTCGTGAGATTGCACTGGCCGGCAAGAGCGTGCGATTGGCCACTCTGGAGCTTCCCGATTCCGCCCAATTACGCGTGGCCAGGCTCTTTCAGGGGGCTACCTACCGAGTGACCACCCAAACTCTGATTGTGCCGATTTCGACCGGCACCCCCGGACTAGGCAATAATCTCCGAGACGAGGAAATCTTGGAGTGGGCCCACCGCCTGCTCGATGCGCTCCCCGCCAAAGTTCTGCCTACCGTAGCCGTACCAGCAATCTCCTGAGAGAGGTTTTTCATGCGCCGCCTAGCACTTGCCCTCGTTCTACTTGTTGGAGTTGCTGGTTGTGCTTCAGATGTCGGTGTGGCCGCCCAGGTGGGTGAGAAGACGATCAAGATTTCGCAGGTTCAATCAAGCGTGAATAGTGTTATTGCGCTACGGAACGAATTAAAATCAACTGCTGATCCTAAAATTTCGGATTTGAGTAGGGGACAACTTCGCTTTCATATGCTTTCGGTATTGATCGACGAGGTCGCGGCTCAACTTAAGATTGTGGCAACTCCTGCCGAAGTTGATGCTCGTAAGAAAGCGATTCGCGACCAACTGGGTGGACAAGAAGCGTTAAACAAAGCGATATCTGATGCCGGCATCGCAGCTGAGGATTTTTCGCGTTATCTCACAGATGTCATTATTGAAGACAAAGCGGGAGCGATGTTAGCTACAGGTGCACCAGCTGGTGCGGGTGGTGATGCTGCCCGCGGTGCCGCAATTCAGAACGCCCTTCGGACGTTAGCAAAAAGTCTTACAGTGAAGGTGAATCCGCGATACGGAACATGGGATCCTGACAAGGTTGATGTCGTGCAACTCGATACCACTGGCGGATCAGTATTTCCGCTGAACTAGGATGTGACTCTGTGGAAGCCTCCCAGATTGATCAAATGATCGCAGTAATGGCTCGGCTTCGCAAAGAATGTCCTTGGGATGCAGAGCAGACGCATAGCTCACTTGTCACTTATCTCATCGAAGAAACTTATGAGTTATTAGAGGCTATCGAAACGTCCGATTTTGATTCGGTGGAAGAAGAACTCGGTGACGTACTTTTGCAAGTTTTATTTCATTCCCAAATTGCGAGTGAATCGACGAACGGATTCGATATTCAAGATGTCGCGAAACGGCTGCGTGAAAAATTAGAGAGCCGCCACCCGCATGTTTTTGGCGATGTCATTGCTGAAAAGGCTTCAGATGTTGTCAAAAATTGGGAACAAATCAAAGCCAAAGAAAAAGGTCGAACCTCACCGACCGAAGGGGTTCCTTTTGCACAACCAGCGCTCTCTCTTGCGGCGAAGTTAGTGCACAGAGCAACCAGATATGGGATGGAGGGCGAGGATGCCCCTGCGCCCATGAGCGAATCGGAATTTGGTTCGGCCCTCTTCGAATTGGCCAAGAGTGCTGCTCAACTTGGTATTGATCCTGAAGCCGCGCTTCGCAAGCGCGCACGAGAGTACGCGCGGGAATTAGATTTACGTGAAGTAGAATGATTCAATAATTACCTCTAACTAAGGGATGTAATCGTGGCAACCATTGCAGCAATCGGCGCGAGAGAAATATTGGATTCGCGGGGAAACCCCACGGTTGAAGTTGAGTTGGCACTTGATGATGGCACGATGAGCCGGGCAGCAGTTCCCAGTGGCGCCTCCACTGGAGCATTTGAAGCGATAGAATTACGCGATGGCGAGAAACGCTACTCAGGCAAAGGCGTGGAACGCGCAGTGCGCGCCATTGAAGATGTGTT
The DNA here is from genome assembly GCA_037138535.1 of Actinomycetes bacterium. GTDB lineage: Bacteria > Actinomycetota > Actinomycetes > Nanopelagicales > Nanopelagicaceae. Next base: position 18,625 of record JBAXIG010000012.1, read on the forward strand.
GGCTCCCGAACTTATTGGTTTTGAGGCTGACGATCAACGCCTCATTGACCAGACCATGATTGATTTAGATGGCACCCCCAATAAGGCTCACCTCGGTGCGAACTCGATCCTAGGGGTGTCACTTGCGGTCGCGCGCGCAGCGGCTGATAGCAGCGGTTTGCCGCTATATCGTTATTTGGGCGGCCCTAACGCGCATGTTTTGCCAGTGCCTATGTTGAATATTCTCAATGGTGGTGCCCATGCAGATACGAACGTTGACGTGCAGGAATTCATGGTTGCTCCCATCGGAGCGCCCACCTTCAAAGAATCACTTCGATGGGGCGCCGAGATTTACCACGCATTAAAAACTGTTCTCAAGAAGCGCGGCCTTGCCACGAGCGTGGGCGACGAAGGCGGTTTTGCTCCAAACCTCGAAAGCAATCGCGCCGCTCTCGATTTAATTCTCGAAGCTATTGCGCTTACAGGTTTGAAAGCCGGTCAAGATGTCGCACTTGCTCTTGATGTAGCGGCAACTGAGTTCTACAAGGACGGCTTCTATTCATTTGAGGGAAAGATGTGGGGTGCAGCAGAGATGATTGAGTACTACGCCTCACTCGTGGCACACTACCCACTCGTTTCTATCGAAGATCCACTCTCTGAAGATGATTGGGAGGGTTGGAAAGCTATTACTGACCATTTAGGAAGCAAAGTTCAGTTGGTGGGAGATGATCTCTTCGTGACAAATCCAATTCGCCTCGAACGCGGAATCAGTAGCGGAACAGCTAATGCTCTCTTGGTAAAGGTGAACCAAATCGGCACGCTCACTGAAACTTTGGACGCCGTGGCAATTGCTCACCGGGCTGGTTATCGCTGCATGATGAGCCATCGCTCCGGGGAAACTGAGGATGTCACTATCGCCGACCTCGCAGTGGCAACTAACTGTGGGCAGATCAAAACGGGCGCGCCAGCCAGATCTGAACGAGTCGCAAAGTACAACCAATTACTTCGAATTGAGGAGCAACTAGATGATGCGGCTCGATTCGCAGGGCGCCAAGCCTTTCCACGCTTTCTTTCCTAACAACGTATCAACTTCCGAGATATCCTGACTCAATGGTGCGCGGTCGAATAAACACACGAGCGGTAGGACTGGCACTCATTGCCCTCACTCTTGTCCTCTTTTTGGCCCAACCCGCTCAGCGGTATTTCGCGCAACGTGCACAGATTAATGCACTGCGCCAGCAAGTGAGTGCCAGCGAAGAGCGGGTGACCAAAGCCAAGGCTGAATTAGAGCGTTGGAATGATGCTGCGTACGTCAAGGCACAAGCGAGAGCACGATTGCATTTTGTGATGCCCGGCGAAACTCAATATATAGTTATTGACCCTTCGGATAAGAATCAGAATGACATCAAATTCTCAGGTGATGTCCCACTCGACGTGGCTTGGTATCAACGCGTTATTTCAACTATTCAGTTGGCGGCTTGGCGTTGAAGAATTTTGACGAGGGCGATCTGGAAATTATTGGGCGACAACTAGATCGCACTCCAAGAGATGTGCATCGGGTAGCGTTTCGATGTCCCTGTGGTTCCCCGGCTGTAGTAGAAACACCACCTCGGCTCTCTGACGGCACTCCATTCCCCACTTTTTACTATGCAACTTGTCCACGGCTCACTGCTTCAATCTCAACTCTTGAATCTGAGGGTGTGATGGATGAAATGAATGCGCGTTTACAAGTAGATGCTGAGTTGGCAGGAAGTTACGCAGCAGCACATGACGATTATTTGGCAGCTCGTGCTGCACTCGGTTTCGAGGTACCGGAAGTCGAAGGCATTACAGCCGGCGGAATGCCAGATCGAGTCAAATGTCTACACTCACTCGCTGCGCACTCATTGGCAGCTGGACCTGGCGTCAATCTACTTGGCGACGAAGCGGTTGATGCTGTTGGCCAGTGGTGGATGGCGGGTAGATGCGAGTAGGTGCTATTGATTGCGGAACTAATTCCCTCCGGTTGCTCGTCGCCGATATTGAAGGCGACTCCTTTCGGGAAGTTCAACGAGAAATGCGTGTGGTCCGCCTCGGAGAAGGAATCGATCGGAGCAAGAATTTTTCCGAGGCTGCACTCGAGCGCACTTTTGCCGGAATCGATGAATATGTCACTATTCTGCGACGCAAAGGTGTGCAGAGTTTAAGGTTCTGCGCCACAAGCGCCTCTAGGGATGCGGAGAACAGTGCACTATTTATTGATGGAGTCCGAGAACGGTTAGGGATCGAGCCCGAAATTATTCCAGGAACTGAAGAGGCTGCGCTCTCATTTGAGGGAGCCACTCGAGAGCTCTCCTCAGGTCCCTTTCTAGTAGTGGATATTGGCGGTGGTTCCACGGAATTTGTTTTTGGAAATAAAGAAGTTGAATACGCTAGAAGTGTAAATATTGGGTGTGTACGCATGGCTGAACGCCATCAGCTCTCAGAGTCCCCAAGTCCTGAGTCGATAGCGTTAGCAATCGTGGATATAGATAGAGCAATCGCCGAAGCGGCTACTGAAGTTCCTCTTACTAGAGAGGCGACACTCATTGCAGTGGCCGGAACGGCAACCACCGTGGCTGCAGCTGCACTAGATTTGAATATGTATGACCGAGAGGCTATACATCTTTCGCGAATATCGGCAGAGTCGGTCGCTCGTATCTCCCAAATGTTTTTACAAATGTCTAAGATCGAACGGGCAGAGCTGCCGTATATGCATGAGGGGCGCGTTGACGTAATTTCGAGTGGCGCATTAGTACTTAGTCGAGTGATGTTGGCTACTGGAGCCAAAGAGTTTGTGGCAAGCGAGCACGATATTCTTGATGGTATCGCCTGGTCGCAAGTTTCCAAGTGAAGAGTGAATCGTGAGTGCTCGCACTGCCGCGCAAGTGAAGAAAATTTCTCGTGCGACCCACTCGCTTGAAGCGCTAGATATTGAAATCGCTAATTGCCAGGCATGCGCACGGCTCACAAAGTGGTGTGCCCAAGTGGCAGTTGAGAAAAAGCGCGCCTACCTCGAAGAGGAGTATTGGGGAAAACCAGTACCCGGTTTTGGGGCTACTTCTCCACGCATCATCTTGTTAGGTTTGGCGCCGGGAGCCCATGGCGCGAATCGCACCGGAAGAGTATTCACCGGGGATCGGTCCGGAGATTTTCTCTTCGCTTCAATGCATCGAGTGGGATTGGCAAATCAGCCGACAAGTGAACGTCGAGGAGATGGGCTCGAATTGGTGGAGGCTCGAATCCTCACCGCGGTGCGCTGTGCACCCCCTGGAAATAAGCCGACCCCAGTAGAGCAACGGAGTTGTGAACCGTGGGCAGCCCGTGAGCTCGCCTTGGTGGCCGAGAGCGCGCGGGTATACGTGGCCTTCGGCTCCTTTGCGTGGAGTGCACTCTGGTCAATCCTTGCGCAGCCCTGGGGCTTGGGTCGACGGCCTCCATTTAGCCACGGTGGGCGCTTTGATCACCCCCGGGGCGCCCTGCTTGCGAGCTATCACCCCAGCCAGCAGAACACCTTCACGGGGACCCTCACTGAGGGGATGCTTGATGAGGTTCTAGGGCTGGCACGCACGCTCGCCAAATCGGAGAAGGACCTCCCTTCAAGGTAGGTTAGCGGTGCAAAGCAGTGCAAAGCAGTTCAAGGCAGTTCAAGGCAGTGCGCCCCCGTAGCCCAACCGGCAGAGGCAAACGACTTAAAATCGTTACAGAGTGGGTTCGAATCCCACCGGGGGTACTCTTTGTTTCACAGAGTGGTGAGGGAATTCCGAAAAAAACAAGGAGCGATCATGCAGAGCAGCAACCCGGTACTGAATCAAAGCCGGTATGCCACATTCGATAGTTCGGCCCAAGGAGCAAGTGGGTCGCGCATGAGTATTGATGAGGTGGTCACTCGTACCGGAATTTTACTCGCTGTCCTACTGGTCGCTGCTGTCGCCTCCTATGCCGTGCCGCTTACTGGTCTACTCTTTTTTGGCGCGTTGATCGTGGGCTTTGTGCTCTCCATCGTGAATTCAGTAAGTAAAACTGTGCGGCCACCACTCATGGTGCTTTATTCGATTTGCCAAGGCTTAGTGGTGGGCACCATTAGTCGTGTTTATAACGATTACTACTCAGGAATTGTGACCCAAGCGATTATCGGAACAATCGCCGCCTTTATTGGAATCCTCTTCCTCTATAGAAGCGGAAAATTACGTGCAACTCCCAAGTTCACCCGCATCTTGCTCGGAGCGGTAGCCGGTTACTTTGTGCTTGCCCTTATTTCTTTGATAGCTAGCTTCTTTAACGTGGGAAATGGTATGGGTTTCTACGGTGTTACAGGGATAGGTTTATTAATGAGCGTGGCGGGCGTGGCACTCGCATCCCTCTTCTTGGTGCTGGATTTTGATCAGATCGAAAAAAGTATCGCGCGGGGCGCACCAGCAATAGAAGCGTGGCGTTCTGGCTTTGGATTGATCGTTACTTTGGTCTGGATCTACTTGGAGATTCTGCGCTTGCTATCGATCTTACGCCGGTAGCGGACAACTCACTCCAGTACCACCAATACCGCAATAACCGTTGGGCACCTTGTGAAGGTATTGCTGGTGGTACTCCTCAGCAAAGTAGTACTTCGGAGCAGGAGCAATCTCAGTGGTGATCTCGCCAAATCCTCGAGACTTTAATTCACTTTCGTAGGCCGCCTTGATTCGCAAAGCACTCTCGTGTTGCGCTTCGGTAGTGAAGTAGAGCGCACTGCGATATTGGCTCCCGATGTCATTTCCTTGACGATTACCTTGTGTGGGGTCGTGATTTTCAAAGAAGAAGCGGATGATTTCATCATCACCGAGGAGTGCCGGATCATAATTCACTCTTACGGCTTCAGTGTGGCCAGTTTTCCCAGTGCACACTTCTTCATAAAATGGATGACCAAACGATCCGCCGGCGTATCCCACACTGGTGGCGATGACTCCCGGAAGTTGCCAGAAGATTCGCTCGGCACCCCAGAAGCAACCCATTCCCACATAGATAACTTCGCCTGTTGAATTTTCAAGTGGCACGTGAAGGACACTATGGGTGGCCTGCAATGGAAATGGATAAGTACTTCTATCTTGCGGTTCGACGAGAGAATTTCGCATGACTACATTCTGCCTGGAATATCAGGATCTGGCATCTTTGCCTTTGTTTCTGGCATCCGGATTGCGAGAATCAATGCCGGAATGACGACAATGACTGCCGTCAGGAAGCCAGCCTTAAATCCATAATGGTCAGATAGGAAGCCAGCCACCAGCGGTCCCACCACCGATCCAAAATCTCCCACCATTTGATAAAGCGCAATTACCTGCCCACCACGCCCCTTGATGATGTCGCCCACTACCGCTGCCGACGGTGAACCGGTGAAGGAGGCACCTGCTCCTGTTAAGCCCATAGCGATGATGAAGAAAATAGGAAATTGTAGAAATGTCAGCACGCTCAAACCAATAATTGAAAGTGAGGTCCCGATAATCATCGCAAATCTTCGACCACGCTTATCTGCGATGGACCCCGCTGGAAGTAGAAAAATTGCGCCGATAATTGAAGCGAACGTAAAGCCAAGTCCCGTGATGGTGGTCGATGAATAGAGCCCATTCTTCACATATAACGGAACCATGGAAGAGCGAATGCCAAAGATGGCCCAGCCTGTGCTAAACGATGCAAAGAGCGCAGCTTGGTAAGGCCATGATCTCAGAGCCTGTTTTAGTGTTGTTTGAGTATCGTTCTCGTGTACTTGCGCGATGTCATTCTCGCCCAAACGGGAATGCGAAAGAAAGATGGCCGCGATCACTCCGGCCGCGATGAGGCTGGCAGAGTAGATAAAGAAGGGAGCACGCAGAGAAATTTCACTGAGCAGCCCGCCAATTGCTGGGCCAGAAATTCCACCGATAAGGAATCCACTTTGATATGTGGATTGTGCTCGTCCCCGCTGATGGTTCGGAACAATGCGAAGCAAAAGCGATCCCGCCGAAACGGTAAACATGGAAGAACCGATTCCGCCGAAGGCACGGAAGAGCAACAGCTCTCCGTAATTCTGTGAAAGGCCTGCGAGGAAAGTGGAGAGTGAAACAATCCCCATTCCGGTCGCAAGCACCAACCGTTCGCCAAAGCGATCAACGAGTCTTCCTCCTAGAAGTCCTGAAGAGAATCGCATGAACGAGAAGAGACTGATGACCGCACCGACTGCAAAGTTGGAAACTCCAAACGATCTAGCAAAGAGCGGAATGGCCGGAATGATGACGCCAAAGCCGATGGCAACCGAGAAAGAGACCGCAGTAAGAACTGCGACCTCTCTCGGCAGCCCATCAAAAGGGTTCTTCACGTTTACTAGTGACCCGATTCATGTCGGGCAGCGGCGTGATCTTCATTTGATCGAAGGGGGATTTCTCGCAGCAAGAGCGCAAAAATGAATCCAAGGGCCGTCACCGGAGCGGCTGTCCAGAAAACATCATGGAAGGAGTAGACGAAACTCTGCAATACGGTTTCTTTCACTTGTACAGGGAGATTTTTAAGAACAGAAGTGCTGTTCTGGAGCTCTCCCAGTAGCGCCGGGTTAAAACTCTTGGCTGCGGTGGGGTTTGTCGCGGCCAATTGCGACATGCCTTGATCCAAATGCACTGCCAGTCGCTTAGTCAGAATGGTGCCGAAGATTGCTGAACCAAAAGCTGCACCCAGAGAACGGAAGAAAGTATTCGCTCCGGTAGCGACGCCCATATCTTTGAAGTCCACGGCGTTCTGCACGGCAACCACCATGGTAGGCATAGTCAGGCCAAGTCCCATTCCAATAAGCATGGCAAAAATGGCTAATTGCCAAAATGGTGTAGAGATGCTGAGTGTGGTCATCAACAACAGGCCTAATGTCATGACCAAACTGCCGATGAGAGGGAATTTTTTATACTTCCCAGTCTTGGAGATCAGTTTGCCAGTAGTAATAGACATGATGAGAATTCCAAGCATGAAGGGTATTAACTTGAGCCCAGATTCCGTAGCAGAATTGCCTTGAACCACTTGTAAGTAGAGCGGCAACATGACAAGTGCTCCGAACATGCCAGCACCGATGATGAAACCGATACCGGAAGTTACGCTGAAGATATCGTTCTTAAAGAGATCGAGCGGAAGAATTGGCTCGGAAGCTTTTCGCTCGATTTGCAAGAATGCAAGGGTGAGCAGAATACCCACAACAAAGTAGGCGATTGTGAGTGTGTCACCCCAGCCGTATGCGGGGACTGAGTAGGCGATAGCGAGTAAGAGTGAGCTCACTGCCGCAATCATTGTGACCGCGCCAAGGTAATCGATCTTATGTTCGCGACGAACCTTGGGAATGTGCAAGACGATCGAAGTCACGACTAATGCGACTATTCCAAAAGGTAAGTTAATGAGGAAGATCCAACGCCAACCGGTGATGCCAAGGATATGTCCACTGTCTGAGAAGAAGCCACCAAGAAGAGGACCTGCTACAGAAGAAAGCCCCCACACTGCTCCAAAATATCCTTGATAGCGCCCGCGTTCCCGCGGCGGAATAATGTCGCCGATGATGGTGAATGTGAGAGCCATCAATCCGCCACCGCCGAGGCCTTGAATAGCGCGCGTAGCAATCAATTCATTCATATTGGTAGAGAAGGCAGCGAGAAGAGAACCTATCAAGAAAGTGATAATGGCAAATTGGAAAACCGGACGGCGTCCGTAAAGGTCAGAGATCTTTCCGTAGAGCGGCGTAGTCGCAGTTGATGTCAGCAAGTAGGCAGTGACTACCCAGGTGTAGTGATCAAGCCCATCTAGATCTTCCACAATACGTTTGAGCGCTGTCGAGACGATGGTCTGATCCAATGCTGCAAGGAGCATGCCTGTCATCAGACCGGAAAGCACCACGAGAATTTGGCGATGAGTTAATCCCGCAGGAGAACTATTAGCTGAATCGTTGGGAAGGGTGGCGCTGGTCTCGCTCATTATTTCTTCTCTCGTTTGGGATTAATTTCATCTGCAATTCGATGCAATATTTCACTTGCTTGTGATTTCTCTTTATCGCTCCAAGTTTCAAGAGCACTAGCGATTGCTTGGGTGCGAGAATCGCGTACTTGAATCAGTAATTTCTTTCCGGCTGGGGTAAGACGTAAGCGAAATGCGCGCCGATCGGTTTCATCTTCAATGCGTTCGATTAATCCGTCGCGACCCAACGTGGCGCAGTGGCGGCTTGTGGTCGACACATCTAAGCCCACTGCCTCGGCAACTTCGGAGATGCGTGGGGGAATAGCGCTTCTCTGCACGATGGCCATGAGCCGCAGAATGGTGCGATCACCGGGCTCGCCAGGCACGCCGCATTCGCTGGCCAGGTCCCGAAAGGACCAGACCAGAGAGACGATGGAACTGAGGAGCTCTTCATCCTGAGAAGTTGCTTGCACCATGCAACTATATAGCGTGTGGGCAGTTAAGTCACTCTCTAGCCGGTGTAAGGCTCACATTCCAAGATTCCCACCTTGAAAGTACGCTTCCCGTCGGGCGAGGAGTACTCCACTGTGCTTCCCACCTTGGCGCCCAAGACAGCAGCTCCGAGCGGAGATTGGTCGCTATAGACATCGAGGCCTTCAGGGGCTGACTCACGAGAGCCGAGCAAGAATTTCATCTGATCACCGGCCATATCGATGGTCACCACCGATCCACGTGAGACCACGCCACTCTCGGCATCTGGATTTACCCCGACATGTGCATGCTCCAGCATGTGCTTCAGTTGTCGGATACGCCCTTCGAGTTTCCCTTGCTCTTCACGGGCGGCGTGATAACCGCCGTTCTCTTTCAGGTCGCCCTCCTCGCGAGCGTCGGCAATCTTCTTCACAATTTCCGCGCGACGAGGTCCTTGAAGATCCACGAGTTCGATGGTGAGGCGATCGAACGCCTCTTGCGTGAGCCAAGATCCAGTCATAAGAGGCGAGATTAGCGGGTAACCCAACAGCGGTCGACCCTGACGAAGGCCGCTTTACCAAGAGTGGCGACCGCGGTGCGTCGGGAGGCGGTGGATGAAGCCGCTTCGCCGCTCTCTCCTGGGATGGTTTCGCGTACCTCGCCGACCACTGCGCCTGAGCTATCGAGGGCGCGTAAGACGCAGATGATGGGGCGATCTGGCTCGCGCCTAGTCACTTCATAGCGCAATTCTATGGAACTCTCGCTGGCAATCGTGAAAGCGATTTCCTTGATCGTGAGAGCTGGATGGGCGTGAAACCAGGCACTCCAGACGAGCCAGCTGAGAGCGGTAACGGCAAAGAGCGCTATGGCAATACGTGCACGCCAGGGTTTCACAGGTAACACCGAGTCGCCCTTCATGGGAGCATTCTCCACCATGAGCACTCAGTTGACGATCGCTACGTCGAATAGCCCTTCGATCGTGAACGGGCGTTTGATGGCGGTGCACGCACATCCCGATGATGAATCGAGTAAAGGTGCGGCCACGATGGCGAAGTACGTGCGTGCTGGACATCAAGTCCTAGTAATCAGTTGCACAGGAGGCGAGCGCGGCGACATATTGAATCCAGATCTGAAAGATTCAGGGATAACAAATTTGCTGGAAGTTCGTAAAAGCGAGATGGCACATGCTCAAGAAATCCTTGGCGTTGCCCACCATTGGCTAGGTTTTGAGGATTCCGGATTTCCGCAAGGCGATCCCTTGCCGCCGCTGCCTGAGGGTTGCTTTGCTGATATTCCAGTTGAGATCCCGGCCGCATTACTTGCTGAGAAGATCCTTGAGTTCAGGCCGCACGTAATCACTACGTACGACGAATTGGGTGGCTATCCTCACCCTGATCACATAAGAACCCATGAAGTCACGATGGCTGCAGTGAAATTAGCTGCTGATCAAGGCTGGCAAGTGCAAAAAATCTATTTCAATCAACAGTTTACGAGAGAGAGATTAGAAGTTCTGGCTCAAGCAATGGCCGAGCTTGACTTACCCAATCCTTATGAAAGCTGGTTACAGAACTGGAAAGATCGCCGTCCGGTAAGAATTACCACTCGGGTCGAATGCGCCGATTTCTTCGAGATTCGAAACGCAGCCTTAATCGCTCATGCCACGCAAGTAGATCCAATGGGCCAATGGTTCGCGGTTCCCATTTCACTACAGCGTGAGGTCTGGCCGACAGAGGAGTTCGAATTGGCTTTCTCTGCGGTAGGTGAAATCGACGTATCCGAGAGCGATCTCTTCGCTGGTGTTGTTGATGATGTTGAGTAGAATGGAAGTGTGAATTTCTTAAATAGCACTAATTCCATCATCCTTGCTGAAGTAGATGACTCAAAAGTCACTCCGGGTGCGATCGGTGCGATCGTGACGGGTCTGCTTTGTGTGGCGACATTCCTGCTACTGCGAAACTTTTATAAGCGCTTACGCAGACTTCGTAAAGATCAGTGAAGACTCGATCAACTCTTTGGTGGATAACTTTCCATCTCACCGCTCTCGTCATGGTGGCAAGTTTTTATTCACTTGGACAATGGCAACTTCATCGCGCAGCTGATCTTAAAGCTTCGGTGAAGCCAGTCGTAGACATTGCGGAAGTTCCGCTTTCACAGATCCTTAAGATTGGTCAAAAATTCTCTTCAGTGCAAAATGAAAGACGCGTCACGATTTCTGGAAAGTACATCGCTAACTTCTATGTGATCAACGAAGGCATAAGGAGTGAAGTATCGCTCTTTAAGAGTGATTCGGGATCAATTTTGGTGCTACGTGGAGTGGGTGCAGCTGCTCGCCTCAATGAGAGCGCCACCGTGGCTGGCAGACTCGCTTCTCCGCGCGAGAATGGCGCTGATGAAAACACAAACAACCCCGGCCAACTTTCGCGAATAGATCCAGTGCTGATCGCTGGTCAATTCGATCGGCTGATCAATGGGTATGTCACTGCCTATGCCGAGAGTGCGCCAACACCCACGTCGATAAAATTCGCTATCACAAAGTCCGCACCGGTTACCATAAAAAAGGTCCCTGGTTTTTATTGGCAGCACCTTCTTTACGTTGTGCTCTGGTGGATGCTGATTTTAATGGTGATTTATTTATGGGTGAGAACTATCCGCATTGAACGCAGAATAGGTATGCTAACGTGACTAACGGAGGTAATTAAATGACTATGAAATTGTTCCGCATCTTTGCATGGTTAACCGGAGTTTTCTTACTATTTAATGTTGTTGTTGCGGTGCCTTACAAATATATTTTCGACGGAACAGGTCAATGGACTGCGATCACATGGCAGATTCATGGCTTCCTCTATATGGCCTATGTGGTCGTTACTTTTAATCTCTCCCGTAGGGCTCATTGGGATTTCAAAAGAACGGTGCTTTTTCTCATTGCTGGAACCGTCCCCACGGCTTCGTTCTTTGCGGATCGTCGTGCTCGCGCCCTGATCGGCTAACTTCATGGCTGGTGTGAAACGGTGGGCTAAGAAAGTAGTAAAAGCTACTGTTTATCCCATCTATGAACGAAGATTAAGTGAACGAGTTGATCGCGTCAAAGTCCCACAGCATGTAGGTGTCATTCTCGATGGAAATCGAAGATGGGCACGTAATGCAGGTGCGGAGAGCGAAATCGGTCATGCGGCGGGTGCGCGTAAAATTGTGGAGCTCCTACAGTGGTGTGAAGAATTCAATATCCCACACGTCACTTTATGGCTGCTATCCACCGACAATCTTTCACGTTCAGATCGAGAAGTCTCTCTGCTTTTAGAGATTATTGATCGCACCGTTGCAGAATTGGCCGGTCGTCAGAAGTGGAGAATGAATCTGGTGGGAGCACTCGATGTGCTCCCTACCGATGTGCAGGAAAGGCTCATACACGCTTGCGAGACCACACAAGATATTGCGGGCATTACGGTTAACGTAGCGATTGGTTATGGCGGGCGAAGAGAAATTGCTGATGCGGTTAAATCACTCCTTACAGAGCATGCAACGCAGGGAAAGTCACTGATCGAAGTTGCCGAAATGTTAACTCCAGATCACATTGCAGAACACCTCTATACAAAAGGCCTCCCCGACCCCGACTTGGTGATTCGCACCTCCGGTGAACAACGCTTGGGTGGATTCCTGCTTTGGCAGAGTGTGCACTCGGAGTTCTACTTCTGCGAGGCGTACTGGCCAGATTTTCGACGGATCGACTTTCTGCGCGCGCTCCGTGCGTTTGCCCAACGTTCACGCAGATTCGGTGCTTAGCCCCATTTTGGGTGGGCGTGTCGCATAGGTCTTCCTTCTCCGGATGCGTAACTTTTATTCCATACGGTCCTCGCACAACCAGAGGGGTATTGAGTGGCGGTAACGAGCAAGAAGCCCATCAGCAAGTCAGCAAGTTCGCCAGCCAGCAAGCCCGCTAGAAATAAGGGGCCAGTATCCATCTCGTACGTACTCGACACCAGCGTCTTGCTGGCAGATCCGGCTGCGCTCTATCGCTTTGCCGAACATGAAGTCATTCTGCCGATCGCAGTGATTGGCGAACTTGAGGCCAAACGCGATCACCCTGAGCTCGGTTACTTTGCCCGCGCTGCCCTTCGTTCATTAGATGAACTGCGCATTCAACATGGTCGACTCGATGAACCTATGTTGATCAACGACGCTGGCGGCACCATCCATGTAGAGCTCAATCACACAGATCTACGACTCTTGCCTGCCGGATTTACCCGCGACGGCAGTAATGATTCTCGCATTCTTGCGGTAGCCAGAAACTTGGCCGAAGAAGGCAATCATGTGGTGCTGGTAACAAAGGACTTACCACTCCGCGTGAAAGCCGCATCTATGGGTGTGGTTGCCGAGGAGTATCGCGCAGAGCTTGCGCCCAGCAGCGGGTGGACTGGAATGAGTGAATTGGAAGTGGGCGCCACCCTGGTAGATGCACTCTACGAGGGTGAACGCGTGGAACACGAAGCCATTCGTAATTTGCCGTGCCATACCGGAGTCGTACTGGTGAGTGAACGTGGGAGCGCACTAGGACGTGTGACCCCGGAGAAAACTTTGCGCTTGGTGCGATCGGAGCGAGATGTCTTTGGGATACACGGTCGCTCGGCAGAGCAGCGGGTAGCTCTCGACCTACTTACTGATCCAGAGGTGGGCATTGTCTCGTTAGGTGGTCGTGCCGGTACTGGGAAGAGCGCGCTCGCTCTTTGTGCTGGTTTGGAAGCGGTGATGGAGAAGCGTCAACATAAAAAGGTGGTCGTCTTTCGCCCGCTCTATGCAGTCGGCGGCCAAGAGTTGGGATATTTGCCAGGAAGCGAAGGGGAGAAAATGTCTCCTTGGGCCCAGGCAGTCTTTGACACCTTAGGCGCCCTAGTGAGCCAGAACGTGATCGATGAGATTCTGGAGCGCGGGCTCTTGGAGGTCTTGCCATTGACTCATATTCGCGGTCGCTCACTCCATGATTCATTTGTCATTGTTGACGAAGCGCAATCCTTAGAGCGTGGTGTACTACTCACGGTGCTCTCTCGCATTGGCCAAGGTTCACGAGTGGTACTCACCCACGACATCGCTCAGCGTGACAATTTGAGGGTGGGTAGACACGATGGCGTGGTCGCCGTAGTGGAGGCTTTAAAGGGTCATCCGCTCTTCGCACACGTCACTTTGACGCGTAGTGAACGCTCACCGATTGCCGCGTTAGTGACCGAAATGCTGGAAGATCCCATTCACCTCTAAAAACACTTCCAGCAGTTGTCACGCGCGACACGCGAGAAAAACCCTTATTTATTCGGCTTTTTTGGCCCGAAATAAGGCCTTTTTCGAAATGTGAGATCTCTCTCTTTGAGGCCATTATCTCTGCGTAAATAAAAAATATTTTCGGCAAAATGTCCGATTTCTTTCCACAATCTTGACACATTCGATTTGACACCCATTCGTAGGACACGGGCATCTTGTACTTGCACAACAAGTGCAACAAGACCCAGAACAACACCCAGAGCAACACCTAGAACAACACCCAGAACAACACCCAGAACAACACCCTGTAGGAGGTGGAGATGCGTAAAGGAATTGT
>JBAXIG010000013.1:0-30797 GCA_037138535.1 Actinomycetes bacterium
GTCCGGGTGGCGGAATAGGCAGACGCGCTAGCTTGAGGTGCTAGTGCCCGAAAGGGCTTAGGGGTTCAAGTCCCCTCTCGGACACAAAATGGCGTTAATCGCCTCTCCTTAGAGCCCATTCTCAGCATTAGGTCCTAGCGACTCCATCGCGCGAAGCGTTTCAATCCGCTCTTGAATCGGCGGATGTGTGGAAAACAATTTTGAAACAGCCCTTCCATCAAGAGGCGATTCAATCCAAATATGGGCCACTGCATTTGAGCGCTGTCGCACGACTGTTGAATCCGCAGCTAACGTCTCGAGCGCCCGACGAAGACCGGCGGGATTGCGCGTGAATGAAACTGCAGTGGCATCGGCCAATGATTCGCGGCGGCGTGAGATCGCACTGCGTAAGAGCATTGCAGCAATAGGAGCCAGAATTAAAATGGCGAGCGAGACGATAAGAAGTAGTGGATTTTGATTACTGTCACGACGATCGCGACCACCACCAAACCACATCATGCGAGTGAGAAAATCACTCAGAATTGCGATTGCACCAGCAGTCGTGGCAGCGACGGCCGAGACGAGCGTGTCGCGATTTGCCACGTGTGACATCTCGTGTGCGATGACACCTTGTAACTCATCGCGATCCATTACTTCTAGAATCCGTGTAGTGAATGCAATGAGTGCATGATCGGGGTTACGCCCAGTCGCAAAAGCATTCGGCGCACTATCTTCGACGATCGCAACTTTAGGCATCGGTAGCCCACTTGCAATAACAACTTCTTCGATAAGATTAAAGAGTTCTGGATTATTTTCGCGTTGAATAACTTGAGCACCGGTCATTGTGAGAACTAATTTATCTGAACCGTAATACGATCCCCAGACACCAACGAGAGCTATGCCGACGGCAAGCGGCACCACAAAGGTTGTTGTCCCTCCACCGAAATACGACAGCGCAGCGTAAGCAACAAGCCATGTAAGTAGCCCCATTGCAGCAAGGAGAAAGTATGTCTTGCGCTTATTTGCCCCTTGCGCGCTGCGAAAGTTCGAAGCCGCCATCGTTAGAAGGAAACCTTGGGAACTTCGCGTGATTGTGGATCCTCTACTTCATAGAATGGGCGGGGACTCACCTTTGCAAGTCCGGCGAAGAAGCTTGTAGGAATCGTGGCAACAGCCTCGTTGAGCGATCGTACATTATCGTTATAGAACTGTCGTGCAAAAGCAACTTTATTCTCATTTGTTGAAAGTTCTTCCTGAAGTGAAAGAAAGTTTGATGATGCCTTGAGATCTGGGTATGCCTCAGCAACTGCGAGCAATCCGCGAAGCGCTTGCGTCAACATCCCATCTGCTGCTGCTACATCGGCAATTCCTGTCGCCGATGTAGCCTTTGCGCGAGCTGACACGACGGCATCGAAAGTTGATTGTTCGTGAGTTGCATATCCTTTTACTGTCTCAACCAGGTTAGGGATGAGATCAGCGCGGCGCTTGAGCTGGACTTCAATCTGAGCGAATGCTTCATCGACGCTGATATTTAGGCGAACGAGGCGGTTGTATTGCGCAACGATAAAAATCGCTAGAAGTGCGATGATGCCGATGGCTACAAAGATCTCCATACTTACTTCAACCCCTTAACGACAGGGGATATTCCCTGCCTACTGAACGATCTTACTCCCGAGCATGGCTTTATTGCTCGGTGTATATCCGATCACCAGCCACCCGCTTAGCGTGAGTGAGGAGGTGCGACCCATATATTCTTTTTAAGAATTGGTGTCCGAATCTCCGTTAAACAAAAGATCTAAGTTCGCCGGTGGCTACATTAAAGATCGCTCCCGCCACCTCAATATTTGCGGCTAAGAGCGGGAATGACCGGATTCGATCAAGATCTATCTCAAGTGCCTCAAGTGGGTCGCGCACCGTGCGAATTTCAATCGATCGCGTGTCGACACCGGATTTCTCGAGAATGGCCGCGTGGATCTCTGCTTCCGTTCCGCTGGCCATCCGGCAATCGGTGTGTGGCATCACCAGGATGCGAGAAACGTTAAGCAAATGGGTGGCGAGGACGAGAGTGCGCAACACGTCTTCGGTAACTCGGGCTCCAGCGTTACGGATGATTTTGGCATCTCCCGGCTGCATTCCCATGATGGCCAAAGGAGCAATTCGCGAATCGATGCAGGTGATGATGGCAAGACCGCGAGCAGCCTGACCGGTGAGTGCACTGGACTTAAAATCCTTCACGTATTGAGCGTTAGCCGAAAAAATGTCCTCGAAGGCTTTCACTTGATCTCCTTCATTTCTTTTGCAACCGAGTGCGTGATTTCACGCATATGGTGGCGACGACAAAGAACTTCGTATCCCACTACGGTGTCTGAGTCGGTATCCCCCACGAAGACTTGCTCGCCCACGGTGACCATAGTTCCACCAAATGTGCGAGCGTTGTGTGTGGCTCGTGCTCCGCACCAGCAAAGTGCCTCCACTTGCAACGTATTGACGCGATCGGCTAACTCAACTAGTCGAGCCGATCCAGGGAAGAGCTTCGTACGAAAATCAGCCAGGATGCCAAAGGCATAAACATCAATTCCTAATCCGTCCACAATCTGTGCGAGTTGTTCGATGTGTTCAGGTGAGTAAAACTGAGCTTCATCGCAGATGACAAACTCGACGCGCACTCCGTTGGAGACAAGTTCTCGCACATGGCTATGCAAATTCAAATCCACGCTCACTTCGACTGCCGGTTTCTGCAGACCTAGACGTGAAGAGAGAATTCCTGCGCCAGCCCGGTCATTACTGGTGAATATGATTCCCGTGCGTCCACGAGATTCATGGTTATGGGCCGTTTGGAGGGCGAGCGTCGACTTTCCGGCGTCCATGGTGCCGCAGTAGTAGATGAGCTCAGCCATGAAGGACATCTTGCCACGAGATTCCTCCGAATTGGCTCACCACAATGTGGTGCACGGCCTTCGCGTGCCCTAGGGTCTGAGCAGTCAACTGTGGGAGGATTTTATGGCTCAAGTACGTTCCTATGCCGCTTTGTCTGCGGGTACACCGTTAGTTCCATTCACCTTCGATCGACGTGAACCCGGAACACTCGATGTCGAGATAGCTATCTCGCACGCGGGCATCTGCCACTCAGATATTCATCAAGCGAGAGAAGAGTGGGGCCCATCCATATTTCCGATGGTGCCTGGCCACGAAATTGTTGGTCGTGTCACCCGTGTGGGCTCCGGGGTCTCCAAATTCAAGATCGGCGACCTTGCTGGAGTGGGTGTTTTTGTCGATTCTTGTCGCGCCTGCGAAAATTGCGAAGCCGGGCTCGAGCAGTATTGCCTGGGAGGTATGACCGGGACCTACAACGCTTACGAAAAAGATGGCACCACGATCGTGCAGGGAGGGTACTCAAGTGGCATCGTCGTTAACGAGCATTACGCGCTTCATATTCCTGAATCATTGAATATCGAAGGAGTTGCTCCACTTCTCTGCGCAGGCATCACGCTCTACTCCCCCCTTCGTCACTGGAAAGCCGGCCCTGGCGTGAAAGTGGCAATCATTGGCTTAGGCGGACTAGGCCACATGGGAGTGAAATTTGCACATGCAATGGGAGCTGAAGTGACCGTACTCTCACACTCCGCTTCTAAAGAGAATGATGCTCTTGCAATGGGCGCCGATCACTTCGTCGACACGAGTGACACAGCGTTCAAGAAGGCCTTGAGCAAGAAATTCGATCTCATCCTCAATACGGTTTCGGCCGATCTCAATATCAACACTTATCTCGGTCTCCTAAAATTGCACGGAACATTGGTCGTCATTGGACTCCCAGGCAAGCCGTATTCCGTAGAGGCGGGATCACTTCTTAATCAACGTCGGAGCTTGGCCGGATCAGCAATTGGTGGGATAGCCGAGACCGAGGAGATGCTCGCCTTCTGTGCCAAGCACGGGATCACCAGCGAGGTGGAAATGATCGATGCCGATCAGATCAACGTGGCTTACGATCGCGCGGTTGCTAGTGACGTTCGCTACAGATTCGTGATCGACACGACAACCCTGTAATCACTTCGGTTCTTTAAGCAGATCCGTAGCTTGCCAGCAATACCAGGCAACGACACTGCGATAGGGACGAAACGGTTCACCTAGTGGCTCAAGAGCCTTTGCATCTAGCATTTGCTCGCCCTTGATGAGTGACCAACCTCGGCGTACTCCAAGATCACCACTTGGCCACACGTCTAGTCTCGCCAGCGAGAACATTAAGAACATTTCAACAGTCCAGCGGCCAATCCCCCAGACTTGCGTCAGATCAGCCGTGATGTCCGCATTTGACATTTCTTCGAAATCGTTTACCGAAATTCGTCCTGAAATAATTGCCTCTGCCAACTCGGTGATAGTTCGAGCCTTAGCCCCGGAGAGACCAACTCCTCTCAACCCATCGTGGGGAATCGAGAGCAGTGTGCTGGGAGAGAAGTCGTCGTCGATCAATGTACGTAATTTCTGGGTGATCGAATCAGCGGCCTTTGTTGAAATCTGTTGTGAAACGACCGCCCTCGTCAGGGTTTCAAAGTGATTTCGATACGGAGGCTCACCTTCGCCCAATTCACATCGCGGGGAGATCTTCATAAACTTGGCGAGGTCTTTATCTGCCTTGGGAAGAGCTTTGAGAGCTTTCGCGAGAGTCACGCTCGCCGTCCCACGAATCCAAGAGTGATGGCAACACACCGACCTATAAGTAAGGCAAAAAGCACGGTGCCTAAGCCCACATTCCTGCCTAACCCCAAACTGCCATCCCTCGGCATCCCACTGAGCAACCAACCAAGAGCAACTACTGTGAGCTCAACAACCAACCTGGCCCTTCCAACAGGTACCCCGAATCTTTTGTTTATACCCGTCATGAGTCCGTCACGGGGTCCCGCCCCTAAACCGCACGTCAGGTAGAGCGCGCTCGCCACGGCTATCGACAATATCCCGAGGATCACCATAGCGATACGCACATAAAGATGTGAAGGCTCTGGAAATACTGCAGTACCCACTCCGATGGCAATGGAGATCACCACGGCATTACTAAAAGTTCCCAGCCCAGGTTTCTGGCGCAATGGAATCCAACATAAAACAGCAAAGACGCTCAGGATAAATGTGGTGAAAGCAATCGATAGCCCAGTTACATGTGTAACTCCCAGAGCGAAGACCACCCATGGACCAGCGCCAAGTGTGGCGTTGATGATGATTGCATCCCCAGTCCCGTAGAGATAGAGCCCAAGTAAGAGAATGAGGTAAGTACGTCGCGAACATCGCCATTGCGAAGGCGCTCGCCAAGAAGTTATGGGAACGGAGCGCGCACCGGCGAAGAATTGTCGCATTTGAGAAACCTAGCGCCAATCCACTGGTTGAAGATCCATTTGCCTCAACAATTCATTGCATTGAGAGAAGGGCTCACTCCCGAAGAATCCTCGACTGGCTGATAGTGGGCTGGGGTGTGCCGAGATAATCACTCGTGAAGGATCGAAAAGGTGATTCAGCGTTTGTGCGTCTTTACCCCAAAGCAGTGCGATCACATGAGGATTCTTTTTCATAAGAAATGTAATCGCCGATTCGGTTAATCCTTCCCAGCCGATTTTTCTGTGTGAGCCTGCCATACCTGACTCGACAGTGAGCAATCGATTTAATAGAAAAACCCCCTGAGATCGCCAGGATTGCAAGCTGGAATCCACTTTCGATAACTCACCTATATCCGCAGTCGCTTCTTTAAAGATATTGCGTAGAGAAGCAGGAATTGGTCTGACATGTGGATGTGTGGCAAAGGAGTAGCCGATGGCGTGGCCAGGCGTTGGATAAGGGTCTTGTCCAAGAATGAGAACACGGACGTCTGTTACCGACATTTCGAATGCGCGCAAAATGTGTTCCCTCTCTGGGAAGATCGCCTTACCCATGTCTCTCTCCTCTTCTAGGAAAGTGGAGAGACGATCCAGATTCCCCCGCTGTGAATCAAAAAAAGGTTTCCATGATTCGTGGACCCGATCATCAAGAATGGACATGGTTGGTGAATTCATAGAGTGCAACCGCAGCCGCGGCCGACACATTGAGCGAATCAATCCCTGCAGCCATGGGAATTCGTAATTCTTGCGTGGCGATTCCATGGGCGTCAGCCGATAACCCGTCGCCTTCCGTACCCAAGATAAGAGCGCTCCGCTCCCCCGGCTTCCAAGTACGGATACTTCTTGCTGATGGGTGCGGAGTAAGGGCGAGCACGTCGTAACTTGATTGCGCAAGCTGTTCTGCAAGATCGATATGATCTGTGAATCTAGCCCACTTAATATCGAAGACGGTTCCCATCGACGTTCTTATCGCTCGTCGGTATAGCGGGTCGGCACAATGAGTGTCCAAGAGAATGCCATCTACGCCGAACGCGGCCGCGCTTCGGATAATTGCACCCACGTTGGTGTGGTTTACCAAGCCTTCGAGTATGAGCAACGTGTGGGAGTCGCGAATGAGTGCACTGTGATCGAGTGCCATGGGCCGATGGAAGCTAGCCAATGCTCCTCGATGCACGATATATCCCGTGATACTCCTCAACTCCGATTGTGTTCCGACGATGATCGGTACGTCTACACCGAACGCTGGAAGCGAATCTAGCCACTTCTCCTCACAAAGCACGGCTCGAGGGCTGGCTCCAGAAGAGAACGCACGTTCGATGGTGATGGCGCCCTCAGCGATAAAAAGTCCACCAGAAGGTTCGGATCGCGTACGCAAGACCACGTCAGTAAGCGCTGCAAAATCTTCAAGAAGTTGGGGGGCGGCTTCAACAAAAGGGATCGTCATGATGTGAAGAGCCTAAAACTTGCGTATAGACCCGTGA
Organism: Actinomycetes bacterium; assembly: GCA_037138535.1. Taxonomy (GTDB): domain Bacteria; phylum Actinomycetota; class Actinomycetes; order Nanopelagicales; family Nanopelagicaceae. The sequence continues at coordinate 6,818 of JBAXIG010000013.1, forward strand.
CAGAAATAATTGTGCGATAGATCCACGGCGGAATTCCGCGCCCCACTCGTGACCCAACGAAGGCGCCAGCATAGGAGGAGATGCCGATCAGCAAAACGGCGAGCCATGCGATCTTTCCTGAGAGTATAAAAATAAAACCGGCAATGAGGTTGGTAGCACCTGCTAAGTAATTCTTCATTGCGTTAGATCGCGCAACGCTCTCATTGAGGAGTAACGAGAGAAGGCCGATGAGAATAACTCCTTGGGCGGCTCCAAAATATCCACCGTAGATACCCGTAAGGAGAACACTGAATTGCGCGACCCTACCGATGGCTATTTGGCCGCTCTCTTTACGCCAACGGGAAACAATGGGCGCTGTTATGTTGAGAGCAACACCCAGCAGTACCAACCACGGCACCACAGAACTGAATATTCGATCAGGTAGCAGGAGCAACGCCAGCGCTCCAATCAACGCCCCGGCGATGGAGTACGGCATCAGTGCTCGAATCTGGTGTCGGTCTCCATCTAGCGAGTGGCGTGAACCTCTCATAGCTGCAAAGGAACCAGGCACCAGCCCCACGTTATTTGACGTATTGGCCACTAAGGGAGAGAGCCCAGCGGCGAGCAGGGCAGGGAAAGTGATGAGAGTGCCACTTCCAACGATTGAATTAATGAAACCAGCGGCGAATCCAGCGATGAGGATAAGCAATACAGTGTTGACGCTAAGTGCGAGCACTCCAGCGCCCTTCTTCGTGAGCCACCTTGATGTTCATACCGAATGCCAGCGATACCGTGACGCTATTGATCACATCTTCTATGAGTCCAGCAGACATCACTGCTCCCTCTTTAAGGATGATGGCGTGCGTGGTGCCTATGGGGATCTCCTCGAGATGGTGAGTCACCATCACCGTGGCAGGAGAGAGCGGATCGAGTGCAATGATGGCCAATTGAAGGAGCATGGATTCACGTGCCCCTATGTCCATGCCAGCAGCAGGTTCATCAAGGAGCAACAGCTCAGGATTAGGCATCAATGCTCGTGCCAATTGCACACGCTTCTTCTCACCCTCGCTTAATGTTCCAAAAACTCTCTCTGAGAGATGATCGACCTCCATCAGATGAAGCAGAGAGTGCGCCCGAGCAATGTCCTCGTCCGCATACTCTTCGCGCCATCGACCGGTAAAACCCCACGCAGCCGTGAGGGCAATATCGATGACTTTTTCACCAGTTTCGAATTGATCTAAGAGCGCAGCAGAGGTGAGCCCGATGCGAGGACGAAGTTCAAAAACATCGACCGCGCCAAGACGTTCATCCAGAATTTCAACCGTGCCCACGGTGGGGAAGAGTTGGGTAGCCAAAATTCGCAGCAAGGTGGTCTTCCCAGCTCCATTGGGTCCAATAATCACCCAACGTTGCCCTGCACCCACCTCAAAATCCACCTCTTTGAGGATCCAAGATTCCCCTTTACGCACCCCTACTCCGGTCAGACGCGCGATGGACATGCGCTTAACCTACCGGTTTCATACCCTTGCTCCGTGGAGATCCTGCCTCGGAACGTATTACTTGCCTCATGGCTCAATTCTATTCGTGAGGGCAAAGCCGGCTTTGACGATCTCTACCAAGCCCTTGGCACTCTCGACCGGTTTTCCGGTCAGCCAGCCCATGAAGCTCTCATAGGTTCAGCCCATGCCTTTTTCGTGGGCAATCAAGAACTCTTACACGTAGGTTCAAAATCATGGCTTTCACATAACAAAAGTTCATGGGAGGCGAGTCCGACTCGAGTGCCTGAGATCCACACGCACTCGCTCAAAGAGGCTGCCCGGCTACTTTCCTCCGCCGTTGATGAGGCGCTCCACCTGCTCTCACCGATCGAGGTTGCCAGTGATAGAGGCGTGCCGCTGCGAGCCAATATTCGTCAACATATCGCTGATGTTCTGCGAGATTCGAGAAGTTTGTTTCCGCCATCAGCGTGGAAGAATTCAGGTCTTATTGAACGTGGCATTACTGTCCTAGTGATCGCAGCGGTTGCAGCCTTGGATAACGGTGGAGCTGTAACCGCGCACGAGATCAATCTTCGTAGCCTGGAGATTGGTCGACTACGCACTGCCGCGCGCGAGGCCCTTGTCCTTGGTACCGAAGCCTGGAGCGCCCGACCGATCCACTAAGATATGCAGGTGCGCACCGTCCTCTATTCCTTCAGCGGTGGCGACCGAAGCGGTATCACATCGCGGATCTTCAATGCGCTCGCTCAATTCGACGTCAACGTTCTTGATGTAGGTCAGGTTGTCCTTCGTGGCCGCTTAACCGTCGGCGTACTCATCTCTGCCCCACTCGAAGAATTGGAGAAATCGCTACGTCACCGATTATCGGAACTGGCTGGCGAACTTGGTCTGGAGTTGTTCATACAACCGGGTGAAGGTGATTCTACGAACGCTGAAGTGGGCGTGCACCTCACGCTCATGGGTATGCCACTTCGTCCGCAGGCGGTAGCCAGTATCACGCAGGTGATATCTGACCTTTCTGGCAACATTGAACGCATTTCGCGCGTCTCTGATTATCCCGTTGTAGCGATCGAGTTCTTTGTGAGTGGCGTAGATCTTTCTACAATCAAGACGCTGCTAGCCCCCATCGCAAAAGAGAACGGCGTGGACATCGCTGTGCAACCAGGGGGGCAAGCGAGGCACTCGAAACGCCTCGTCATGCTAGATGTTGATTCAACTCTTATTCAAAATGAAGTTATTGAACTACTGGCAGATCGAGCAGGATCGGGAGAATTGGTCAAGGCGATCACCGCTCGAGCGATGAACGGCGAAATAGATTTCGCCAACGCCTTGCGTGAACGCGTGGCCACCCTGGCGGGTCTCACGCAGAAAGATATTGAAGAGGTACAAAGCATCATTCTCCTCACCCCGGGTGCTCGCACTCTGGTCGACACGCTTCACCACTTGGGAATACACGTAGGTGTGGTCTCTGGTGGATTTATTGAATTCGTAGCGCCATTAGCCCAATCACTCGGAATCAAATTTGTGCGCGCAAATTCTTTGGAAATCATTGAAGGAGTCCTCACTGGAAGGGTAATTGGACCGATAATTGATCGAGCCGCAAAAGCAGAAGCATTGCGCGAATACGCGGCTTCAATGTCGATACCGCTTGCTCAGACCGTGGCAATTGGAGATGGCGCAAATGACCTCGACATGATTGCCGCTGCTGGTCTCGGAATAGCTTTCAATGCTAAACCGTTGGTAGCGCATGCTGCAGACGCGGCAATCTCAGCACCCTATCTAGACAGTGTGCTCTTTCTCTTAGGAATTACGCGGCGAGAAATTACTTCTTACCAGGGCGGCTAAAAGTAAAAGGTGTATCTGCTGGGCCCTTGAGTAAATCGCTGTACTTTTCTAGCAAATCGAGATTCCTATCTGCTAAATGATCGAATGGTTGCCCCACACTCGACCCAGGAGTGAGAGAGACCATTGCCTTGTTGGGGTCGATCAAGGCACTCACCCAACATTCATGTGAAGAAGCGCGCGCGATCACTTCGGCAATGGGTGTAACAATCATAGAATTTCCGAAGTAAATTGTGCCTGCTGGGTCGATGCCCACGGCGTTGGCTCCCACCATAAAGAGATGATTGTCGTATGCGCGCGCTCGATTAGTGAGTTCCCAAATATCTGCCGATCGGAGGAAGGCAGAAGGGCGCGCGATAAGTTCGGCTCCTTGAATCCCCTGGATTCGACTTAACTCTGGGAAATCCCCGTCGAAACAAATAATCATGCCAATCTTGCCAAGTTCCGTATCCACCACACAGACATCGTTACCGGGAACTACCCATCCTCCTTGGCTCAACATCTCGGCGCAGAATGGATGAGTCTTTCGATAGATGCCAGCAATTTCACCTGAGGGCAGGATGATCATGGAAGAGTTATAGACAATGCCCCTGTCCGCACCGCGCTCGTAAGTCGCGTGCACAATATGCACGCCGAGACGTTTAGCAACTTCTTGAATCGGAGAGGTGAGTCTGCCTGGGAGTACGTCTACCAAGTCCCACAACTCTTCCGGGCTGCATCCCGGAGAAAAACCAGTGGTGACAGTCTCCGGTAAGACAACTAGTGCGGCTCCCGTATCAGCCACACATCGCTCGATAAATGAGACTGCCTTTTGAAGATTCGCATCAATGGACGAAGATGAGAGCTCCCCAGCCACGGGAGCAATTTGAATCGCCGCAGCAATGAAAGTTTTCATTGGGTGATAAGCCACCCTAGAAGTACTCCTGCGAGGGCAATGACTGCCCCCACAAGGAGCGAAGATGTACTCGAAGCCTGCCGCGTCGCAGATTCCTTACGAATACTTACACTTCCAGCTTCGCTCTGTTGGACAACGGCGGCGATACTGCGGTCACCGCCAAGATAACGATTTACCGCCGCGAAGAATTCGTTTGCGGTCTTCTTGGACACCCCGCTGAGCACCCGTTGACCCACGCCACCAATGACTCCGCCCACCACTGCATCCGCTTCATAGGTGAGTGCGCATCCTTCGGCACTCTCCGCAAGATTGACCCTGACATCTGCTTGCACCGTTCCTGGCCCACCCGAGCCACTTGCTTTGAGAGTGAATGCGTGTGGAGCGTTCTGGTCTGCCAGCTCTACCAAGCCGTTGTATGTGCCCTTAATGGAGGCGACGCCGGCGGTGATGGTCATGGCGTAACTCGTGGAACCAGTTTGTTCTAATGCTTGACAGCCAGGAATAGTCTGGAGAAGGACGGCTGGGTCATTGAGCGCAGCAAAAACGGCAGCTGGAGAATGATCCAACGAATAGCTTCCAATGATCTTCATGCGTTCTCCTTCATGGTGCGGCGTAATTCCCATAGCTCGCTTGGGGAAATGGGCATGCGACGGATTTCGAAGCCTTCAGCATCTTCAATGGCACTTGCAAATACTGCCGAACCAGGGATGACACCGGCTTCTCCTGCGCCTTTGATACCAAGTGGATTGAGTGGCGAAGGAGTTTCCAGGTGGCCCGCTTCAACTGTGGGAATTTCAGTGGCATATGGCATGAGGAAATCCATGAAAGAGGCATTTTGCAACTGCCCACTCTCGTCGTAGGCCATGCGTTCAAAGAGCGCACCGGCTACTCCTTGGGCGACGCCACCATGTATTTGTCCCTCAACAATCATGGGGTTAATCACTCGACCACAATCGTGAACAACCACATATCGCAGGATCTTCACTTCGGCTGTCTCCGGGAGAATTTCGATAATGACCGCATGCATGCCGTTGGCAAATGTTGATGCCATCGGCGAGTAATAATCTTTGCCCTCCAACCCAGGCTCTTGATCTTCTGGTACAGGAGGTTTGGAGGTGTCCCCCACCGCAAATTGGGTGGCCGCTTTCGCCGACTCGTCGAAGGCGTATCTGAGGGGATTAGAAAGCACAGCAACAGTTTTGAGTGCAATGGACTTCGCGTGGTCGCCCTTTACCCGAATGATGCCATCAACAATTTCAAGATCTTGCGGATCGCACTCAAGAGCCTCGCCCGCAAGTCGGAGCGCCTTATCTCTTACCTGTCGGGCGGCAAGTGCAATAGCGTTTCCGCTCATTACTGCAGCTCTAGAGGCGAACGTGCCCACAGCATACGGGAAGCGGCGAGTATCTCCTGTGGTGACGAAAACGTCGTCAATGGGAACACCGAGTTCGTCGGCAACGATCTGGGCAAAGACTGTTTGATGGCCTTGGCCTTGGCTTGTGAGACCCGTAGCAACATTAATTCGACCGCTTGTTTCCACTTGCACGAAGCCACCTTCGTATGGGCCCACTCCCGTTCCTTCAACGTAACAAGCAACACCAATGCCGATTTTGCGCCCCTGCGCGGCATATTCACCGCGCATGGTTTCAAAATCATCCCAGCCAACCATTTTTTTGAGCATTGCCATAGATGCTGGGAAATCACCTGAGTCATACTCCAGTGGCCGTCCATCTTGGAAGATCAAACCTAGGTCGTAGGGCATCTCGTGCGGTTGTATAAAGTTTCGTTCACGGACCACAGTTCTATCCAGTTTCAAGTACTTAGCAATCGCATCGACCGTGCGCTCCATAGCGAAAACGCCTTGAGGTCTTCCAGCGCCGCGGTAAGGAATGACTAAGACAGTGTTGGTAAAGAGGGAAGTAAATTCGACCCGGTATGAAGCAGGCTTATAAGGACCAAGCAATTGAGTTGATGTGATGAGCGGAATAATAATTCCGTATGGCGTATATGCCCCATTATCATGGAAAAACGTGACGTCTAATCCAAGGATGCGGCCTTCTTCATCGAATCCGACCTCGATGTGATGCTCTTGAGCTCTTTCATGGGCCGACGATATGAAGTGTTCGCGCCGATCTTCACTCCACTTAACAGGGCGATTCAGCTTGCGTGCCGCCCAAGGGATGAGAACTTCCTCTGGCCATGGGTGCATGATCTTCACGCCGAATCCGCCACCCACATCGGGGGCGATGCACTCGACTTTCTGCAGCGGAAGATCAAGTTTGGCTGCCACGGCGGCCCGGACACCAGTTGAGGTTTGCGTTGAGGACCAAAGACGCAACTCTTGTGAATCTTCCTCCCAGATAGCGTAAACGCCCTTACCCTCGAGAGGAGAGCACGCGCTTCTTTCAATAAAGAGATCTAGCGAAAGTTTATGAGGAGCCGACTTGATCATGGCACGTGCGTCGCCGACTTCTTTGACAGAGTGTGCGCTGACATTGTTTGGAACACTTGAATGCACCGCATTGTGTGCCGCTTTAGCGTTTTCAATACCGACAACTGGTTTCAAGATTTCATACGAGACCTTAATGAGGTCCACAACATCTTCAGCGACATACCGATCTTCTGCGATGACCATGACAATGGCTTCGCCCACGTGGCGGACATACTCATTAGCGAGTGGATACCCAGTTCTGCCGTTGAGGAGGGCGGGATGAGGGATGAGTAAGGGTAGGGGTTCTGCAACACGACCCTCGAGATCTTCGTATGTGTAAATTCCAATCAACCCGGGTACGTCAAGAGCATCAGCGACGTCGATATCCAAAATGCGAGCAGAGGCATGTGGACTACGGAGAAATGCCGCCGCCAAGGCGTCGTGTCCTAGATCATCGAGATAGCGTCCCTGGCCAGAGACTAAACGGGGGTCCTCCTTGCGCAGGATAGGTTCACCAAATGATTTAGTGGTCATCGCGCACCCCAGAATCAATCAGTTCAGCGGCTCTCATCACTGATTTGATAATGTTTTGATACCCCGTGCAACGGCAGAGATTTCCTGCAATCGCCTCCCGGGCCTCTTCCTCCGTGGGATGTGGATTCTCCTTCAAAAACGCATGGATCGTAGTAATGAATCCTGGCGTACAGAAACCACATTGCAAACCGTGTGACTCATGGAAAGCGCGCTGAACAATCCCCAAAGACCCATCGTTGTTGACCAAACCTTCAACTGTGGTCACCGCAGAGCCGGTGACGCTCACTGCGAAAATAAGACAACCGCGCACTGGCTTACCCTCGAGCAAGATGGTGCAGGCGCCGCAGACTCCGTGTTCGCAGCCGACGTGAGTGCCAGTAAGGCGCAAGTCGTGGCGGAGGAAATCAGAGAGTATTCTTCGAGAAGGAACTCGCGCGCTCAATGGGGTCCCATTGACTGTGAGTTCTACTAGAAATAATTCCTCGGGATTCATGGTCGTCTCGATTCTGCATGAACACGGGCCTCGGTGAGTGCTCTTACTACAAGGGTTTTTACAAGTTGACGACGGTAATCAGCAGTAGCATGAATATCTGTATCGGGTTCTATCTGCGCTTGCACTTTAAGGTTTAACTGCTCGGGGTCTCCATGCACGCCCATCACATCGATCACCAACGGTGTTCCACCAACCGAGAATATGGCAATTTTTGCGGACACCATTTGGTGATCAAGAACTTGCACTAAAGCGCAGACCCCTGCGAGTGCATAATCACCATGTCTGCGGGCAACTTCCTGGCAAGAACTCCCCCAAGTGTTATCTAATACAGGGAATGACACACCAGTGACTAGTTCACCATGTTGTAATGAAGATTCGAGTGGCCCCACGAAAAAATCGGCTGCCAAAATTTCGCGAGTTCCTTGATGGTCTGAAACGTGAATCCGGGCCTCAAGCAACGCAGCTACAGCAGTGAGCTCTCCGGCAGGGTCTGCGTGTGCAATTGAGCCCACTGATGTTCCACGATTGCGTATTACAGGATGTGCTACGTATGCCAGCGCCTGCGCAATCATCGGGACATGAGTTTTGACCAAGTGGTGAGTGAGGACCTCTTGGTGTCGGGCAATAGCTCCAATCCACAAGTCTGGCCCGCGTAATTCAATGCCAGAAAGCTCCGTGAGCCCATTGATATCTACCAATACCTCTGGAGCCGCTAGTCGCATCGAGAGGAGCGGAGTGAGGCTCTGACCGCCAGCCAGCACCTTGGAGTTGTGACGTTGCAACGCCACCACCGCTTCCGAGATGGAGCGAGGCCGCACGTATTGGAAACGAGAGGGCTTCATTGAACTATCTTCTCTCTCTTTGGTAACCGAAGGATGAATTATCGCCTAAGAATCCAAAAAAGCCAGGCGATAACGCACGAAAGGCGGGTGGATTCCTCCACCCGCCTTTCGTAAAGGTCTGATTCTAGAGAATCACACCTTTAGGGCTTAGCGCTTGACTTTCTTTGCCAGCATGTTGCAGAGGTGCCAGCCGATGACTGCGACCAAGGTACCTGCAGCAATTCCGGTGATCGAGAAGTCGTTGGTGAACTTCAGCGATACGTTGCCTACGCCAAGGATGATGGCTGCAGCGATGGGAACGAGGTTTACTGGGTTACCAAAATCAACCTTATTCTCAATCCAGATCTTGGCACCAAGGATGCCGATCATGCCGTAAAGGATGGTCGTCACGCCGCCAAGTACGCCACCGGGAACTGCGTTGATCAAAGCACCAAACTTGGGGCAAAGCCCAAAGAGGATCGCAAATACGGCCGCAATGTAATAAGCCAAGGTCGAGTAGACCTTGGTAGCTGCCATAACGCCGATGTTCTCTGCGTATGTCGTCGTAGGTGAGCCACCAACGGCGCTGGTGAGCATTGTGCCCACGCCATCACCGATAAGTGCGCGCCCAAGTACGTCATCGAGATTTTCGCCAGTCATTTCAGCTACAGCTTTCACGTGGCCGGTATTCTCTGCGATGAGTGCAATGACAGCGGGGATTACCAAAAGAATGAAGGAACCCGTAAAGGTGGGACCCGTCATTGTTGGGAGTCCAAACCAATCAGCTTTGCCAACTCCGGAGAAATCAACGCGCTTGACTGCGGCTGCCAATGGAGTATTTGGATCTCCACCAGCGAAGCGGTCATAGCCAGTGATACTCAAGACGTCCATGAGCCAAGCAATGACCACACCCACGATGAGCCCAAGGAATACCGTGATGCGCGATAGGAAGCCACGGAATACCACTGACATCACGAGGGTAGCCACCAAAGTAAGGAAGCCCAGCCACTCATCTTGGTGCCAGTACACGCCAGTAGCTACTGGGGCGAGGTTGAAACCGATCAACATAACAACAGCACCTGTGACTGCTGGAGGAAGCACCTTGCTTACTACGGCGCCACCGGCAAAGTGCACGATGAGACCCACGATTGCAAGGAGAAGACCGGCGATAAGGATGGAGCCGGTCACTTGTGCAGAAGTTCCACCGCCAGCGCGAATTGCCGCTACGGCGCCTACGAATGAGGCAGAGGTACCCAAATAGCTAGGTACTCGATTTCCGACGATGAGCAAGAAGAGCACCGTGGCTACACCCGACATCATGACGCTGAGGTTGGCATTTAAGCCCATGATGAGTGGGAAGACGAATGTGGCACCGAACATGGCCATTACGTGCTGAGCGCCGAGTCCGACCATACGTCCGTAGCTGAGGCGTTCGTTAGGCTTTACTACCTCGCCGGGTCCTGCGGTTGAGAGTGTCCATGCCATGATTACGCCCCCTCCTGAAGGGCACGGTATCTGGGGTTATCCAGAGACCACGGATTTGATCAGGGTCGAATCCGTTAAGGCTGCTTCTAAGTTAGAGCCGAAAGGGGACGTACCCATTAACAATTACCTACAAATGCTGGGGCAATATTGGAGCTATTTAGTACGGCGTGTTGAGGTGACAACATGCAAATAATTTTTTTGGGTCTATTGGGCAGGCATGAAGCGCTGAGGGAAAGTGGTCCGAGGCGCTAGCCTTACGATATGTCTTCGGATCGCGCTTCGACGGTCCCACTCTTATCGCAATCCAGTTTTTCGGTTTTGCTGCCATTTCTAGGCGTTGAGTCATTCAAAATACTTGGCCTCTCATCGAAGATCTCCTGGTGGTTAGGAGATCTAGGCTCTTTCCTCACGGTCGAAAACGATGTAGCAAGGCCGCTACCCACATCACTCTTTCTTCCCGAGGTGCCATCTCGACTCGCCCGTACCTCGATGAACGAATGGCAGGTCGACGGCGCACTTCTTGGTGTTTCCCGCGTCCTGCGGACTCCTTTCATCGCTCTTCACTCAACAGTCATCTGTGCTCCGACATCCGTGGAACACGATCTGCGGGCAAAAATCGGTTTTGGCGCTGGACTCACCCCCGAGGGCGATGACGAAGTTGCCGGATTCCTCATTATGGCGAGAGCCCTAGGTATTTCTCACTCTCTGGACAGATCAGAGTGGAAGAACGATCGGACCACAACTTTTAGCGCTGTTCTCTTGGACGCAGCGCTATATGGGTTTGCGATTCCTGTCGTAGCAGATGCCGCGCGTGAGATTGCCCTGGGCGCCATGACATCTCGCACGCAAGAGGCCTTACTTGCAGTAGGACACTCCTCGGGGACGGCCTTGCTTCGGGGAATGGAAACCGCCCAACAATGCTTCAGGAGAGCGGCATGATACGTATTGAGATTCGACCAGGCTTCTATCGGGATTCAGTTTCACTGATGCAAGTGAGCCAACGGGCTGGTGTAGGTATTGATGGCGCATTGGTTGCAATGGCGACTCCACTCAATATCGAATTGGCTGAACAAATGGGCTTCGTGCTTCCAACGACTAGCCCCAACGATTTAATCATCGCCATAGATGCAGCTGACGAGGAATCACTCACTCACGCATTTGTTGTAGTAGAAGAAGTTCTGGAAGAACAACTTCGTAAGAGTCGCGAGCAGTCCGCCGACTCCGGTGTGGCCCCCGCTAGAACACTTGGTCGCACGCAAGGAGCGGGCCTGGCCCTCATCTCAGTGCCAGGAGAGTTTGCCTTTATCGACGCAGTGGACGCCTTGGAAAATGGCATGAACGTGATGATTTTTAGCGACAACGTCACTGTCGAAGATGAGATCCTCCTCAAAGACATCGCTGTCGCTCGAGGCCTACTAGTAATGGGACCTGATTGCGGAACGGCAATCATCGGAGGCGTGGGGCTGGGTTTTGCCAACGTAGTCTCGCCAGGAAGCGTAGGCATCATCGCGGCCTCGGGAACCGGCGCACAGCACCTCACTACCCTGTTGGATCATGCTGGGGTTGGCATCTCGCACTGCATTGGCCTGGGCGGTCGCGATCTTTCATCAGCAGTCGCCGGACGTTCTGCAAAAGAAGCGCTTGCCTTGTTGGAGGAGGACGAACATACAGACCTGATTGTCTTCGTTTCAAAGCCCGCAGCTCCCGAGGTGGCGCAATCACTCAAAGACATCGCGAGTGGAATGAAGAAGAAAGTTATCTTCGGGCTTTTAGGATCAACCGGTTCAGATATCACGGAGACTACTGAAAAGGTTCTGCAAGAACTTGATGTGAAGCATCGACCCTGGGCGCAGGAAGTAGGCACTTCATCGACAGCAGAAGGCTCACTTCGAGGCCTTTTTGCTGGCGGAACGCTGTGTGATGAGGCGATGCTGATCGCCTCAAGGAGAACTCGCACACCGATCTTCTCCAATATTCCGCTTGAAAAGGATTGGCTCCTAGATCCGTTTGGTCCAGCAACGTCACATACATTCATCGATTTCGGCGATGATGCTATGACAGTAGGCAGAGCCCATCCCATGATTGATTCAAAATTGAGGGTAGAGCGGCTCGCAAGGGAGATCAAAGATCCATCCTGCGGAGTCATATTGATGGATGTAGTTTTAGGTCATGGCGCTTCGCCAACTCCTGCCGAAGAGTTAGCGGCCACGATTTCCGCAAGCACCAAGCCCATCTTTCTCTCGCTCATTGGAACCACATTGGATCCGCAAAATTTTGAGAGACAGAAGGCGCTACTCACTGAAGCAGGAGCGAAAGTGTTCCTGAGCAATGCTTACGCAACTCATGCAGCCCTCGATGCGATAGGAGTTCCACGATGAATGGATTCCTTACCGAATCATTATCTGCAGCGACTGCCGGCATTTCTCTATTGAACGACTCATTGCGCAACCAAGGTGTCCCCACACAGGCTGTCGAGTGGTCCCCTCCGCTCGGAGGAAAGGATCTGCACGATGTCATGGCAGATCAAAGGAGAAGCGCGGCAAATAAACTGGCGCTTTCCAAGATGCTCAATAGTGGAGCTGTTCTTGTTGATGTAAAACCAGCGTCTGAGGCACTCAACCTGGGTCGCGGTGAGTTCCTCCATGCTGGGCCGCCGATTGAGTGGTCCCGCGCCTCGGGCCCGATGAGAGGCGCACTCATCGCCGCGATGCTTTACGAGAAGATGGCCGATTCACCCGAAGCTGCCGAACGAACCTTGGAAAAGAACGGCGTTGCTCTAGAGCCATGTCATCATCGTGGCGCCGTCGGTCCTATGGCGGGCGTAGTGACGCCATCCATGTGGATGTTTGAGCTCCAAGACCCCCACACAGGGAATAAGTCTTGGTGCTCACTTAACGAAGGCCTCGGAAAAGTTCTGCGCTACGGGGCCTACTCCCCCGAAGTTATTGAACGTTTGGATTGGATGCGCGATGTCCTCGGGCCACTTTTGCAACTTGGAGTACGCGCTCGAGAAGAACGCATTGACGTTCGAGCAATCATTTCTCAAATGATCCAAATGGGCGATGAAGGTCATAATCGAAACCGAGCTGGAACATTGATGTTCCTGCGCGACCTACTCCCCTACATGATTGAAGGTGGAACCTCCTCCGACGTTGCGCGCGTTGCGCGCTTCGTGGGTGGCAACGATCACTTCTTTCTTAACTTAGTGATGCCTGCATGCAAGCTACAAACCCGAGCTGCTGAGAATATTCCTGGCAGCACGATAGTAACCGTGATGGCTCGCAACGGAACAGACTTTGGCATTCAAACATCTGGAACTGGTGATGAATGGTTCATCGGTCCGGCACAGACACCCCATGGTCTCTATTTGGGAAATTACACCGCCGCCGACGCAAATCCAGACATCGGTGATAGCGCGATCACCGAAACCGCAGGAATTGGCGGCTTCTCCATGGCGGCAGCTCCTGCCATTGTGCGTTTCATTGGAGGAAGCGTGCCGGACGCGCTGGCCACCACAAGGCGAATGTATGAAATTTGCGAGGGCGAGAACCCCACTTTCGGCATTCCGGTGTTGGAATTTCGAGGAGCACCCACAGGAATAGACGTCACACGTGTATTGCGAACTGGAATTCTTCCGCAGATCAATACAGGAATGGCTGGCAAAGTTGCTGGCACTGGCCAAGTAGGCGCGGGGTTAGTGACACCACCGATGGAAGCATTCACTGCTGCTATTGCCGGTTTAGCTAGACAACTCACCTAGCTTCAAGATCTAGTGGAAGGCAGCGGATTTCATGCAATTTCACCACATCACGCTCACGGTCATCGACAAAGAAGTAAGTGCCGAGTGGTACCAACGACTCTTCGGAGAAGCGTCAGTGACCCCTCGGGAGGGACCAGGTTGGACCCGCGCACGACTCGCATGGCCGTCGGGTTTGATTATCGGTCTCACAGAGAACAACAAGACTCGAGATGACCAACGTTTTGACGAGGGAAATGTTGGCCTGGATCACGTAGGCATCGCCTGCGAGAGTGAATCTGAAGTGCGCGCTTGGGCAACCAAACTTGATGCCCTGGGATGTACTCGTGGTCCCGTGGAGGATGTTTCTTACTGCTGGGCCGTAACAACACGTGACCCGAGCGGGATTCCCATCGAATTTTTTTGCCTCAAGCGCTAATTCTTCGGTGGTTCATCTAAATCTTCGAGTAGAGCCGGATCGTCTACCTGAAGGATAATGCCGCCCACTTGTTGGAAGTAATGCCGTGCTCCACTATCGCTTCGTTCCCCATCCAAGAGAGCTTGTCTCAGGTCGGTCATCAACGGAGCGAAATGTTGCCGCGTGAATGCTAAGGGCGGCGAGAAGCGACCTTCAAAGCCTGCAGCGATTATCTCTTCCGGGGAATCAAGCACCTGCGAGATGACTTGAGTCGTCATACCTATCTGGTCCACGAGCAATACACAGACTCTCTCTGCTCCCACAGGGAGTGATTCAAGTCCTTGCAACAACGAAGAAGATTGCCCGCTCTCCCACTCACTATTGATCACCACGGTGGCATGGGCAACCTCACCCACCCAAGCTCCCAAGACAACTACGACTTCTTGACACCCAGATTCACGCAGGAGGCGCACGCCTCGATCTACCAATCGCTCGCCTTCGTGCACATATGGGGCTTTAGGTCCACCAAATCGACGCCCACCACCGGCAGCCAACAAAAGTCCTGTGATCACTATCGCGCTGCTCCCGGATGGATAGGACCATCTGAGGTGCGCAACGGAACTGCGCTCCCTCCCCAGCGGTGGGCCACTATCTCAGCAGCAATTGATATTGCGGTCTCCTCGGGCGTACGTGCACCTAAATCTAAGCCAATCGGTGAATGAAGCCTTGAAAGCTCGATTTCAGTCAATCCTTCAGCACGTAATCGATCGAGACGGTCTTCGTGGGTTCTTCGTGATCCCATAGCGCCGACGTAGGCAGCATCGGAACGTAACGCTAATTTAAGCAAGGGAATATCGAATTTAGAATCATGGGTAAGGACACACACCACCATGCGATTATCGATCTCTTGCGTTTCGAAATATCGATGTGGCCAATCAACGATGAGTTCGTCAGCATCGGGAAATCTTTTTGCGGTAGTGAAGAGTGGCCGCGCATCGCAGACCGTCACATGAAAACCTAGGAACTTGCCTACTCGTGCGACCGAAGAAGCGAAGTCGATAGCCCCAAAGACAAACATCTTCGCCGGTGGTGCAAAAGTGGAGACGAAGAGTTCAATATCTGCCAGCAGGCGTTCGCCTTCTTCGCCGTACTTGAGGAAGCCCGTTTGTACTGCTACTAACATTCCCAGCACGTCGTCCCGAACCGCCGTGTCGAGTCGTTGCGAACCCAAAGATCCCAGAACGAAATCTCGACCGATGGCGATGTGTGATCCCACTCGGGATCCTCCGGCAACGATAGTGACCACTGCTATCGGCACTTGCGCCTCGATCTTTTCGATAATTGCAGGTAATTCAGGCCACGACTCTGTGGAGATGGATTCAGTAAAAACTTCGAGGATTCCACCGCACGTAAGCCCCACCGCAAATGCTTCATCATCGCTCACGCCATACACGTCCACCGAGGGCGCAACGCCGCTGAGTGCTTCCTGCCCTCTCTCGAAAGCCGCCCCCTCGACACACCCACCACTTATAGACCCCACCACTTCTTCTGTGGAAGTAACCAAGAGAGAGGCGCCCGGAAGGCGAGGTGCAGAACGCCAAGTTCGTACGACGGTGGCAAGTGCTACCGATTTACCAGCGGCAATCTCGCTCTTGAGTTCCCGTAGCACTTCTTTCATACCAATTCGGTCCTTAGAGTCGACAGGCGTGGATGTCAGTGACCAGGATGCCGCGTGCTCCCAAATTCCAGAGGTCATCCATCACGCGATTGGTCTCTTTGCGCGGCACCATGGCACGCACTGCTGACCATCCTGATGAATGCAGCGGAGAAATTGTGGGCGATTCAATTCCGGGAGTGATCGTGCAAGCAGCTTCTACCAGGTCATTGCTTATGTCGTAATCCATAAGCACGTACTGCCGTGCAATGATAACGCCTTGGAGGCGACGTATTAATGTTTCCAAAGCCGCAGATTCACTGCGACTGATAAGAACCGCTTCACTTTTAAAAATTGGATCACCAAAGATCTCTAGACCTGCCTGCCGTAATGTGGTGCCGGTTGAGACAACGTCCGCAATGGCATCAGCGACTCCTAGGCGTACAGATGTTTCCACCGCTCCATCGAGGCGCACTACTATCGCGCTCACGCCCTGCTCCTTCAAATACTTTTCGAGAAGAACGGGGTAAGCGGTGGCAACTCGCTTACCTGCGAGAGAACTCATTGAGACCGTCGAACCTGCAAGGGCTGCAAAGCGAAAGGTAGACGCCCCAAAATTGAGTGCCAATACTTCTTTTGCTGGAGCATCAGAGTCAACAAGCAAGTCACGCCCCGTGATGCCGGCATCGAGTTCGCCGGAACCTACATAAAGAGCGATATCGCGTGGACGGAGGAAGTAGAACTCCACGTCGTTTTCAGAGTCAATCAAAATCAAATCGCGCGAGTCACTCCGTTGTCGGTATCCAGCCTCGCGTAACATTTCCGCTGCAGAGTCTGAAAGTGAGCCTTTGTTGGGTACGGCAATACGGAGCATGATCAAAGAACCTCGTATATCTCTTCAATGGTGAGGCCCTTGGCCTTAGCGAGCACTTGGGCGTGATAGAGCAATTGGCTAATCTCTAGAGCCGTCTCGGCCTTAGATTCATGCTCAGCGGCCATCCACGCTTCCGCTGCCTCCTCGACGACTTTCTTACCGATTTCGTGAATCCCAGCAGCAAGTAAAGCGCCGGTATTCCCACTCTCCCCCGCTTGCTTGTCTGAGATCTCGGCCCAGAGCTGATCAAAGGTCTTCATGGAGGCAGTGTACGTGGCGGTGGTGCTACTGGGTGGCCCATTAGCCACCTGACCGACCGTCTTCGAACCAGAAAGGAGGCAGTTGAGAACGCGGCCCTCCATCTCACCCCTGATTACAAAATGGGCAGAGAAGGGGCCCCAAAACGTATCCTCACTAATGAGCTCAGCGGGAGCGGGCTTTATCTCGCAATTGCGCGACCATGGCGTCTGGATCCGAAGCTTTAAAGACGGCAGAGCCCGCCACGAAGGTATCCGCTCCCGCTTCAGCGGCAATAGCGATGGTGTCGAGAGATACTCCACCGTCGACCTGAAGGTAGATGTTCTTATCTCCCCCTATGAGCGCCCTCGTGCGACGAACTTTCTCCATCATGTCGTGCATGAAACTCTGCCCCCCAAAACCGGGCTCGACGGTCATAATCAAAACCATGTCAGCCTGAGGGATGAGATCAACGTACGGCTCGATGCTGGTGCCGGGTTTCAAAGCAAAGGCGGCGCGGGCTCCCCGCTGCCTGACAGATTTCAAAATCGCGGAAGGGTCGCGAGCAGCTTCGACATGAAAAGTCACGCTATCGACGAATTCGGCATAGCGTGGGGCCCATAAGTCTGGATCTTCAATCATGAGATGCGCATCCAAAGGAAGAGACGTACTTGCGCGAATGGATTCAACTACCGCAATACCGAATGTGAGATTCGGAACGAAGTGACCATCCATGACATCAAGATGGACCATGTCGGATGAAGGAATGCGCCCAATTTCATCTGCCAGTCGGGCAAGATCTGCGTTCAGGATGCTAGGCGTAATCCTCATGAGGTGAATCTACTAGTGGAGACGTCTAATAAGGGCGAGGAACATCGCGTCAGTCCCATCCTTATGCGGCCAAAGTTGCAGAGTATTGCCTGCGTTAGGAGCCTGTATTGGAATCAGCTCAAATGAGTTGTCACGTAGCACTCTCTCTAGCACTCCTTGCGTTTCAGCTATGTGAGGCGAACACGTTATATACGCGACCACCCCACCAGGGCGGACCAATTTGAGCGCAGAAAGTACAAGCTTTTCTTGCAGCGGCACCAAACTAGCCAGGTCTCGAAGAGACTTCCGCCAACGGGCCTCTGGTCGACGACGTAGCGCACCCAGCCCAGAACATGGCGCGTCCACCACAACTCGATCAAAGGAGGATGCCGGCAGATTCATATCCGTTCCATCCATCACAGTTACATTTTCTGGGTAAACCATCACGTGTCGTACCAACTCTGCTCGATGCGGCGTCACTTCATTTGCCGTAAGAGTCGCCCCCCTTTGGATGCCTATCGCTTCTAGCAGTGCAGCTTTGCCCCCCGGACCGGCACATAAATCAAGCCAGCGATCATCTTGACCAATTACCTCAGCCGAAGAAGTAAGGATCGTTACCAACTGCGAGCCCTCGTCTTGAACTCCCACGCTGCCATCGATGAGCCCAGCGACCTTCTTCAGCGAGCCCGACCAGCGATACGCGTAAGGAGAGAGCGCACACACTTCGGCACCTAACTCAACGAGTTCGCTACCGTCAGATCGACCCGGACGTGCCACCAATGTCAAGGGTGCGGGTCGATTATTTGCCGCCAAAAGTAATTCACACTCTTCCCAAGATCCCAGCGCATCGCGATAGGCATTCACAATCCACTCCGGGTGAGAGTGACGGATAGCGAGCGACTCACCTCGGGACTTACCTTCGCTTAACTGCGCTGTCCATTCGTCAATACTTTTTTCACAAACTCGTCGCAATAACGCGTTGACGAATTTAGATCCTGACTGACCAGAAAACTTACGAGCAATGTCGACACTTGTGTCGACTGCCGCATGTGGAGGGGTTCGCATAGAAAGCAACTGGTGGGCGCCAGCGCGCAATACTGCTCGAACCTCTATATCCATCTCTAGAACTGAACGAGTTGATACAGAATTTAAGATTCGATCATAGAGTCCAAGCATTCTTAATGTGCCATAGGTGAGTTCGGTTGCAAACGCTGCATCACGTTCATCTAGATCACGAATCATGGGAGGAAGAATGAGATTGGCGTATGCGTCGTCGCGCTCAACCTTGATAAGCGCCTCTATCACCGTCATTCGAGTGCGGTCGATGCTCACTCGAATCTTTCACCCTCGACGAGGCGGGCGCCACGAAGCCATTCTTCAGTGGTCATGTCCTTCTTGCCGGCAGGTCGCACCTCTTTGAGTTCAATCGCACCAAAAGCCGTTCCGACGATGAGACGCCCCGCATCCATCACGTACTGCCCCGGAGAAATATCCACGTTGATGTCTGCCTCGCATGCCTGCAATATTGCGAGACGATCTCCGCGGAATTGCGTGTACGTCATTGGGTGAAAGGCTCTGACCTGTCGAGTGATGAAATGACTTGGCCGATCCCACAAAATTCGATATTCATCCTTGGAAATCTTGGGCGCATAACTCTCCCCTTCTGGCACCTGCGGGTGGGCTCGCATGGTGCCACCATCGATTCCGTGTAATACCTGCTCCAACAAGGGGATACTCTCCAAGGCAAGTGCCGACAGCAATACATCACTGGTCTCGCGTGCGCCAATCTCTCGCGTTGAAGCTCCAAAGATCGGTCCCGTATCCATCCCTTCCTCGAGCTGGAATATAGTGATGCCAGTGAGAGTGTCGCCGTTAAGAATCGCCCGCTGGACGGGTGCCGCACCTCGTAACTGAGGAAGAAGTGAAAAGTGAATGTTGATCCATCCGTATTTAGGAATGGAAAGTAGTTCACGTGGCAGTAGCGCTCCGTAGGCAACTACAACCCCAATATCAAAAGATTTCTCCTGTAACCAAGACACCAACTCGGGAGAAGTTTTTGTCGCCTTGAACGTATCGATCTCATGATCTTGCGCCCACTGCCCAATTGGCGACGGTTGCACCTCACGACCGCGACCGACTTGCGCATCTGGTCTTGTGAGAACGCCCACCACAGACGGGTGAATGGATTCGAGAACCGGAATCCCGACGTCAGGGGTTCCCGCAAAAACGATCCGCACTCAGTAAAGCCCACCGTGCGGCGAAACCCTGACGATCGTTGCGTTCTCGTTGAACCACTCAGCTTCACGAATAGCTTTCATTGCTTCCTTGCGAAGTGCGAGATCTAACCGATCGATAAATAGGATGCCATCGAGATGATCGGTCTCGTGTTGAATGGCGCGGGCGAGTAACTCACTTCCCTCAATCTGGACAGGATCACCAAACATATTAAAACCCTTAGCTACCACCCTGAGGGCGCGAGAGGTGTTGTACAGCAATCCAGGAAAAGAGAGACACCCTTCGTCCCCCTCTTGTACGTCATCAGAGAGGTCGAGCACAGGATTGATGAGGTGTCCAAGTTCTTCATCGACATCCCAGACAAAGACGCGCAACCCCACACCGATTTGCGGCGCCGCCAGGCCAGCTCCTGGAGCATTAAGCATTGTTTCCGTGAGATCTTGCACTAGCGTGCGCAATTCTTTGTCGAAATCAACGACAGCACTTGCCGCTGTGGAAAGAACTGGATCGCCAAAAAGACGAACAGGTTGAATCGCCATGTGGAATCCTTTCGACGCGGGAGTGCCTAGTCTAAGCCCCGAACCCGTTCCAATTCACCGAGGGGCGCTGGTGTATAAGTGTTGCCAATTGGTCCATGGCGTAGCACGAGCATGGTGGATCCATCACGGCTAAAGACCGGCCCATGGTTGGTGTCTGAGCCAGCGGGATGGGAGAGATACGCGCCGGCGCGCATCACACCAAATGAAGTGCTCATCGATCCAGTAAGAATGAAAATCTCTTCGCTGAAGGTATGCCACTCATCAAATGGGCTATCCCAGCCAGGGAGTACGCCCAAAATGCCTGCGCCAAAATCGTCATGATCACCGAGCGGCTTGCGTGCAGCCCCACCTGGCAAATCTTTCACCTTTGCCGCCTGCCATACCGATGTCTCTACATGCGCGAAATGCGCAGGATCGGCAATTCCTTGATCTCCTCCATCGTAATCGCCTTCAACAGAGATAAAGAGTTGGCACCTTTCAAGCGCTTCGACACGTGGGAAAGTGCCCCCCGCAGATACTTCGAAGAAGAATCCCTGTGAGTACTCTCCTGTATCGGTGAGAACCTTTCCTGATATCAAATAGCCACGCAGATGCCCACTCACCTGATGCGAATCAACTGCTACTCCACCTTCGAGCGAAATGACACGCGTCCATCCGGGACCATCGACTTCCGCCGCACGTCCGCATTGAGATGTAGCTCCCTCGGCAAGCGAGTGCGCGCCAAAAATCTTCCCACCTAAATTTGTCTCAACAATTTTGGAATCATCGATGTGTATAAAATCGATCCATACTCTTCCCATTATTGAACCCTTTCGTCGATTCGAAATGGCGCGAAACGATATGAAATTTTACGTTTGGCAAGACTCGCGGCGTCTCGTTCGCTCCGCAAATATTCTCGCAGCACGGGTGCCACCTCCCATGCACAAGTTAGTACGGCGCGCTCTGCCGTTCCAAGAATACGGACCGCCTCGGGAACTCCCCCACTCGGCGCCGGGCTGATTACTGCCGAAGCCACTGCCGGGGGCAGTTGCAATTCACGCCGCTCCGCCATCTCGCGATGGAGATACTCAAGCGAGTTGGGCATGAGCAAAGATTTCACCACTGGGTGCGCGTCCGGCAATGATGCAAATACTTCGCCTGCAGCGGCCAGCAGTGAAACAGAGAACTTCCATCGCCGCCTCAGGTCTTGGAGGGCATCTAACTCAGCTCGTGCTGCTAAGAATTCACCATCGAGCAAGATCACAGCCTGATAACCCACTTTTACCTTCGGTTCGCACCCACTTGTCGCAACTACTATGCGTGGGGACCCATCCAACTCTTCGAGGCGCTTATCAGCGGTCGAACTTTGTACTGGAATCCCCGGGAATGCCTTACCAAGCTCCTCAACGGTGCGTTCACTTCCAATTCCTAAAGGTCGCAGCCTCTGATCTTGACATTCACCGCATCGCCAATCAATCGAGACCCTGTCGCAGAGGGAGCAAGAAGGAACCGCATGGCTCGACATTAGGACGAGCGGGCCACCACAAGTGCAGAGTGCGCGATTTTTGCATGATTGACAGAGCAATCCTGGCGTGTGACCTTTTCTTGCAACTGTTACTAAGACAGGTCCGGATTTAAGAGCCTTGCGCATCACGTTCCATGCACTTGTAGGTATGCGCACACCAGAGTTGTCAGTATGAACTCGAGGGCGCGGGATCTCTGAATTTAATAGGTGCATCTCCCCCGAATCTAATTCGGATAAACGGGAGAGCGGTATCGCTGGAGCAACAGTCAAAAGCCCGATTCCTGCCGAACGAATATTGGCTATACCAGCTGCGCTCCATCCTGGTGAACGTGGCTCCTGGTATGCATGATCTTCCTCATCGACCAAAACGATCACGTCGTATTTTCCGCGAGCAAAGAGGGCTCCACGAGTACCAATCGTAATCGGCAACTCATTGCGTTCTGAAATGAGGTAATTGCGGTAGCGCAGTTGAGGTGATAGACCGGAGTGCAGAGTGCTTGTGTGCATTCCTCGCTCGTTGACCAAATTCTCCGCGACTTCAACATCTCGTTGATCCGGATAAATGAGCAATATCTTGAGGCCTCGTCGAACCATCTCCGAGATGGCATCAAGGAGTAAGCGTTGATGGATCTCGCCCTGCTGATTAAGGAGCATGGCGTGTGGCGCCTTGCCTGCAACTGCCGCCGCCACGAACGACTCAACACGATTTGGAAGCGCATGACTCTTAAGTTCTGGAGCATTCTCGCCTTGAAAGGAGAGGGCATCCTTTTCGCCACGTGCATGGCGCGGTGGCACCGCGGAACGGAAGAGATCCCAAAAGGTACCGACGTAATAATCTCGACACCTCTCTATGAGTTGAAGAAGCTCTACCGTAAGAATTGGTATCGAAGAGGTAACCGATGATATTGCCTTAAGTGATTGATGGAGTGAAGCCTCACTTCGCTCGATAATGACACCGTCGCAAAGTCGTCCTGAAAATGGCACACGGACCAAGGTTCCAGGTTGCGCGAAGTCTTCCCACTTAGCCGGTACAAGGTAATCAAATGGTTGATCGAGGTGCACCACCCCTGTGTCAACCAAGATGCTCGCGATCGGCGCCTGTAAAGCCACTGGCAACGCGGTGCGACGCCGCTTAGGAGCGGTGGAGATTAACTCCAACGGCTCCATGATTAACCTTTTACTGCAGCCTTCAACGCATCAGCGCGGTTGGTCAATTCCCACGTGAAGTTGGGAAGCTCACGTCCAAAGTGACCATATGCGCTTGTCGCTGAATAAATGGGACGGAGGAGATCTAGGTCGCGGATAATCGCGGCGGGACGCAAATCGAATACTTGCGCAACAGCTGCTTGAATCTGCTCCACTGGAACAACTCCCGTTCCAAACGTCTCTACGAAGAGCCCGACAGGTTGTGCCTTTCCAATGGCATAGGCAACCTGAACTTCACAACGGCGCGCTAGGCCAGCGGCCACCACATTTTTTGCCACCCATCGCATGGCATAAGCCGCTGAGCGATCGACCTTTGATGGGTCCTTTCCGCTAAAGGCCCCTCCACCGTGACGAGCCATACCGCCATATGTGTCGACGATAATCTTGCGACCTGTAAGCCCCGCATCGCCCATAGGACCACCGATAACGAAACGTCCGGTGGGATTGATAAGCATTCTTGCGCCCTTGGAATCAATGTTTACTAATGCCAACTCAGGCTCGATGACATGCTTGATGACATCAGGGCTCAGGAGATTTTCAAGACTGATTTTGTCAGCATGCTGGCTCGACACTACGACTGTATCGATACGAACGGGAGTGTCACCGTCGTATTCAATCGTGACCTGAGTTTTACCGTCCGGGCGCAAGTAAGGAAGCATCTCGGTGTGACGGACTTCAGCTAAACGTTGTGCAAGACGATGAGCGAGAGCGATCGGGAGCGGCATCAGCTCAGGTGTGTCGTCGCATGCATAGCCAAACATAAGACCTTGATCGCCCGCGCCCTGCAA
>JBAXIG010000014.1:0-27552 GCA_037138535.1 Actinomycetes bacterium
TTTTTTGCTAATCGTACTTCTACTTTGACGAGCCAATTTCCTGGTCTCGATGCGAAACGTAAGTGCCCTATACATACTTGTAAAGCCAAATGCGGCAAATTTTCAAAGTATTTTTGGAGGACCTCTAATTACATTCTTGTAGTTCTGCTGAGGTGCTGGGTTTACCCCACTTTTCCGTGCTGATTAACCCCAAACGTTCACTTCCCTGGACGAAAAAATATCTTCTGGCCACGCTCCCCGTGTTCCCCTACCCGTGTCCTACAGATAACCTATCCCCCATGACAAACACTGGAACGCCTAGAAATTACGGAGGTGGCTCGTTAGGGCCTAACCTGAAAACTCTTGAGGAGCTCGAAAAGCCGCCCTCTTTTTTGAGAAAGCAGCGCTATCGCTTCGATAACACCCTTTCGAAGGGTGCCAAGGCAATGATTACTTGGCTTCTCGTCGCAGCGGCAGTCTCGAGCATTCCTTTCACCATTGCTCTTCGACTTCTCCCAACGAAAACCCACGACAACATCCTCTCTAACGAAGCCGGGTCGAAGGGGTTCCTGGCTATCCTGGACGATTACTGGCAGAGCTTCTACGCAGTACTAGGCAAGGGTGGCTTTAAGACCAACACCTGGGATGCACGGGCTTTCACCATCCTGGTCACCGTATTTAGCCTGGTAATCGCAAGCACCCTCTTTGCCTTCATCACTGCCACAGTCAATAAGCGCATTGCAGATTTGAAGAAGGGTAAGGGACCAGTATACGAGAGTGGTCACACCACCATCCTTGGCTGGGGTCCACAGGTCTTTCCAATCTTGCAGCAACTCGAAGTTGCAAACGCCAATAAGCCCAGCACTGCGGTCATTATTTCCTTAGTTGCCCGCGAAACTATGGACGACGAAATCAAGCTACGTGTAGGTGAGTTGAAGAATACAAAGATCATCACAAGAAATGGTGATCCCTCAAGCCCTCGCGTTCTAGCTCAAAGTAGCATCAACAATTCCCGTAGTGTGCTCGTTCTTGGAAACAAGGGTCCATCGGCAGCGACAACTGCAGTTCTTTCGGTGCTAGCGAACATTGGTATGACGGGCAAGGTGTCCATCGTTGCCGACGTTAATGATGAAGCAACTGCTGAAGCTCTCTATAAGTCAACGGGGGGGAACGTCCTTGCTGTTCGCTCTGAAGAGCTCATCGCTCGAGTGACTGCACACGCAATTCGCCAACCCGGCTTGGCTGCCGTCTACCTAGATATGCTGGATTTTGAAGGCGATGAGATCTATTTCGCTAGCGTTCCAGCATCTATCGGTAAGACTTTTGGTGATGTCATCACTGGACTCGGTGAAAGCAGCGCAATTGGCATTCGCCACTCAGACGGCACAGTGAACATTACGCCTCCAGTAGAAACGGTCATCGTTGAAGGCGATCAGATCATCGCGATCGCAAAAGATGACGATAAAATTCTTTGGGCTGGAGATAGTTCGGATCTTTCTGGTATTAAAGCGCTCGTACAAGTGGGAGAGCGTAGCAATGCTAATCCAGATAAAATCCTTATTATTGGCTGGAGCCCGATGGCCAAGCAGGTTGTTTTGGAACTTGGTAATTTCGGAGTTCCTGGATCCACAGCACTTGTCTTCGCGCAAACTTCTAAAGTAACCGCTGACGAACTCAAAGGATTGGAAACAACTAACCTCACCGTCACCGCCAAGGGAACAACTGGCGATATCGACGAACTAATTGACGTTATTAACTCGCAGGAGTTCAATCACATCGTCATATTTGGTTACCGGGGCAAGACCATCACGCCGGCGGAGTCAGATGCATTGACACTGCTCACGATGCTCGAAGTAAATCACGTGAAGAATCTCCCCGGTTCATTAGTTGCAAATGCACGTGTGATCGCTGAGATTCAAGACAGTAACAATGTGGAACTCGCTCGAGTTGTCGTTGTCGATGATCTTGTTGTCAGCGATCGCCTGGGCAGCCTCATGATGTCCCAGCTCGCTGAGTCACCAGGGCTTTATCACGTGTTCGAGGAGCTCTTTGGACCAGCTGGAACATTCCTCAGTTCTAAGCCAGTCCAGAGTTATGTGCCTCTTAACGTCGAGACCACATTTGCGAATCTCGTAGCTGCCGGTCGTAGCCGTGGCGAAGTTGTCATCGGCTACCGCCAACCCGAAGCGAGCGATCCAACGAATCCCACTATTGGTATCCACGTCAACCCTGCCAAGCGCACGGTGTTGACTCCGACCGAGGGCACCTACGCCATCGTGATTGGTCCGCTCGAGTAAGCATCTCGTTGAAAATGAGGGCCGGGCTGATGCTCGGCCCTCATTTTTTTGGCAAAATGGGGATTGTGCGTAATATGACGACTGATATACGATCTCGTTATGTCTCTTTCTATCGCTGACTTCGGCGATCAAATACTGGTCTCCCCCAGTCGAGAGGGCGCTGAATCCCTCGCTGACCAGGCCTATTTTGCCATTCGAGAACTCATCGTCACATTGGAGCTGGCCCCGAGCTCGGTCATTAGCGAGGCCGCCCTGATGGAACGCCTCAACATGGGACGCACCCCCATCAGAGAAGCCATGCGCACCTTGGCCCACGAACACTTGATCGATGTCTACCCACGCCGCGGAGCATTCGTCGCCGGAATAGATACCCGAGATCTGCGAGCGCTCTCGGAGATCCGTGCACTGCTCGAACCTGAAGCTGCTCGCTACGCCGCCGAGCGCTCCACTGAGAGTGATCGCGCTGAAACGAATGCCCTCCTGGCTGAACTCACACACCTCAGCGGGAAGCCCAATCACCGCGACTTGATTCAGCTTGATCAAAGAATTCACCATCACGTCTATGCAAGCGCACATAACGATTTCCTTGCGCAGATGTGTGAACGTCAGTACATGCATGCGCTCCGCATTTGGTTTCTTGCACTTGATCGCGTTGAAAATCTGGCAGAAGCAGTGCTAGAACACCGTGCACTACTCGAAGCAATTCGAGATGGCGATGCGAATCGCGCAGCGAAAGAGATGTCTACGCATATCAATGGTTTTGAAGCATCACTTCGGAAAGTTATCTAACAAAGGGAAGGCCATACACATGTCAGCTCAGTCATCAATGCCAAGCAAAGCAAAAGCCGTCGTCATCGGTGGCGGAATTGTCGGCAACAGCATCGTCTACCACTTAGCGCGTCTCGGCTGGCGCGAAATAGTGCAGATCGACAAGGGACCTTTCCCCAACCCAGGTGGTTCAACGGGACATGCATCAAACTTCATCTTTCCTACCGATCACTCAAAAGAGATGACACACATCACCTTGGATAGCATGAATCAATATAAAGAGCTTGGTGTCTTCACTGAGTGCGGTGGCTTCGAAGTGGCCCGCACCCCGGAGCGCATGCAAGAACTGCAACGTCGTATGTCATCTGCAAAATCATGGGGAGTAAACGATTCGCGCATCGTGACACCAGCAGAGGTGAAGGAACTCGTTCCTTATATCGATGAGACCGTCATTCTCGGTGCTTTCTACACGCCATCTGTCGGTGTCGTAGATTCCGTGCGCGGTGGCACCATCATGCGCGAGCGCGCACAAGAAATGGGCGCCCTGCAATCTTTTGGTAATACCGAAGTGCTCAGCATGAAGGTCGAGAACGGCCGTATTAAGAGTGTGATCACCGACAAGGGCGAAATTGAAGCCGATTTCGTGGTTATCGCTACCGGATGCTGGAGCCCCAAGCTTGCTGCCATGGCTGGCGCCTCAATTCCACTTACCCCAGCAGTACATCAGATGAAGGACATCGGACCAGTGCCACGCTTCAAAGATGCCAAGGGAGATATCGAGCACCCCATCGTGCGCGACATGGATACCAACATGTACGAGCGTCAGCATGGTTCCGGCCTCGAAGTGGGTTCATACGCCCATCGCGCCATTCTTTACACGCCTGAAGATTTGCCATCGAACGCACAAGCAGCGCTTTCACCTACCGAGTTCCCCTTCACCCAAGAAGATTTCGATCTACAGGATGAACAAGCACTCGAATTAATGCCAGAAATTGTGGGTGATGAGTCAGTGGGCGAGAAATACGCCATCAACGGCATCCTTTCGCTCACCCCAGACGGCATGCCCATCGTCGGTGAAACTCCTGAGGTCAAGGGTTTGTGGAGCGCGGCCGCTGTCTGGGTGAAAGAAGGCCCAGGAGTTGGCAAGGCACTTGCAGAGTGGATGGTGCTCGGCGAATCAGAGATCGACATGCACTCTTCTGATATCGCTCGTTTCCACGAGCACCAAAAGGCCACCTTCCACATCAAGGAGCGCACTGCTGAAGGCTTCAACAAGACGTACGGCATCGTGCACCCAGCTGAGCAATGGTCTAGCAATCGCGATGTTCGTCTCTCGCCTTACTACGAGCGCGAAAAGGCACTTGGTGCGGTCTTCTTTGAGACTGTCGGCTGGGAGCGTCCATTCTGGTATGAATCCAATAAGGATCTCGTCGCGAAGTTTGGCGATGCAGTAATGCCACGTACCGCAGAGTGGGATTCACGTTGGTGGTCACCGATCATCAACGCCGAGCACCTACAAATGCGCGAAAGCGCTGGCCTTGTCGATCTCACCGCATTCGCCATCTTCGAGATCACTGGTCCTTCAGCACTCGATGTAGTGCAGCGCGCGGCTGTTCGCCAAATGGATGTGGCTATCGGCAAAGTTATTTACACGCCAATCCTTTCGGAGAGTGGCGGCTTTAAGTCCGACCTCACCATCATGCGCCTGGCACACGATCAATTCCGAGTAGTCACCGGTGGTGCTCACGGCATGGCTGATAAGAAGTGGTTTAGTGATTTACTCCCTACCGACGGAAGCGCGCAAATTAACGATCTCACTACCGCCTACACCACTCTCGGTATCTGGGGCCCCAACGCCCGCAAGATTCTCAGCGCGCTCACTAAAGACGATCTCTCACACGAAGGTTTCCCTTTCGGAACCTGCCGCATCATCGAGATGGGACCACTACGAGTACTTGCTTCACGTATCTCTTACGTAGGTGATCTCGGTTGGGAGCTCTACGTGCAGATGGAACAAGGCGCGAAACTCTGGGATCTCGTCATGGAAGCTGGAAAGTCACACGGCCTCATACCTGCAGGTATTGGTGTCTACGGCACCACCGGACGTCTTGAGAAGAGTTACCGTGCCTACGGTGCTGAGCTAGAGACCGAGTACAACGTGGTGGAAGCCGGAATGCAGACAGCGAAACTTAAAGTGCAAGAGTTCGTTGGCAAAGCAGCCCACCTCAAGCACCGCGAAGAAGATCCCGCTGCGATTCTCTGCTCACTTACCGTTGATGATCACACCAGCAAGAGTGGCGAGAAGCGTTACATGCTGGGGCGCGAGCCCATCCTTACTCCCGATGGCGGCATCATCACCGATTCACATGGTCGTCGTTCATACGTCACCAGTGCGGGAAGTGCCCCATCACTTGGCAAGCACGTACTCATCTCTTACCTGCCACCTCAGCACGCAAAAATCGGCGAGAAGCTCATGGTGGAGTATCTCGGTGAGCATTACCCCGTCACGGTTGCCAGCGTTTCAGCAACGCCACTCTTTGATTCCAAGAACGAACGGATCATGTCCTAATGGAAGTACTTGTCTGTATTAAGCGCGTGATTCTTGCGGGTAATACTTTCACTCTCAACGAGGATCACACAGATATCGATACTCGTCATCTCGGATACACGCTGAGCCCACATGAGGAGTCAGCCGTAGAAGCCGCTGTTCGACTCAATGAAGAGTTCGGTGGCACCACCACACTTCTCACTTTGGGGCATGTGGATTCAGAAGAGCAGATTCGTAGCCAGATGGCGATCGGTCCCGATCGAGCCATTGTGTTAGAGACCGATGGCAGTGAATGGGATCCGCAAGCAACTGCCAATGCGATCATCGAAGCAATTAAGAATGAAGAGACCAAGTTTGATGTCATCATCTTCGGATCGGAATCTGCCGATACCGCGGGCTATCAAACCGGTATTCGAGTGGCCCACGCTCTTGGCCTGCCCATCGTTACAAACGTCAAGGGACTCAAAGTAGAGAATGGCATTGCTCGTTGCGAGCGCGCAGTCGGAAATATGCGTGAGATCTACGAGGTGCCTCTTCCGGCTGTGCTCACCGTAAGAGATGGCATTGCTATTCCGCGTTACCCATCGGTACCGGGGCGCATCAAGGCACGAAAGAAGCCGATGGATGTTTTCCCAGTTGAAAAACCTGCTGCAAAGATCGAAAAAGTTAAATTGGAGTTACCTCCAGTGAAAGCAAAGGGCGCCACCATGCTCTCTGCGGATGCTGATGGTGCTCAAAAGCTTGTCGAAATCTTCCGCGAGATCGGCGTGCTCTCATGATCCTGGTATTTATTGATCACGATCGCGGAGTTATCGACGACATTTCCTTGCAAGGAATCACCTTTGCTCGCTCACTAGATTCAAGCATCGAAGCAGTTGTGGTGGGTGGCGATGCGAACGCTGCGCTCCTCAGCGAGTACGGCGTCACCAAAATTCATCACGCCACTCATGCATCGCTTACGGATTACACCCCGCAGGCAGCTGGTCGCGCTGTTGCAGAAGTAGTAAAGAGCGCGTCGCCTAGCGCGCTCATTACCGGCGGTACTCCCCGAGGTAATGAGGTGATTGCACACGTGGGCGCCATGCTCGATCTTCCGGTGGTTGCTGATTGCTCGGAGATCGATCTGGGAGCTGGCACAGTAAAGCGGATGCGTTGGGGTGGAAACCTCATCGAACACGCCAAGGTACACACCTCAATGATGATCGCCTCGATCTTTCCTCATCAGATTGCCGCAACTCCAGCACCTGCGAGCGCAGAGGTAATCATCTTCACGCCCGAACTCACTGCCCAAGACACCTTAGTAAAGATTATTGATCGCACTGGCGAGGCCGCTGGTGGCGTCACGCTTGCCGAAGCAAAAGTTATTATCTCTGGCGGTCGCGGGGTCGGCGAAGATTTCACGCTCATCGAAAGCCTTGCCGGATTACTGGGTGGAGCAGTCGGTTGCTCGCGCGTTGTCACTGCGGCTGGTTGGCGTCCACATGCCGAGCAAGTAGGGCAGACTGGGACCAAAGTGGCACCAGATCTCTATATCGCCTGCGGAATCAGCGGTGCTACCCAACACATCGCTGGATGTAAGAATAGTAAGACTCTCATTGCCATCAACACTGATGGCGATGCGCCGATCATGTCGTACGCCGATTACGCAATCGTGGGCGACTTGCATCAAATCCTTCCCGCGATCATTGCGGCCACACGAGCCGCGAAAGGCTAAACATGTCCGACATCGAAATCGCTCAAGCTGCCACGATGCTCCCCATCAACCAGATCGGTGAGAAGCTTGGAATTCCAGCAAAAGCGCTCGAGCCATATGGCCATTACAAAGCCAAGATCTCACTCGAATACCTTGCGAAACTTCCAGAGCGTCCGCAAGCGAAACTAATTTTGGTCACCGCAATTAGCCCTACTCCAGCAGGTGAAGGAAAGACCACGACGACTGTGGGCTTAGGCGATGGACTCACCAAGATCGGTAAGAACGCACTCGTCTGTTTGCGCGAGCCGTCACTGGGTCCAGTCTTTGGTATGAAGGGTGGCGCCGCCGGTGGTGGGTATGCACAAATCGTGCCGATGGAAGATATCAACCTTCACTTCACTGGCGACTTTAACGCCATTGCATTGGCTAACAACTTGCTTGCCGCACTTTTAGATAATCACATTCACCACGGCAATGCTCTCGACATCGATGTTCGCAGAATCGCCTGGAAGCGTGTGGTTGATATGAACGATCGCGCGCTCCGCGACATCGTGGTCTCACTCGGCGGGCCAGGAAACGGATATCCACGAGAAGATGGTTTCGACATCGTGGTGGCCTCCGAGGTGATGGCGATTTTCTGCCTCGCAACATCGCTCGAGGATCTCAAGCGTCGCCTTGGAAATATTGTGGTTGCCTACACTCGCGAGCAGAAGCCAGTACTGGCGCGCGATCTCAATGCAGATGGCGCGATGACCGTGCTTCTCAAGGATGCTTTTGCTCCCAACCTTGTGCAAACGCTCGAGAACACTCCAGCAATCGTGCACGGTGGACCTTTCGCAAATATTGCTCACGGATGTAACTCCGTAATCGCCACCACATCCTCGATGAAGCTCGCGGATTACGTAGTATCGGAAGCGGGCTTCGGTGCAGACCTTGGTGCCGAGAAGTTTGTTGACATTAAATGTCGTAAATCTGGTTTGCGTCCATCAGCTTCTGTCATTGTGGCCACCATCCGCGCACTTAAGTTCCACGGTGGCGCTGCAAAAGATGAACTCACAAAGGAGAACCTCGCGGCTCTCGAAGCCGGTTTGGTAAATCTCGAGCGTCATATCCGTAATGTGCGCGACGTTTACGGCATTCGCACGATTGTTTCTATCAATCACTTCACCAGCGATACCGATACTGAAGTAGAACTACTCACAAAGCGCATCACCGCACTCGGCGCGAAGATCGTGCTCGCCACCCACTGGGCTCATGGCGGCAATGGCGCTATCGAACTCGCGCATGCGGTGGTTGAGGCATGCGATGATCCCACGCCGCTCACCTTCGTTTACCCAGACGACATGTCGCTTGAGGAGAAGATCAACGCGGTGGCTACGCGCGTTTATGGCGCCGCTGGTGTGAACTTCGATGGCAAAGCGAAGAAACGCATTGATGAACTACAAGCCACCGGTTACGGCCACTTCCCAGTCTGCATCGCGAAGACGCAGTACTCCTTCTCCACTGACGCCACCCTCAAGGGCGCTCCGTCAGGCCACACCCTCGATGTCCGCGAGATCCGACTCTCAGCAGGTGCGGAGTTCGTAGTGGTCGTTTGTGGGGAGATTATGACTATGCCCGGACTTCCTAAGGTCCCCTCCAGCGAAAAGATCGATCTGGTAGACGGGAAAGTTGTAGGTCTCTTCTAAAGCGTGGGACTCTACTTCTCTCATGAAGTACCTGACCTGGACAGATGAGGCCGCCCTGGAGGTGGTGCGGGAGCACGCCGAAAAGCCCGGACCCATGCTTCTTACCCTCCAAGCTCTCCAGGAACGCTTCGGTTACGTAGAGACTTCACTCCTGCCCAGCATCGCAAAGGAACTCAATGTCAGCCGCGCCGAGGTCCATGGCGTGCTTACCTATTACAGCGATTTTCGTACCACTCCCCCCGCATCACGCCAGATTCATCTCTGTGTAGCGGAAGCATGCCAAGCGCTCGGTGTTCGAGATGTGGTGAAGGAACTTGCCGCCGCAGGATACGAAGTGGGAGAACGCAGTAATGATGGAGCAACTGACGTGGTGGGTGTGTACTGCCTTGGAAATTGCGCACTAGGACCAGCTGCACTTGTCGATGGAATTCTCTGCGGTCGTGTTTCTGCGAAATCACTTATTGCACAGGTGACCTCATGACCATCGTCTATGTTCCGGGAGATTCCGCGGCTCGATCTATTGGTGCCGACGAAGTTGCCGCTCTCATCGCAGCACATGCGGCGAAAGCAGGAATTGACATTGATTTGCGCCGCAATGGTTCACGCGGTGCACTCTGGCTTGAGACACTTGTCGAAGTAGATAATGGAGATGGTCGCTTCGCATACGGACCAGTCACTCCGGCAGATGTAGACTCCCTCTTTGCACAGAATTTCCTTCACGCCGGTGCACATCCACTTTCTCTCGGAAAGACCGAAAGTATTGAATGGTTAGCCACGCAAGATCGCGTCACTTTCACTCGCGTCGGAATTATCGAGCCACTATCGCTTTCACAATTTGAGGCACACGGCGGGCTCGCAGGATTGCGTACCGCACTTACGCACACAGATGTAGTCGGCGAAGTGCTGGCCTCGGGGTTGCGCGGCCGTGGTGGCGCTGGATTTCCGGCTGGAATCAAATGGCGCACTGTTCTGGAAGCAGTTGGTGATCAAAAATACGTAGTGTGCAATGCCGATGAAGGTGATAGCGGAACTTTTGCTGATCGCATGTTGATGGAAGGCGATCCCTTTACGCTCATTGAGGGTATGGCTATCGCTGGTATCGCAGTAGGTGCCACCTATGGATACATCTATATACGCTCTGAATATCCCAGCGCCATCGAAACTATGAATAAGGCGATTGAAGTGGGACGTTTAGCAGGAGTGCTCGGCAAGAGCGTTCTCGGCAGCGATAAGAGCTTCGATCTGGAAGTGCGTGCTGGTGCGGGCTCTTACGTGTGCGGTGAAGAGACTGCGATGTTGGAGAGCTTAGAAGGCAAGCGCGGCATGGTTCGTCCAAAGCCGCCACTGCCAGCAATATCTGGGCTTTTCGGAAAGCCCACAGTTATCAATAATGTTCTCACGCTTGCTTCAGTGCCCGCAATTATGAAAGATGGCTCGAAGAGTTACCAAGATCGCGGCATCGATCGCTCGCGCGGCACGCAAGTATTTCAACTTGCTGGCAACATTGCACGGGGTGGCATCGTGGAAACAGGTTTTGGAATTTCACTGAGCGAAATGATCACTCGTTTTGGTGGCGGCACACTCACTGGCCACCCAGTAAAAGCAGTGCAAGTTGGTGGCCCGCTCGGTGCTTATCTCTCCGCAGACCAATTAGATGTAGCACTCGATTACGAATCACTTTCAGCAGCGGGTGCGATGCTCGGTCACGGTGGCATTGTGGTCTTCGATCAAAGTGTCAACATGTTGCAACAAGCCCGCTTTGCGATGGAATTCTGTGCAGCGGAGTCCTGCGGCAAATGCACCCCTTGTCGCATCGGCGCTGTACGCGGTGTCGAGGTTATTGACCGCATCATCGCTGGAGAAGAGCGCGAGAAGAACCTCGAACTGCTCAACGATCTCTGCGATCTCATGACCGAAGGCTCGCTCTGTGCCATGGGTGGGCTCACACCGCTTCCTGTGCGCAGCGCTCTTGTACACTTTCCACTCGAGGAGGTAGCCAAGTGACGCTCTTACATGAGCCCGATTTAGGAACTCCCGCTGTCAAGAGCGATATTGAGGTAGAGCTCGTGATTGACGGCATGCCTACTCGAGTCCCTGCTGGTACCTCCGTGATGCGAGCCGCTGCACTTCTTGGCACCACAGTTCCTAAACTCTGTGCCACCGATAGCCTCGAAGCATTTGGTTCTTGCCGGCTCTGTCTTGTAGAGATCGATGGCAAGAAAGGCACTCCCGCTTCCTGCACCACACCATGTGAACCCGGAATGGTGGTGCACACCCAAACTCCCAAGCTCGAGAAGATGCGTCGCGGTGTCATGGAACTTTACATCTCCGACCATCCACTCGATTGCCTCACTTGCCCTGCCAATGGTGATTGCGAATTACAAGATATGGCTGGCGTGGTGGGACTACGTGATGTGCGCTACGGATTAGAGGGCGCAAACCACTTAGATGCTCCTACTGACGACAGCAACCCATACTTCTCATTTGATGAGAGTAAGTGCATCGCCTGTTCGCGTTGTGTGCGCGCTTGTGATGAAGTGCAAGGAACGTTCGCACTCACGATTGAAGGCCGTGGATTTGACTCCAAAGTCTCTCCCGGGGGCACCGACTTCATGTCGAGTGATTGTGTGTCTTGCGGAGCGTGCGTGCAGGCTTGCCCTACATCCACTCTCCAAGAGAAGACCGTTATCCAGATTGGCATTCCTACGCGCACTGTCGAAACCACATGTGCTTACTGTGGCGTCGGTTGCTCCTTCAAAGCTGAACTTAAAGGAAATGAACTTGTTCGCATGGTGCCCCTGAAGAGTGGTGGCGCTAACGAAGGACATTCGTGTGTGAAGGGCCGTTTTGCTTGGGGCTATGCCAGCCATCCAGATCGCCAACTCGAACCGATGGTGCGCGAATCCATCACTGATCCTTGGCGCAAGGTTTCATGGAACGAAGCCATTACCTATGCTGCTGCGCGCCTCAAGGATGTACAAACTAAGTACGGTCAACAATCTATTGGTGGAATCAGTTCTTCAAGATGCACAAATGAAGAGGTCTTCGTAGTGCAGAAGATGGTTCGCACAGCGTTCGGCAACAATAATATTGATACATGTGCACGTGTGTGCCACTCACCTACCGGTTATGGACTGAAGCAAACTTTCGGTACCTCAGCCGGTACGCAAAACTTTGCATCAGTTGCCAAGGCAGACGTGATTCTTCTTATCGGTGCTAACCCCACCGATGCGCACCCAGTATTTGCATCTCGGATGAAGCGTCGTCTTCGTCAGGGCGCGAAGCTCATCGTGGTTGATCCCCGCCGTATTGATTTGGTACGTACCGCACACATCAAGGCCGAGCATCATCTCCAATTACTTCCAGGTACCAACGTGGCGATCGTAAATGCGTTGGCTCACGTAGCGGCGACCGAAGGGCTACTCGACGAGGAGTTCATCCAAACTCGCACCGAGGAGAAAGCATTTCGGGATTGGTTTGAATTCATCAAGAAGCCGGAGAACTCCCCCGAATCAGTAGAAGCCATCTCTGGGGTGCCAGCAAGCGAGCTACGCGCTGCCGGCCGTCTCTTCGCCACCGCAAATAACAGCGCTATCTATTACGGACTCGGTGTAACCGAGCACTCGCAAGGTTCCACCATGGTGATGGGTATGGCCAATCTCGCGATGGCTACCGGCAACATTGGTCGCGAGGGTGTCGGTGTGAATCCACTACGCGGCCAGAACAATGTGCAGGGCGCGTGTGACATGGGTTCATTCCCACATGAGTTCTCTGGCTACCGACATGTTTCAGATGACACCGTACGCCACCAATTCGAGGAACTGTGGGGAACTGCTCTGCAAGCAGAGCCGGGCCTTCGCATCCCCAACATGCTTGACTCAGCCATTGATGGTGAATTCAAGGGAATCTTTATTCACGGCGAAGATATCGCACAATCAGATCCCAACACTAAGCACGTGAAAGCCGCGTTGGGTGCGATGGAGTGCGTCATCGTGCAAGACCTCTTCCTCAACGAAACTGCGGCATTTGCGCACGTCTTCTTCCCAGGTACTTCCTTCCTAGAGAAGGACGGAACATTCACGAACGCCGAGCGTCGCATCAACCGCGTACGTCCAATTCAACCTCCTAAGACCGGCAAGCATGAGTGGGAAATTGTTGCCGAACTTTCACAGGCAATGGGTTACCCCATGCAATACGGCTCATCGGCCGAGATCATGGATGAGATTGCGACTTCTACTCCTACTTTTGCTGGTGTCTCTTTTGCTCATCTCGACAAGGTAGGCAGCGTGCAATGGCCTTGTAACGAAGCAAATCCCGTGGGTACACCCACTATGCACGTAGATGGTTTCGTGCGTGGACTTGGACAGTTCATGGTGACGCCTTACGTGGCCACTGAGGAGAAGAGCAATCGTAAATTCCCACTATTGCTCACCACGGGCCGTACCTTGTCGCAATACAACGTGGGTGCACAGACTCGTCGCACCGAAAATGTGAATTGGTATCCAGAAGATCTACTTGAGATGCATGAATCCGATGCGGAACTTCGCGGCATCGTCGATGGCTCGTTTGCTACTCTCTCTAGCCGCGTCGGCGAGACGGTTATGAAAGTCACCATCACCGATCGTGTACCACCAGGCGTTGTCTACTCCACCTTTCACTACCCCACTAGCGGTGCCAACGTGGTCACTACTGAATATTCAGATTGGGCAACAAATTGCCCTGAGTACAAGGTGACTGCAGTAGAGCTTCGCCCCTCTATTAAACCTCCACAAGAAATTGGAATGGCCGCCGCTGATCTGGGGCTTGAGTTAGTAAATGAGTAGCTCAAGCGACTCCCTGGTGCGCATGATCAACCAGATTGCGGCTAATTCCATGGGCGCCCATGATCCGGTGGCTGCGGTGGTGAAGCATCTGCACTCATTTTGGACGCCCAAGATGTGCCACGATTTAAAGTCGAGTAATCTCACCTCAGAGTTAAATGCAGTTGCAGCGCAAGCCCTCGCCGCTCTCTAAGAGTCGGCCATAAAGGAGAATCATGAAGAGCGGAATTGATCTATCCCACGGCTACCCCGAAGTTCGTCCCCAGGATGATCTCTTTCGACATGTAAACGGCAAGTGGATCGATACCCACGAGATTCCCGCTGATCGGGCCTCGGATGGCGCTTTCCATCACCTCCGCGAGGAGTCTGAAAAGAACATTCGCACCATTATCGAAGAAGCCGCCGCGAGCAAGGCAGCGGTTGGAACAGAGGCCCAGAAGGTCGGAGATCTCTACGCCTCTTTCATGGATGAGGCGAAGGTCGAAGCACTCGGAGTCTCTCCGCTCGCTGAAGATTTCAAGAAGATTCAAGGCATTAAGACTTTGCAGGATTTCGCTCGACTTCTCGGCGAACTCGGACGACGTGGTGTGAGCACACCGATGAGCGTCTTTATCGAAGTAGACATGAAGGATTCCAACTCATACATCGTCTACTTAGAGCAATCTGGGCTCGGGTTACCTGATGAGTCGTATTACAAAGAAGAACAATACGCGCAGATACGTGAGAAGTACGTGGCACATATCGAGCGGATGTTTAACTTCGCCAAACTTCCCGACGGCGCTGGTGCGGCAAAGCGTATTTTTGAATTGGAATCGGCAATCGCTGGCTTCCACTACGACGTTGTCAAGAACCGCGAAATGGATCTTACGTATCACAAAATGACACGTCAGCAGATCAACAAATTACTTTCGAATTTTGATTGGGATGTCTGGTTAGAAGCAGGAAATGTTCCAGCATCCGCGCTTGAGCACGTAGTTGTTCGTCAACCAGAATTCAATGAAGGTCTTAACACCCTTCTCACTGAAGAGAAAATATCTGTATGGAAAGAGTGGATGCTCTGGCACACCCTCAGCGGTATGGCCGCCCACCTCTCTAGCGAAATTGTAAATGACAACTTTGATTTCTATGGAACAACCTTGAATGGCACGCCACAATTACGCGACCGTTGGAAGCGCGGAGTCTCACTCATTGAAGGAGTGCTTGGCGAAGCTGCCGGCAAGCTCTATGTAGAGCGCCACTTCCCCTCCGCCGCAAAGAAGCGCATGGAGGAACTTGTCGCGAACCTTATTGAGGCGTATCGCATCGATATTTCCGAACTCGATTGGATGGGCGCCGAAACCAAGAAACGCGCGCTCGAGAAAATGTCGAAGTTCACTCCGAAGATCGGTTACCCCGATGAGTGGCGCGATTACTCCTCACTTGAGATCACCGCAGATGACCTCATTGGAAATGTTTATCGGGCAACTGCGTTTGAAGTAGATCGCGCGATCGCCAAGCTCGGTAAGCCAGTAGATCGCAACGAATGGCATATGACGCCGCAGACGGTGAACGCGTATTACAACCCCACCATGAATGAGATTGTTTTCCCAGCAGCAATCTTGCAACCACCATTCTTTGATATCGACGCTGACGATGCTGTAAATTACGGCGGCATCGGGGCGGTCATTGGTCATGAAATCGGGCATGGTTTCGATGATCAAGGTTCTAAATTTGATGGCGACGGAAATCTCACCGACTGGTGGACCGAAGCTGATCGAGAGGCATTTGAAGCACGTACCGGAAAATTGATTGAGCAGTACAACCAGCTTGAGCCAATCGCAGCGCCGGGCCACCATGTAAATGGTGCACTCACTATCGGCGAAAACATCGGTGACTTGGGTGGTCTCACCATCGCACATAAGGCGTACCAAATTTCATTGAGTGGAAAGAACGCTCCCGCACTCGATGGATTTGATGGTTACCAACGTCTCTTCATCGGCTGGGCACAAGTCTGGCGCAGTAAGAATCGTCCAGAAGCTGCGATCCAACGTATTGCCACCGATCCACACTCACCCGATGAGCATCGTTGCAACGCGGTACTGCGCAATCTCAATGAATTCTACGAGGCTTTTGACGTGACTGAGAAAGATGCGCTCTGGCTTTCGGAGTCAGAACGCGTTCGTATTTGGTAGAGGATTTGAGACTTCAAAACCATGGTCTCAGGACGCTGAGATCCTTTCGTGAGCGGAACTAAATCAATGTGCTACTGATAAAAATGAAAATAATATGTCAGACCCAACGCAAACTAATCGTAAGAACTGAGGAATAGATTATTTCAGCCAAAGTCAAATGACGCGTTGATCGCACGCACAAGTGAATCCACGCTAAAAACTTTCAGAGTTGTTGATTAGGCAGGTCGAAAAGAGTCAT
Organism: Actinomycetes bacterium; assembly: GCA_037138535.1. GTDB lineage: Bacteria > Actinomycetota > Actinomycetes > Nanopelagicales > Nanopelagicaceae. The sequence goes on from JBAXIG010000014.1 coordinate 16,203, forward strand.
TAGTTATCGTTTCTGCATGCTTAATCATGATATGGCGAGTCACGCTGTATTCGGTCAATGATTCTTGACTCATATCTTTTCCGAAACCACTTCCTTTAACGCCGCCATGAGGTGCCTCAGATGCAATAGGTAGGTGATCGTTTATCCAGGTAACACCTACTTCGAGTTGGTGGCTCACTCGAAGGGCCCTAGAGACATCTGTGGTCCACACGGATGATGCAAGACCAAATGCACTGTCGTTGGCTTGCTCAATTGCAGAATTTTCGCCATCAAATGGCAATACTGCAAGAACTGGACCAAATACTTCGCCCTGAACTATCTCGCTCTTTTGATCCATATCTACGAGTACGGTTGGCGGATAGTAAGCACCTGGACCATCAGGCACTTGCCCACCCAACATAATTTTGGCTCCTGCTGCAACTGCACGAGAAACAAATCCATGCACACGATCTCGATGATCTGTTGAAATCAACGGCCCGATGTCACTATCGCGTGCCATGGGATCCCCCCACTTTACTTTCGCACCTGCTGCAACTAGGGCATCGACAGCATCAGCATAACGAGAGAGTTCTACATAAACACGAGTGGCTGCTGTGCAATCTTGTCCAGTGTTATAGGTGGAACCCATAACTAAAGCTTGCGCCATTGTATTGATGTCGGCATCAGCGAAAACAATGGCAGGAGCCTTGCCACCTAATTCAAGATGGACTCTTTTTGTCCCCTTTGCCGCCTCTTTCATGATGTGTTCGCCTGTTGCAACCGAACCTGTCAATGAAATCATATTGACATCTTTATTTGCCACCAGCGCTTGCCCAATTTCTCCCCCTCCAGTAATGACATTGAATACGCCAGCTGGCAGACCGGCTTCCATGGCAAGTTCAGCCATACGTAATGAGGTTTGTGGTGTTATGGGAGCTGGCTTTAAGATCACAGTATTTCCTGCAGCAAGTGCTGGACCCATTTTCCAAATGGCCATAACTAATGGGAAATTCCATGGAGCTATGCTTGCAATGACTCCAATTGGTCTGCGAATCAACATCGATGTGTATCCCGCACTCAGAATACCGGCGCCCGTGCCATCAAGTGAGCGAGCAGCTCCCGCGAAAAAACGCAGATTATCAACGGCAAACGGAATTTCCCCCTCAAGAAATGTGGCAAAAGGTTTTCCACAATCTCTGACTTCCATCCGAGTGAGTTCTTCACCGTGAAGTTCAATTAGATCAGCAAGACGTAACAAAATACGCGAACGTTCGCCTGCAGTTTTACCAGACCACGTAGAAAATGCTCCGCGTGCTGCTGCAACACTTTCATGAGCATCATCTATAGAGGCTTCTGAAACTTCAGCCACTGCAATACCTGATGCAGGATTTATCAGGATCCGCCTATTACCTCTGCCTTCACGAGTGGCTCCTGAAATATGCAAACCTGAAATATTGCTCATACGAGATTCCACTTTCCTTGTAGGTTCAACTATTGAATCCAACGCCCATTCGGTCAAGTAGTCCAAGCCATAGACCTCTTTTCCCATCGATATCTTCTCGTGCTAAGGCTTCTCGAGTCTTAGCCACTAGAGCTGATCGAATTGGTTCTGGTGGAAATGGAATTGGTTTGCGCTTGACCAAAGTAAGTTCTGTGAGTTCAGAGGCGCGATTGTTGATGAAATCAAGCGCAACTCTGGCACCAAATCGAGAAGAAGTTACGCCAAGGCCTGTGTAACCAAAAGCATAGGCAAGACGTCCTCCGAAAGCTCGACCTATGACGGGTGTAAATCTTGAGGTCGTATCAATCATTCCTGCCCATTTATGAGAAAAATTTAAACCCTCAAGTTGTGGAAAGGTTTCGAAAAAATGTCCAGCTAACAATTGATGTGAAGTATCGAATTGTTCTTGTGTAGCTAATCGGCTGCTACCACGATAATAGATTGCGTCATATCCGCCCCAGAGAATTCGATCATCAGGAGTTCTGCGATAATAGTGAAATTGATTTCCCGCATCTGTAACACCTTGGCCTTCTTTCCAGCCGATGGATTGTATCTGGCTAGATGTGAGTTTCTCTGTCACCAGGACGTGATCAAAAACAGGGATCGTCATATTGTTCATTCGTCGAAGCAAAGGTGCGAAGGCGTTTGTGGCAAGAATTACTTTATGGGTGCGCACCTCAGCATTATCCGTATGGAGAAGCATCCCTGCACTATTTCTCGCAAGGCCTTTGACGGGCGTCTTTTCATAAATCCGAACTCCTGCTTTCACGGCCGCTTGTCTGAGCCCCCAAGAGAGTTTGGCGGGATCTAAAATTCCACTCCCATCGTGGATTCGAAGAGAGGCCAGATAGGTTGGCGAATCGATATCTCTTCGCGTCTCGTCTCCTGTGAAAAATTCAATCCTTTCTCCATATTCATGATACTGCTTAATCGACGCAGCTAATGCATCAACTTGATGCGGGCGCAGTGCCATCACACTTTTACCGCAGAACTTTTGATCTGCAGTAATTCCTTCTTTCTCAAGGTAGGCAAATATCTCTTTTACATTTTCTCTACCTAAGCGCAGCAACCTGTCGATCTCTTGTGGCCAGAGAGAGATTCCATGAGCGAGACCATGCGTGAGCGACTCAGAGAAGAATCCACCATTTCTACCAGAAGCACCATGGGCAACATGCTGCGCTTCCAAAATAACTACATCGAGACTTGGTTCAGCAATCTTCGCTTCGATCGCGGCCCACAATCCAGTCAATCCACCTCCGACTACTGCAAGGTCACAGGTAGTCGCTGCGGTAAGAGAGGGAAAGAGCTGTGGAGCGTGCTCATTCGAAATCCAAAAAGGCTTAGTTTCTGCATCCTTAAGTGACGCAGAGACAGGAGTCATTATTTTCATTTATAGAGCACTCCTGCGCGGATCATTAGGCAAAATAATTGCCTTCTGGGCATTCCATGTCAGATTAACCATTGCACCACGCTGGGCACTTGTGGCTCCTGGTTGTGAAACCAAGATTGGCACAGGCCTTCCAAAAATTGTAAGGACCAAGGTCGAAGCTCCTCCAAAAAATTGAACGTCCTGGACGACAGCAGGTATTGAGTGTTCTCCAGAGTCTGCAACACGCATATCTTCAGGACGTATCAAAAGATGGGCGTCTCCGGTAATCTCTTTTCCATACCGATTGCCAGGCAATAGTCCTAAACTCTTATGCATAATTCCTTCAGGAACAACAACTCCATCAAAGAAGTTACCATCGCCAATGAAATCAGCGACGTATGCTGTGCTTGGCCTCTGATACAAATCAACTGGTGAATCTACTTGACTAATTTTTCCTTCAACCATGACGGCGATGCGATCTGCCATAGACATAGCCTCTTCTTGATCGTGTGTAACAACTACAAAAGTGATACCTACTTCAAGTTGCAGGCGCTTAAGTTCTAGTTGCATTTCTGAGCGCACCTTACGATCAAGAGCCGAAAGAGGTTCATCGAGTAAGAGGAGTTTTGGACGTTTCACAATCGCTCGAGCAAGAGCTACACGTTGACGTTGACCACCAGAGAGTTGACTCGGTCTTACCTTGATCTTTTCCTGCAATCCTACAGTTTCCAATACTTCAGCAACACGAGATTCTATTTCTTGTTTCGATAGCTTTTCGCGCTCTAAACCATAAGCGATATTTGCGCCAACGCTCATGTGGGGAAAGAGTGCATAGCTTTGAAACATTAAATTGATAGGGCGCTTATTCGCCGGCAAGGCAATGAGATCTTGTCCAGAGAGATGCACAGATCCGGTAAGTGGACTTTCAAATCCAGCAAGAATCCTAAGCAAAGTGGTCTTGCCACATCCCGATGGACCAAGTAGTGCAAAGAATTCATTCTCTCGAATATCCAAACTCACATCATCTAAAGCTCTCACGGACCCGTAATCGTGGGTGAGATTCCTAATCTCAATGAGATTCCTTGGTTCGATCATCGCACTTTCGCCCTCTGTCTGGTCATTCTTTGGGCAATAATGACCGTAGTAACACTAACGATCATCAATAGCGTCGCAAGTGCGTTAATTTCTGGGGTGACGCCAAAACGAACCATTGAATAGATCACGATGGGCAGAGTTGGTGTGGTTGGTCCATTTGTAAAGAATGCGATCACAAATTCATCTAGCGAAAGAGTGAAGGAAAGTAAAGCTCCAGCTAAAATTGCAGGGGCAATCGAAGGTAAAGTAATTCGTATAAAAGTTCCGGTGCGCGTTGCACCTAAATCCATTGACGCTTCGCGCAAGTCTCCATCAGTATTAGCTAAACGCGCCTTAACTACAGCGGTTACGAAGGCCATGCTGAACACCACATGTGCAAACAAAACTGAATACAGTCCAAGCGACACAGACAACAGAGCATAAAGAGCAAGCAAGCCAATACCAAGAACTATATCTGGGACGATGGCAGGTGCTAGCGAGAATGCATTTAAGGCAGCTGATTTTGAATATCTGTGTAATCCGACTGCCAGCATTGTTCCCAAAACTGTGGAAAGTACTGTCGACCCAGTAGCAACAATCAAAGTATTTATGAGGCCATGAATGACTTGAGCGTCATGGATTAATACTGAATACCATTTGAATGAAAAACCTTTAAATATAAATGGTGAATGAGAACCGTTAAATGACATTGCTATAAGCGTAAAGATAGGGATGTATAGGAAGGCAAAAGTCACACCGAGAATTACATTCAAGGGTTTGAACTTTCTCAGGGATTTACTCATTATTATCACTCGAGAATCGCTTCTCAACTACGTTTTGAATCATGAAGAAGATGAAGACTAAAGCTATTACTGATAGTGCCAGAACCGAACCAAAGGGCCAATCTCGTGCCTTGAGGAATTGATCTCTAATCAAGTTCCCAACCATTACGGTTTTGCCGCCTCCAAGGAGTTCAGGAACAATAAAATTTCCTAAGCTAGGAATAAAAACAAATATTGAACCCGCAATGAGTCCCGACGCGGTCAACGGAAGAGTCAGAGAAAAGAATGCTCGTACCTTAGTAGCACCAAGATTTGCCGCTGCCTCTCCTAACTGTGGATCTAACCTTTCAATTGAAGCGTAGAGAGGCAAAATCATCAGTGGTAAATATCCGTAAAGGAGTCCAACAACGACAGCACTCTGGGTGTACAGTAAATCTAGAGGCGTGTGAATAATATTAAATTTCAATAAGGCGTGATTCAGAAGGCCCTCTCGATTAAACAACATAATCCATGAGTAAGTCCGAATAAGGAAATTTGTCCAGAAGGGTATTACGACAAGCACCAAAGCGATGGACCGCCACTTAATGGGCAATTTTGCTATTGCATAAGCCGTTGGATATCCCACGATAATCGCCAGCACCGTCGTAATTCCCGCAATTTTTAGTGAATCTAACAAGATTCCCAAATAGACTGAATCAAATGCACGAGAGAAGTTTTCAATCGTGAATTTGTAGACGACGCCACCAAATCTTCCCCGCTGAAAGATCGAGTAGATTGCCACCAGGGTAATTGGTATAGCCATGAAGATTGTAATGAAAAGCAGCCCTGGGCCCTGCAAAACTATTCGCTCGAGTAAGTCGCGACGTTTTCCCGAATCACGACTTACTCGACGGCGAACAGATAAAGTCACTTAGAAGATGTGACCTCAGTAGCAGTTTTCGTATACATAGGACCTGAAGCGCCTAGGTCTGTCAAGCCTTCACCCTTAAGTAGTTCGGCTGGCGTCATCAACATATTTGGATAAGTGATACCTAATTTGGGAGCGGTGAGATCCATCGCAGCCTTGTCGGGAGTTTTGTATAGAACATTGGAGATTACCCATGAATTCACTGTTGGATCCAAAATATAGTTAATGAAAGCATGAGCTGCTTCTTTGTTCTTAGATGTTTTCAAAATCACCATAGTATCAACCCAGAGATCGCTACCTTCTTTCGGAATCACAAACTTGATGTTTTTGTTATCAGTGATCCCGTAGTTACACCAACCATCCCAAGCTTCCACCATGGATGCCTCACCCGAGACAAGGCGGGTGTAGAAAGTGGTGTCATCATAGGCAAGCAAGGTTTTCTTTGTTGCAATGAGTTGCGCCTTAACTTTTTCCATATCCGATGCACTAGTCGAGTTGGCAGAAATGCCAAGTAGTTTCTGTGCAGGGAGCATCAGCCAGCGTTCAGTGGCTAGCATTGTGGTCTTGCCTTTCACATTTGCTGCAGGATTGAGAAGATCGTTCCAACTTGTTGGATCAAACCCAGTGAGATCTTTGCGGTAACAAATTCCAGTTGTTCCCCATGTGTAAGGAACTGAAAATTTATTTCCAACATCATAGGAAAGATTCGAGGCTTCGGGATACAAATTTCTTAGATTAGGGATCAAAGCCGCATCTATCGGTTCAAGGAGTCCTTGAGCTGCAAGCGCTTGGGCATATTGGCCGGATACAAACGCAACATCAATTCCGGAATCTGCTCCCGAAGTTAACTTAGCCATGATTTCTTCATTGGTTGCATGGTTAGTAATAGTCATTTTTGCGCCAAGAGCTTTCTGAAAGCTCGCCGCCAGATCAGGTGGGTTATACGCCGCCCAGTTTGAAATTACCAATGATTGCTTGGTGAGATCAGCCTCGGGATCGAGGCCGGCGGTACTTTGAGTTGACGAACTTGAGCACGCACTCATTAGTAAGAGCAGGCTAACTGCAATAGAACTAACTACAATTTTTTTTCCGTGATTACCAAAAACGCTGTGCATCTATTCCTCCGAATCTAGGCCAGCCAAACTCCTGGAATTACCCACGGGTCTATTGACTCGAGGTTTGCTGAATTCTGACCCTAAATTCAGTTTTTTGCAAGAGAAATCTCCCTAAAATAACCGGTATTTTGAATTATTCTGAATAACGATTCAATCTTTTAAAATCCTCCTCTTTCATGTACCGTAGGCAACTATGCGCAAACTCCTCGTTTATCGCGCGAGAAAGAGTGTCCGTGGCTAGCCCAAGCAAAGAACGGCGTGATCGTTTATTGGTGGCAGCGCAGAGCGCTATGGCCGAGCATGGGACTGCCGTGCGCTTAAATCAGGTTGCAGACAAAGCTGGGATCACTTCAGGGGCAATTCTGTATCACTATCCAGATTTTCAAGACCTTCTCATCGATGCGATTCGCGCAGTTTCAGAGCGTTTTTATGAAGATCGCCTTCGCGCTATCGAGGGTATTGAGGATCCAGCCGAAAGACTGATCCGAACAATTCGAAGCGGTGTCCCCTTAGATGATACCGATGACGGCGTGAAGCTTTTGTGTGCGCTGGGTGGGGCTGCGCCTCGACATACTGTGTACGCAATTTTGCTCACTGCCCTTTACGATCGTCAGGTCACGTTGTATCAATCTATTTTGGAAACCGGTAGCGCTCTTTCTGTTTTCAGTCTCAAATCTTCGTCATTAGATTTAAGTCGCAATCTTGTTGCACTTGAAGATGCTTATGGATACCGCATCATGGCTGGGCATCCAAAAATGACTTATGAAGTATCAGTAGAACTTGTACTCGATTATGCACGGTTAGGTACAGGACATAAACTTCGCTATGGCGATAAGAGGGAGTCAGCATGAGCGATCAGAGATTAACAATTCTTTTCATGCCTGAATCGGCATACGGTCCAACTAATCAATGCATAGGATTGGGTAGCGCCCTTCTCAAGCGTGGCCATAGAATTGTCTTCGCGGCCGAGGCTTCATGGAAAAACAAGTTAATAGGATTTGGATTTGAAGAAGACCTCGTCGATCTAGCCCCACCTTCAGATTCTGGTGACCAAGATCCAGGACAATTCTGGAAAGACTTTATCCGCGATACCTCTCCAGAATTTCGCAAACCAACAATTGAACAATTAGAAACTTTCATTAAACCAACATGGCAAGCACTAATTGATGGTGCAATGTATTGCGAGCCTCAACTACGTGAAATTATCGCTAGGGTAAAACCTGACGTGATCGTTGAAGATAATGTATTAACTTTTCCTGCGCTTCTTACTTCTGCGGCTCCATTTGTACGAATTGTCTCGTGCAATCCCCTTGAAATGAAAGGCGTCTATGTTGCTCCTACATTCTCAGGATTGCCTTGTGACGATCACAGCCAATGGGATGCCTTCAGGAAGCAGTACAGCGCATCCGTTCGAACGATGTGGGAAAACTTCAACGGTTGGATCCTAGAGCAAGGTGCACCTGCACTACCTGACTTGGAATTCATTCACACATCAACTCATGCGAACCTTTATGTGTATCCAGAAGAGATTGATTACACAGATCGGCGCTCTCTAGATAAAACTTGGCATCGTATGGACTCCAGCGTTCGTGACACTGACGGAGACTTTGAACTCCCTAATTCGATGAAGGATCGCCCTGAAGGCAGCGCGCTGATTTACCTTTCCCTCGGATCACTGGGTAGCGCTGATGTAGACCTTATGAGGCGCCTAGTATCGATTCTTGGGAAGACACACCATCAATTTATCGTGAGCAAAGGACCACAGCATGAATCCTATGAATTAGCTGAAAACATGTATGGAGAAGAGTTCTTGCCTCAGATAAAGATTATTCCTCAGGTAGATCTAGTGATTACTCATGGAGGAAACAACACAGTGGTTGAATCGATGCACTTTGGCAAGCCCATGATTGTTCTTCCGCTCTTCTGGGATCAATATGACAACGCGCAGCGTATCCATGAGACAGGTTTCGGCGTACGACTAGCGACCTATGATTTTGAGGATTCGGAAATAGTCGAGGCAATTGATCGATTGCTCAATGATCATGAATTGCAAGATTTACTCCGCAAAACTAAGGCACGTATCCAAGAAAACAGTGGAGTAAAAGTTGGCGCAGATGTGATTGAAAGTGTTGGACGCGAATATAGAGAAACACAACAAGCTCTTTAATATGCAGCTAGGGCAATGGGATGAGGCTTTAGCAAAAGTTGATCCATCATCGTTATTGCCAAGGCGTACCGAGACACACTCTTATGCGATCACCGGGCCTCTCCACCTAATTGATTCACTACATGTGGCATCTAATCTTTATTTGTGCATCATAAAAGATCAAAAAGGCTCGATATTTTCTATCCCGATTATTCTTGCTAGTGAGAGAATCCGCCGCGTGATAGCCGGTGACGGTCTTTCCGAAGAACTTACGCGCTTCCCAATTGGCACGAGTATCGTGGGTAATTTCACAATTAATAATACTTATAACAATCTGTCATCTGGTGAACGCGCAATTGGAGTTGATCAGACTGAAGAGTCTATTATCGTTGGCAAAAAAACAATTATTAAATATTTCTCACAAATATCTGAGACTTTCTTCACTTCACTGCCAAAGCTTCAAGTACTTAGCGCTGCTGGGTTCAAGGATATGCCGTCATTGCTTGCCACTATCCAATGGAAATTTGATGGCGAGCAATATCTTTTGGCTTTAATGACAGAATATATCCCCGATTCGGATGATGGCTGGACCTGGGCCGTGGAAATGGCGCAGGAATTCCTGGACGATGAGAGATCCTTAGAGTCTGCCACTGAGTTTGGATTTAAATTAGGTAAAATTCTTGCGCATATGCATGAAGCTTTTATCGCTAACACTCACCTTCAATCAGACTCAAAATTACATGATCAGTGGGTTTCTTCGGCACTATCCGATTTGGAAGTTGCCCTCTCATTGTTACCCGGGAATGAGGGAGATCTACTCCGAAGTCTGATCCCTGCCATTACGGCAGAGTTCAACAAACTAGGGAACATACTTTCACAGACCCTTTCTTGGACTCATGGAGATTTTCATGTAGGCCAGATTCTTAAGACTCCATCAAACGATTACCTAATAATAGATTTTGATGGAAACCCTGTTGCCGATCGGAATCTTCAGTCAACATATCAGCCACTCATTCAAGATCTTGCATCACTTTTGCAATCAATCGATCATGCGGCGCGAGTAGTGGATCAGAGAATAGGAGTGACTCGAACTCCTGAATTAGAAGTTTGGATAAGGGGCGCTCAAGAGAACGTTCTAAAATCATATGAAGCCAATACGGGAATTTCTACTGATTACTCTCTACTCAAGTTATTTCAAATTCAGCAAGAATTTCGAGAATTTGTCTACGCTCAAAGACATTTGCCAGTGTGGCTATATGTTCCACAAGCGGCTATCGCAGCACTTTTAAGGGATAATTAATCCATGGACGCCAATCTATTTTTTCAAGACCTTGAGGCAAAGTCTGAATTACTTGAAGCCCTTTCTGTGCAATTGGGACGAATCAATCCATGGAGAGGTGAAAAGTTAACACCAGAAAATGACTTTCTTTTTGTCGGTATGGGTTCATCTCACTACGCATCGTCCGTTGCTGCCGCTCGACTTCGTTCACAGGGCGTACTTGCCTATGCAGAATTAGCAAGCAACTCGTTACTTCCTAAACTTACTCGCAAATCTGTAATAATCGCGGTGTCGGCAAGTGGAAAATCTGAGGAAACAAATTCGGTTATCAACTCTTTAGTCTCTAGCCACAGGGTTATTGCATTAACTAATGATCTAGATTCACCGCTGGCTCAAATGTCAACAAGTGCGATTGCGATGCATGCTGCAGTGGAAGTTGGAGGTGTCGTTTGTCGCACTTACACGCATACATTGGCTCTCGAACGTTCTCTTCAAGATGCAATCCTGGGCACAGACTCCTCACTTATTCGTGATCTCTCTCTTTCATCGCGCGCAATGGCACATTTGCTGGAAACTCGAGATTCATGGCTGCCTCGTTTTCGCCATGTAATGACTACTGGTGATGGTTCCTACTTCGTCGCACCGGCCGAACGACTTGCTAACGCTCAGCAATCGGCGCTCATGATGCGCGAAGGTCCACGACGACCAGCCGTGGGTTGCGAGACTGGGGATTGGTCGCATGTTGATGTGTACTTAACTAAAACTATCGATTACCGCATGGCTTTATTTGTTGGCTCTCCATGGGAATCCAATCTCATCAATTGGTGCACACGGCGCCACTCCTCCGTAGTTGCAATTGGCGCAGAGATCGAAGGCGCAACATATTCATTGCGATATCCTGGTGACGAAAACAAGGAAGTTAGATTTTTTACAGAATCATTTATCTCTGAGCTACTAGCTGCCGATTGTTGGATAAATCCTTAGGTTTCTTTTTCCGAAGTTCTACTTTGAAGAATTTAAGGTGGTCAGCACCATTGGGAGATCGCCGTGGGATCAATCTCAATGAGTTCTACAAGGCTTTTGACGTGACTGAGAAAGATGCGCTCTGGCTTGCGCCAGCTGAGCGAGTCCGCATTTGGTAGCGGATTTACAGTCCGTGGCTAGGTCTCTAAGGATTCTCGTCCTTGGGACGATTTCA
>JBAXIG010000015.1:0-25890 GCA_037138535.1 Actinomycetes bacterium
CCACCACCCGCCGGCGTCCTCAACCTAGAGCTGGCCGCCAACTTGGGCGTCGCCACTTCATGATCAAGTTGTGCCGATTGCCATCTACCCTGTGAATCTGCAACTTGGAGTCCACGAATACACACCGCAGTGGGAGGACTATCGACCGCACAAGGCGGTACTAAAACGTTTATGGCGCCGTCGGAGAGCTTACAATTTGGCGAATCAGGCTCATCACAGAAAGCGTCGACATAGAAACTTCCAGCAGCCCTCGCTTCCTTGGACACACCCGTGAACTTTGATAAAACAAAACCCTGGAAGTTAATTGCAGGATGAACCGAATCTTTAAAGTAAATTCGGTTGACGTTTCCAGGAGCTCCCTTATACGTGGGGTCGTTGTTGACGAAAACACTCCCCCATGCCGGAGTCGAAACAAATAATGCCAACGAAACGACCAGAGCGCGCCTCAGGATTTTGATAACCATGGTCCTTCTCCTCAACCTAGACGCTCCTCCGAAAATACCTGAGGCCCTGGTAATCCCGGACATTTACGACTTCTTCTTATAGCCTGCGGGACACTTAGGCGCAGCCCCGGTCACCTTCTTCGTGAGTTTCCCCTTGACGCATGTAATAGTGACCTTCTTATTGTTCGCTGCCGCAACTACCGCCGCGGCCTGCGCATCTGATGAGGCCTTAGCCTCTGCAGCGGCTTTCGCATCTGCTGAGGCCTTAGCCTCTGCAGCAGCTTTCGCATCTGCTGCTGCCTTCGCCTTAGCCTCTGCGATAAGCCTAGGGTTCTCCACCACATAAACCCCAAGATCAAAGCTGACCGAATTCATCAGCGGAGTATCAGATGTCTTACCGGAGATTCCGCAGTAACCAATCTTCTTGCCCGTAACAACAAGTAGACCTGGCGCGGTGGGATCCAATGAGACATCACAGTATGGCGAAGAGGAATTCGTAATTGTGAGTTTCGCAGGGTTCGGAGAAGACGAGTCCGCCACCTTGAGACTTTCCTTAATCTGTTCCTGCTCCATCACCGTTATTCGGACGCCAGAGCTTTCGTAATTGAACGTCACCTTATTTGTGCCTTTTAGTACCGTGTATGTATTCGTAGCGCTTCCGCCAGCAATATAATCGGTATCAGGCGAGGTGAATTTCAACTCGCAGGTTCCTGAACTCAAGAGCATGAGTTTGCCAGAGTTAACTGAGCATACATTCAAGGAAGTGGAAGTCGCCGAAACGACTGCACCAGATTTTGCTTTGGCTAATTCACCAATCTGAATTCCGGACTGTGCCGGTTCCAACAAAAAGTAGCGATAATCCTTCGCAATGGAATCTTCATCAATCGGTATCCCATCAGAGTTCGACGACTCTTTCGCGTAGGCAGAATTACCACATTTGTTGGACGCATAAACAGCAAATGATGCACGCTTAGTCTCACCTGAACTAAATATGTAAGCCGAGGCCTCAGACAGAAAATTCGTAGTGATCTTCGACCATTCGCCCCATTTTTGGGTCTTGCCATTCCACTCGGTAGTTCGATAGTTGAGGTTAGTCGCCGGCATCCCCGTACTCGCAACTGTGGCGTTAAAGACCACATACGAACCAGAGGCCCGTTTATACGTCACGATGGGCGCATCTGGGGCACGAGTGCATTTGTCGTTGTATGACGCTACAAACCCACCGCTCCCAGCCGTCGTCGGAGTGGGAGCGCTTCCTGACGTCGAAGGTGTAGTCGTCGATGGTGTTGAAGCCGATGGTGTCGTGGTCGAAGGTGTCGCATTCGTAGGCGCAGTTGTAGGCGTCGCAACCGGTGTGGCAGCTTTCTGCGCAGCCACTACGTTTGCTAAGTAAGTCTTGTAGGCGTTATATCTCGCAACAGCGCTAGCGTTTTCTCTCTGCGCAAGCCCGTCACTCCCCTCTTGTGCAACCACGTTTCGACTCAAGGCCACTGCGTTAGGGCCGAACCAGACGCTATAGGACCAATCTCCAGCAATAGCACCCCCGGTGGGCGTATTTGATACTTCAGAGACTTGGAACTCAAAATTTGAAGTGGCATCTGGCAGAAAGTACGCCCGAAGCTCCTTGGGATCTGGATACGCCGATTCATAGGGCGAGTCTGTGAAGCATCGTGTTTTATCTTTAAGCGCCACGTCTGCGTTCTGCCAAGAAGTAGCGCCCTCTTTTCGAAATCTGGTGAGGAAGGCCTTGGTAGAGAGTTTGATTGATGCATTTTGAGGCTGTGCCCGATTAATATCCGATTGAAGTGGAGTTTGTGAATTAATCCTGATAACGACAAAATCACCTACCCCGATACAGCTGTCTGTGCCCTTAGAAAGCACTGGTGCTGAAGTTGCACCTGGGCTTGAGTATGCAGTTATATTGTTTGACTCAGAGTAACCACCATTTCCACCGAGGGCAAAAACTTTTATGTAGTGGAGCTTGCTGCCCGTCAGTCCTGAAATAGTCGTGCTAGTTGTACCAGCCGGAACGCTCTTTTCACCGTATTCAATCGGATACTGATACCCAGTCCACTGCACCAGATATGAATTGACATTATCCGCCGCAGACCAGGTTACATCGATGGCACCACTCTTCACCGCTTTGTCTGGCAAGCCCGACGTTGCCGATGTAGCATCAATATTTGAGTTCGGAATTGTTAAACTTTTTCCTGTGGTAGCCGCAATTGTGAGAATGCATCCGGCATCCGTGGCGTAGTACTTGGCCGAGCAAAAATTTGACGTCTCTGAGTAGTGAGTGCCGTATCCGTCATTTGCGGTCACGATTATTTGATAGCGGGAACTCGGAGCAATGTCAGTCACCAGCATTTCATTCACATTGGAAGCCGCATCGTATTTGGACTCAGTCCAAGTTCCGCCATTTTCCGGTATCGCCGTCTTGTTAATAGTCGCGAATCGCACGGTGTATCCACCGCTAGGTGCGCCAGAAGCTGGAGGATTCCAAGAAATGACTGCAGAGGATGAACCTGTAGTGCCAGGAACGACTTGAACATCCGTGGGCGAGAGCGAAGCCTCAGCCGGTGGCGAGGAAGCTCGAGTCGTGGTGTAGGTGGTGGTGATGGTGATCATGACGCGAATCGAAACCGTAATGCGGATGCCAGCAGCTTGGCTGGCTTGTGGGATAACAAAAAGCCCTGAAACCAGGGCAAGGACGAGCAGCATTCGCAGGGACCAGTGACGCATGTTCGCATTCTGTCAGGCATTTCTGGGGGCTACAAGAAAAGGGTGGCGAGTGTCGCCCTCACTGTCAGGCTGTTCGCCTATAACCCACTGGGCATTTTGGCGTGATGCCCGAGACCTTCTTTACCGTCTTACCCTTCGCACAAGTGATGGTGCTCTTCTTCGCCGTAGCAGGTTTAACCGCGACGGAAGTGGCAGCAACTGGCGCCGTCGCAGGAGTTGTCGTCGGAGCACTTGGTTGTGCGGGTTTATTTACCGGCGCAACAGCTGCTTCTTGGGAGAGCTTTAAGCGAATAGTGGGCGAAGAGAAAGTGAAGTTTCGTGCACGAAGCGTGAGCCAACCGTCCTTCTCTTGAACCGCTTCGGTGGCTACGTTTTGCGATGTTCCATCGCTTGCGGTTACTGAAACCGTGACCTTAAGCGGTGCACTCGTGAAGTTGTAGAGACAACGCACCGCCTCCGACCTGATCGCTAAATCATATGTTCCTTTGAACACTTCTTGTTGGTCATATCCCACGTGCGCTCCAGCAACTTTGTAGGTCAAAGAGTCGTCTACGTAGGACGGTGGGCTGGGGTCATAAACCATCGCGTTAGTTGTGACGATACCTTGGAACTTTGTGGTGTCACCGAAACAGTTTTTCCACTGACCTTGGGCAAAGCCACTTTGAGTGAGGCCTTGCAGATTCCACTGAGAATTGCGCACAGGGAAAGTCTTCAGATATGGGGCCACGATATCTGCGTACCCCTTCCCCTTGATACTCGCGATCGCCATCGAAGGATCGGTGCCATCGAAGCCCCAATTCATTCGATCTCCCTGCGGGCGATTAATGATGCATGGTGCACCCGCACCTCCGCAGTTACCGAATACCTTTTGAAGATCAGAATCCTTAGCGATCTGCTCGCTAGTGAAATCGGCGTACCCGGTGGGCACATCTATTGCGGTTGATTCGACGCGTATCAGATTAGTGGTCGGAGTGAGTGCATTAAACCCGATCGACACATCTTTCATGCGCCCAAAGAGCCAACCTGTGAGACGGCTGTCCATCTGCAACGTGAGCGCAATTTTCTGGTCTAGTTGGAAATCACTTCGAACCGCGCATTTTCCAAGCTCGGTCCATTCACAACCAGGTGCGGTATTTTGCATATATATGAAGCCACGTGGATCCACTGTGTCCTTGAACCAAGAGACTGGCTTATAGGTTCCGTCCTTATATGTAAACGGAACGACGGCTGCGTTGAAATAGAACACATAACCAATGCCAGGTTGGAAGGTTTTCGGATTGAAATCAATGTTGTAGCGGATGTTGATACTTACGCCATAACTATTTGTACCGCCCAAGTGATTGCCAGACGCACTCTTCCATATGCTGGTACCACCGCCTGCAGGTGTTTTTGCTTTGGCGCTCGCGGCAATCTTCTGCGTATCGACTTCGTGGTCAAACACAGCCGGCTCGAGAATTCCCGCTGTATTAGCGATTTCCAGACCCTTCACACACATGTCCGTAGGCAGAGAAGATGCTGTGCATGGTGGCACAATCAGATTGAGCATGAGATTCGGAAGCCCAGCGCAGGTCGGATCGTCTGGTGAGTTGCAACTGAAATCTGTGACGGGTCCATTCTTATAAGTGGAACCGGTGATATGAGAAAAGTTGGAATATCCGCCACTGGTTTCTTCAAAAATGAATCTCTTTGTTCCCGAGGGTTGGGCAACCGTGTCGCCATTCGATGCGCTGGCAATCGAAACTGAACCAAAGAGAGCCAATGCCGCGATCGCAACCACGACGGCTCGGCGTGAAGCGCGCATCAGATCCCCCTTTCAGTTGGGGGTTAACTTACCTCAGAATGCTTCGCGCGATGGGGCGACTCCTGGAATACCTTTTTGAAAATCCTCATCGTAGAATCACCAACATGTCGCCCACCCTTCGCCCCTGGACACTCAGCGATGTTGCGGAGTTTCATGCCGGCGTGATTGAAAGCAACGAACACCTTGCGCCGTTCATGCCATGGGCGCGCAGCTCCGCCGCCCTATCTCTGGAAGAGCGCACACCTCTTATCCAGAAATGGATCGACGATTTTGAAAATGGGGCAGACTTCCACTTCGGGCTCTTCGAAGGCGATCGCTTCTTAGCCGTTATTGGCCTCCACCCTCGCATCGGACCAGGAGGTTTGGAGATTGGTTATTGGTGTCGAGCCAGCGAAGCACGCAAAGGGCACACCACGGAGGCAGTAATTCAGGCGATGAAGATTGCCTTCACGATGCCAGAGATCACTCACGTAGAGATCAAGCACGACGTGGCAAACATGCCGAGTGGACGCATCCCCGCAAAACTTGGATTTAACAAGATTGCTGAAGTAGATCGTGAAATTCTGGCCCCGGGTGAGACCGGACGTGGAAATATCTGGCGACTTGAAAAAGATGAGTACTTACAAAAGTTTTAGTCCATCCTCAGGAGCCGATACTCGTCCACTCCCATCTCAAAGATATCTTCTGGCCCATCTTCTTCATCTATCTGTTGACCAATATATGCAAAACTAAATTTTTTGATGATCGCTTGTGAAGGCAGATTGTTGGGACTGACGGTGTAGCGCAACATTTTCACCCGCGGCTCATGCACCACCCAATCCCACATAGCGGTTAATAGTTCCTGCGCGAACCCTTGCTCCCGATAGGCCTCGACGATCTCGAGCCCAATTTCGATCATGCCGTTCTCATCTGGTCCATCATGGAACCCAGCGCTACCAATAATCTCCTTTGTTGATTTCAAGACCGCCATGCGCAACAAATATGGAACAAGGGAAGGATCTTTTTTAATTCTGGGAATGCGATGCACTAACGGCCCAGGTGAATCGAGAAGATGTCGCCATGGATTATGGAACCCTCGATCAACCCAGAGAGTTGGATCCGATCGATCCACCGAGAGCTTGTCATATTCGGCAATGCTCACTGCAAAAATCAAAAGGCGATCAGACTCAATCACAAAGTCAGGGGCAAAACGCATGAAAGAAGAATACTCGGACTAGGATCAAAGCCTTGAGTAGGAAGGCCCACCGTGTCCAGCGCAAAACTCACGTCCGTCGAAAAGCGTGGACTCGTTTTCGCATTCCTTGGTGTCTTCCTCTTCTCCCTTTCACTTCCCATGACTAAATGGGCCCTTGAAAGCTTCGATCCCTACTTCACCTCCACTGGGCGGGCAGTCATCGCTGCAGCACTTGCCGCTGTGATTTTGAAAGTGCGCAAAGCCCCTCGCTTCAAACGAGAACATTTGCGCAGTTTTATCTACACCGCACTTGGCGCAGCATTTGGATGGCCCATACTTATTGCACTCGCTCTCGACCGCCCCAATAGCACTTCAGCGAAGATCGCAGTTATTGCGGCCATCATGCCTCTAGTCACTGCACTACTAGCGGTACTTCGCGCACACGAACGAGTCAGCCGCTCGTTCTGGATTGCCTCCGCCGCCGGCACAGCCATTCTTATTCTCTTTGCTTTGTCGCGCACCGACGGCACTCCGCGAGACCTTGTGGCCGACGGCCTCACGGTAGTTGCCGTTATCGCTTCTTCTTGGTGTTACGTGGAAGGTGCGGGCCTCACAAAAGAGTATCCGGGGTGGCAAGTGATTTCTTGGGTGGTGATCCTTGCACTTCCCCTCAACCTGCCGCTTTCTATCTGGCTCTGGTCCCGCACCCATGCGCAACATGATTACACCTGGCACGGAATTGTCGGCTTGCTCATCATCGGAATTTCTTCCATGTACTTGGGCTTCTTCGCTTGGTACAAGGGACTCAACGAGGCCGGAACTGCGCGGGGTGGTCAGGTGCAACAGCTTCAGGCACTCATGACCCTAGGTTGGTCTGCTCTTTTGCTCCACGAACACGTCTCGCTCGTGACATTGATTTCGGCAATCGGCGTCGTGCTTTGTGTGGTCTGGGCGCTAACTGCTCGCAAGCCCCTGCCGCGCGATTAGTAGGCTCAGCGAGAGAATCAGGAATCCAATCGCCGAAACAAGCGTCAGGATTCTCCGTGCTTTCTCCGAGGCCAACATCTCGGTGACGCGTGAAATCGAAGTTCCCAAGAAAGCACCCCACATAAATGAAACCAGTGCCTGAACCACACCAAGAGTGAGAATGCCACGCGCGATAGGAAACCCGTTGGGCACGAACTGTGGAATGAACGCGACCGAAAAGACCGCAGCCTTCACATTGAGCAGGTTAGTGGTCAGCCCCAACCGAAATGCCAAGAAACCAGCGCGGCCTCCCTGGGACCCCACAGCAAAACTGGGTCCACGTTTCTTGAGTTGCACCAGCGTTTGAATCGAGAGGAACGCCAAATAGAGCGCGCCCGCCCATCGCAGAGCGTTGTAAGCCAACGGCGATGCCACAAAGATCGCAGAGAGCCCAATTGCCGATGCGACCGCCCAGATCAGCAGACCCGCACACGTTCCGAGGGCGGATAAAAGTGCCGCCCGTACTCCCCCAGTCATCGCCTGTCGAAGCAGCATCGCGGTACCTTGTCCAGGTACCATCGCTAGGAGGAGAGCCGTGAGCGCAAATGGAGCCAAGACTGCCCACACATCCGCCTCCACTCTCAACCCTGAATTCACTCGACTCTACGACATCAAAGAAGCAAAATTCATATTGAACCTCATCGTTGATCGCGCCGGTGGATTTGCGCCACCTGGAGCATCGAAAGAATTAACAAATCCACGAGATAGACAGCTCTTCCATCACTTGCGCGCCCAATGTGATCTCATTCTGATTGGTGCTGAGACAGCACGCATCGAGCCATATCGCGATCACAAGCAACAGGTCGCCGTGATGACACGAACCGGAATTTTGCCAGATGACTTTTATACCGGCATCACACCATGGATATTCACCGACTCCATCTCGCTTGCTCATGTGAAAAATTGCGTGGATGATCGCGCCGAAATTTTTCTCTTGGACAGCCTCTCCGATTTATTTGGGCTTACCGTCTCTCAAGGAATTCACACCGTTCTCTGTGAAGGAGGTGGCGATCTAGCATTGCAATTGGCTAGTGCAGATCTTCTCGATCTCATCTTCCTCACGCGACTGCCGCACCACAGCGAAAGCGTCTCTCTTGATGTCGCACTGCTCACCCGCGGAGTACCTTTGCTTTCAGAGATCACCGAAGAGCGAGCCACCTACCAACGTCACGAAAGGATCCTGGAATGAATTACACAGCTCTGGCTAGTGGGATTGGTTTTGGTTTTCTCATTGCCGCTCAAGTAGGTCCCATTTGGATCCTCGCTTTGCGCACGGGAATACGTTCTGGTTTTCTCGCGAGCTTCGGAATAGGTTCTGGAGCTGCCGTCATCGACACCATTTATTGCATACTCGGTGCCCTCGGCGCGGCCGCCATCCTTGCGACACCGAGTAGCCAGCGTTTCGTAAGCATCACGGGCTCAATCGTTATCGGTTATTTAGGAGTTCGAGGCGTCGTACTCAAGCGGATGAAAAAGGGGGAAGGCATGAGCGAGGAAATCCCACTCGTCAGCGAAACCTTCTTCACATCCTTTCGGCTTTCTTTACTTGCCACCGCAGCAAACCCTTTCACGATTATTTCCTGGGTCGCACTACTTGCAGCAGCAAGCACCTACATCCACACATTGAACGCGAAAATTACTTTCGCAGCAGGCGTAGGCGTCGGGTCTCTCGCCTTCTTCCTAGCCCTGGCCATTGCTGCTGCCCAATTAGGAAAACGCCTGCGCCCCGGTCTCATCGACTTGATCGATCGGGTGGCGACTGCCCTTTTCTTCCTCTTTGCGCTTGCACTCGCCTATCGAGCGTTCACGATTTAGTATTGGTTCATGACCGAATTAACAGATGAGCAATGGCGCGCCAAACTCACTCCTGACGAGTACCACGTACTTCGGGAAAGTGGCACAGAGCCTGCTTTTGTCGGTGAGTACACCGACTTAGAAGATGAAGGCATCTACGAATGCCGTGGATGTGGCGCCGAACTCTTCCGTTCAACTGAGAAGTTCCACTCAGGTTGCGGGTGGCCCTCCTTCTGGAAGCCGGCCGAATCTGAAAGCGTTCGCCTTCTTGATGACTTCTCCGGTGGACGCAAGCGCGTTGAAGTGCGTTGTAAAGCGTGCGACGGTCACTTAGGCCACGTTTTTGATGGAGAAGATTTCGGAAATCCCATTGATCAACGTTGGTGCATCAACTCAATTTCGGTGCGTTTTACGCCCCGCCCCCTGCACTAATAATTGCTACGCCTGTAATCGCACACGCAATTCCGTAGTACTGAATCTTCATCAATCTTTCATGGTGAAATCCGGCCGCTAAAATCACCGTCATGATGGGATAGAGCGAACCGAGAACCATCACGATTGACCATAATCCCATATGCGTTGCGATTCCCAGCAAAACGTTCGCACCAAAATCAAGTGCTCCAATGACAAAGAGCAGCGGCACATCAACCCGCGTAAGACCGCCTACAGTTCGCTTGGCGAAGGCAATTGTTCCCATTACTGCAAATGTGGCCGCTCTCATTCCCACCATGGTCATTACTGCGCTTTCACGCGATCCCAGCGCCATAAAAAGTTGCGCTGTTCCGAAACAAAGACCAGCAATTCCGGCATACATCACCGGCTTCGCGCCCGCTTTCCCGCGCAACTCCGGACCACTAGCCATCACCGCACCGGCAAAAGCCACGAAAATACCGAGTAGTTGCAGGCTCTTAGGGTTGTCACCACGGAGCAACCCAGCCGCTACAGGAATGACCACTCCTAGAGCAGCAATGGGTGAGACCACGCCCATTTGCCCCTGTGAGAGTCCCGCATAGAAAGCGAGCAGGCCGATATATCCGCTATACCCAGCGAGGATCGCGTAGATTCCATATCCGTGCCATCCCCAGAAATTCTTCTGCCACTCGCCGCTGATAATCACGACCAGAATCCCCACGCCTAAACTCAGCGCTTGGGAGCCAGCCACCACTGCGATTACTTTCCGCTTCCGCGCCAAAGTGCCGCCGAGGAAGTCGGAGGTGCCCCACATCACGCTGGCGATGAGGGCGAAGAGGGCAGCCATAGTGAATGACCCTAGCGCGCCTAACCAGTGCTCGCCCCCACCGTGCCTAACCTTGGCCGTATGGCACGAGAGATAAGCGACCTGGAGTTAGTTCCGCACGCCTTCACGGCTGCCCTTGCCCAGCTTCGAAGCGTGGAACCAAGGCCAGAGATAGAACTTCTCGAAGCCCCAGCCCCAGCCAAACTGGCCCCTCATGCCGTCGCAATCACCGCTGACCTTTATACATCCGCCGTCGCCGAGAGCGAAGTAGCTACTGGTCGCTTCGTTCTCCTTTATGACCCCGCGGGTCACGACGCTTGGGAGGGTGAATTTCGGTGCGTCACCTTTGTGCGCGCTGAACTTGAGTTCGAAATGGGCGATGACCCACTCCTTCCCGAAGTGGGTTGGTCATGGCTGATGGATGCGCTGAAAAATCGTGGCGTGGAATTTACCGCTCCGAGTGGAACAGTGACGCGCGTGAGTAGCGAAGCCTTCGGTCAACTCGCAGAGCGTGATCGCTCGTACGAAATTGAAATCCGCGCATCGTGGACAGCATTTGGTGACTTTGATCGCCACCTCGAGGCATGGTGCGATCTCATCTCATACTCAGCGGGATTGCCACCGCTTCCGGAAGGTGTGTCTGCTCTGACACCAAGAAAAACGAAGAGCGTGGTTCGCTAACACCACATGGATTCTGTAAATTCTCACTCGGAAGTTTCGAGTGCCTCCGAAGTCACACCCTTGCTTGTTCCAAGTGAAGGTTTGCCTCCGATAATTCATTCCCCTTCAGACATTCCTGAGGTAGTGAGCAAACTTCTCTCTGGCGTAGGTCCTATCGCCGTAGACGCAGAACGTGCGAGTGGATACAAGTACAGCCAACGTGCATACCTGATTCAAATCCGCCGAAAAGGCTCTGGAATCTTTCTTATTGATCCCATCGCATGCCCCGATCTATCGAGTATTTCTAATGCTTTAAGCGATTGTGAGTGGATCATTCATGCAAGTACGCAAGATCTGGCATGTTTGCGTGAGGTGGGCATCTCCCCCACATCACTTTTCGATACGGAACTCGGCGCACGCATTGCTGGATTTGAAAGAGTCGGCTTGGGAGCACTGATTGAACTCCTGCTTCACCGATCACTTGCCAAGGAACATAGCGCGGTGGATTGGTCTACGCGTCCACTTCCCGAGCCTTGGCTTAACTACGCGGCACTAGACGTAGAACTTTTAGTGGAATTGCGCGACAAAGTTGAATCAGTATTGCGAGAGAGTGGCAAGCTGGAATGGGCGGAGGAAGAATTTGCATCAGTGCTTGCTGCGCCGCCAGCTCCACCGCGCGAAGAGCCTTGGCGGAGAACTTCGGGCTTGCATCAGGTAAAGAAACGTCGAGCACTCGCAATCGTTAAGTTGTTATGGATCGAGCGCGATGGCATTGCGCAATCGCGGGATATCGCACCAGGCCGCATTCTTCCTGACAGTGCGATTGTGGCCGCGGCTTTGAACCCTCCGACCAACGCATCGGGCTTGATGTCAATTAGAGCATTCCACGGCCGCGGAGCCGAGAAGTACTTGCGCAATTGGTGGAGCGGCATTGAGCGTGCAATGGCGATACCTGAAGATGATTTGCCGGAGCTTGCCAAAAGAAGCGATGGCCCGCCGCCGCCAAAGGTCTGGAGTATGCGAAATCCGTTAGCCCATGCGCGCCTTTCACACGCCCGTGCGGCCATGAAGTCGATATCTGATGAGTGGTCTGTTCCTATCGAGAACCTACTTACCCCGGATACCTTGCGCCGACTCTGTTGGGAGCCACCCAGCGAACTCTCTTCCTGGCTTGCAGGGCGCGGCGCTCGTTCGTGGCAGATCTCACTCCTTGAAGCAGCGCTGGCCGAAGCCCTGCTCGCTACGGAGGCGCTCCCCGAACCTGAGCCGGAAATCAGCGCCGAGGCCCCCGATGAGGGCGTTGTAGCGGAGCCTTCGCAGTGATCATTGAATTACGCAACACTTAAGTTGCGATAATTAAGGGCGTTGGCTAGGTTAGGCATGCCTAAGTAACCCACTGACGAAAGCGCAACCATGCTCTCCACCTTAATGATCGCCTTACGCGAAGGCCTAGAGGCCTCCTTAATCATCGGAATTCTGCTGAGCGCACTCAATAAGTCTGGCCGAAGAATTGATTTTTCCAAGATCTTCCTCGGCGCAGGTCTGGCCATACTTGCCAGCCTGGCTTTTGCTGGCCTACTCACCTCAACCTCGCTCACACTCTCGGATAAGGCTGAGGAAATCTTCGCTGGAACAACTTCCATCATCGCGGTGGCACTGGTGACCTGGATGGTCTTCTGGATGAAGAGAACCGCCCGCACGATGCGCTCCGATCTCTCTCAGAAGTTGACACTGGCCATCAGCGCTCCAGCGCTTGTCGCCGTCGCCTTTTTTGCCGTCATCCGCGAAGGAATTGAAACCTCGCTCTTCATTTTTGCCACCACGAAATCAATCAATTCGACGCTAGCTCCCACGGTGGGCCTTTTCATTGGTTTTGGAATTGCTATCGCGCTCGGAGTGGCCATCTACCGGCAGAGCTTCAAGATCGATCTCGCGAAATTTTTTAACATCACGAGCATCGCATTAGTCATCATTGCCGCCGGCGTGCTCGCATATGGAGTAGGTGACCTTGAGAGTGCTTTCGGCGGTGCTGCCAGCGCTGCCTTTGACTTCAGTGCACAACTAGGTGCTGACTCAATCGGCGCTCACCTTATTGCCGGCTTCCTGGGGCTTACACCGACCATGACGTGGCTCCAGGTGGCTACCTGGGTGGCCTTCATCGCGGTAACTTTGACTCTGATGCGCGAACCTAAGCGCACTCAAGAGCGCGCCCACCTGGTGGCCTAAGTTACTGACGAGTAACCTGGGGCTATCACTGCTACACAGGAGAGCACATGAGCAAGCAATCCCAGGATGTCTATCTAGTAGATGCCGTCCGTACCCCCTTCGGTAAGGCCGGAAGTCTCTACTCCGAAACTCGCGCCGACGATCTAGTGGTGCGCGCCATTCGAGGATTGCTCGATCGCAATCCCCGCCTTCCGCAAGAACGCATTGACGAGGTGGCAATCGCCGCAGCTACTCAAACTGGCGATCAAGGTTTAACCATTGGCCGCACCGCTGCTCTGCTTGCGGGATTGCCGTTAACTGTTCCCGGCTACGCCATCGATCGCATGTGCGCCGGCGCACTGACTGCGGTAACGACCGCGGCAAGTGCGATTGGTTTTGGTGCTATTGATATTGCGATCGCCGGCGGCGTGGAACATATGGGTCGCCATCCGATGGGTGAAGGTGCTGATCCAAATCCACGATTTTTGGCAGAGAACATTGTGCAGCAGGATGCACTCATCATGGGAGCGACCGCAGAGAACTTGCACGATCGCCTCCCCCACCTCACCAAGGCGCGCGCAAATGCATTTGCCGTAGGAAGCCAAGACAAAACGGCCAAGGCCTACGCAAATAACCAAATTCAACCCGACCTCATCCCAGTAGCTGTACGCCATGCCGAACTGGGATGGACACTAGCCATGGTCGATGAACCACCTCGCCCCGGAACCACCCTCGAAGCACTCGACGCTTTGAAAACTCCGTTCCGAGCAAATGGTCGCGTGAGCGCCGGAAACGCTGCCGGACTCAACGATGGCGCCACCGCCGCGCTCCTCGCATCCGGTGCAGTAGCCGACGAACTAGGACTCACCAAGAAAGCCCGACTCGTCACCTTCGCGTTTGCTGGCGTCGAACCAGAGGTCATGGGTTATGGCCCAGTGCCGGCAACTGAAAAGGCTCTCAAGAAAGCCGGGCTTTCGATCTCTGACATTGGACTCTTTGAAGTCAACGAAGCATTCGCGATCCAAGTACTTGCTTTCCTCGATTATTTTGGAATCGCTGATGATGATGCACGCGTCAATCAATTTGGTGGCGCAATTGCGGTCGGCCATCCGCTTGCCTCATCAGGCGTACGACTTATCGCAAACCTGGCTCGTGGATTTGAAAACGATCACTCCGTGCGTTACGGAATCACAACTATGTGTATTGGCCTAGGAATGGGCGCCACTGTCATCTGGGAGAACCCAGCCTGGGAAGGAAAGAAATGAGCACCATGGAATTGCCTGCTGGCGCACCCGAAGAAGTAGTTACGCATGCTCTACGACGCGATCTAGACCTCACGGCCTTCGGAGTTCCCGGAAAACTCGCCATCATCACGTTAGATAATGGCTTGGACTACACGCGTCCGAGTACCTTTGGCGCACAAGGGCTTTCCGAACTAGGCAAAGTTCTTGATGAAGCAAAGGCCGATGCTGGTGTCGTGGGTGTCGCCATCACTGGAAAGCCGTACATACTCGCTGCCGGCGCCGACCTCTCTGCCGTTTCCTTCGTCACCGATGCGTCGCAAGCGGCTGCTATTGGAAAGCTTGGACATGATGTATTCCGCAAACTTGGCGAACTAGGCAAGCCTACCTTTACATTCATCAACGGTTTAGCACTTGGTGGAGGACTTGAGGTAGCGCTGCATTCGGATTATCGAACGATTGCCGCGAGTGCCACCATCGGATTCCCTGAAGTCTTCCTTGGTTTGGTACCGGGCTGGGGTGGCTCACAATTACTCCCCCGTCTCATTGGACCTGAGAAGGCAGTGCAAGTCGTCATCTTGAATGCACTAAATAACAATAAAATGCTCAGCGCACCAGAAGCCTTCGAATCTGGCATCGCAGATGCGTTATTCGCACCGGCCGACTTCCTTGAGAAGTCAGTCGAGTTCGCAGCTGAGGTCATCGCTGGTCGCAAGAAAATCAATCGTACTGATCATACAAAAGATGCAGCCCCTTGGGACGCGGCCATAGCAGTAGGTAAGGCGGCGGCTGCCAAGAAGTACATCGGCGCCGACATCGCCGCACCACGCAAAGCTCTCGAACTCATCGCGTTGTCGCGCACTGCGTCCCGAGATGAAGGCTTCAATGCTGAAGATCGCGCACTCACCGAGCTCATCATGACGAACGAACTTCGGGCATCCATTTATTCGTTCAACTTGATTCAGAAGATGGGCAAGAAGGTCCAAGGCGCTCCCAAATCTTCGCTTGCACGCAAAGTGACAAAGGTGGGCGTCGTGGGAGCTGGCCTGATGGCCAGCCAGCTTGCACTCCTCTTCGTGCGTCGCATGAAGGTCCCGGTAATCATGACCGATATTGACCAAGAACGCGTTGATAAAGGTGTGGCGTACGTCCATGCAGAGATCGCCAAGTTAGTTTCGAAGGGTCGCCTGAGTGAGCCCGCTGCAAATCGCCTCACAGGGCTCGTCACAGGCGCTGTCGACAAAAGCATCTACGCAACATGCGATTTTGTGATCGAAGCTGTCTTCGAAGAAATGAGTGTGAAGCAAAAACTCTTCACCGAATTAGAAGAAATCATCACACCCGAATGTATCTTGGCCACAAACACTTCATCGCTCTCCGTGGAAGGTATGTCAAAGCACCTGAAGCACCCAGAGCGGGTAGTCGGCTTTCACTTCTTCAATCCAGTTGGCCTCATGCCACTGCTCGAGGTGGCCCGAACTCCACACACCACCGACGAAGCTACTGCCACCGCCATCGCTGTGGGCAAAGAGTTAAAGAAAACGATGGTCATCACAAAGGATGCTCCAGCATTTGTGGTCAACCGCCTGCTCACCCGTTTCTGGGGCGAAGTCACCGATGCAGCAGATGAAGGTACGCCATTTGAGATCGCAGACACTGCAATCTCCCCGCTCGGTCTTCCAATGACGCCCTTCACGCTCTTTGGATTGGTCGGTCCAGCGGTAGCGCTTCACGTTTCAGAGACGCTGCACGACACTCTTGGCCCCCGCTTTACAGTGAGCGAGAATATGAAATCTATCGTTGCAGCCGGCGTGCGTACCTTCTATATCAAAAATGATGCCGGGAAAGTTGTATCAAACCCAGAGGCCTTTGCGTTGATGAAGCAGGGATCATCTCCATCAACTGCTGATCAAGTGCGTGTGCGTGCACTCACCGCGATTGCGGAAGAGGCTCGCATGATGCTTGATGAAGAAGTTGTCGCGACCCCACAAGAGATTGATCTCTGCATGATGATGGGCGCAGGTTGGCCACTTCATACTGGCGGAATCTTGCCTTACCTCGACGAGAGTGGAATTAGCGAGGCTGCGACTGGCCGGAGATTCCATCCCAAGGGAGTGGCGAGTCTTCCGTAACTCGCCACCAGTGGCGTAACTGCTTGAAAACGCCAAGAGTATCGAGCTCTATTTCAGCAAGAATTTCTGTGCGCTTCCCATGTTCGAAGAATGCACCCGGTACCGCAAGTGAGTACACAGGTGTGTTTACTCCTCTCGCGGCTAGTTCTGTACGCAAAGCGGCTCCGATTCCACCTGTGACCACTCCGTCTTCAAGCACGTACACGACCCGATAATCCGACACCATGGAAATCAGTTGCTCTGGAAGTGGCTTCACCCACCGAGGATCCACCACGGTGATGCCAATTTCACCTGCTTCTTTCGCCGCTGCGACGCCAGTGTGCGCAAAAGCGCCGATGGCAACTAAGAGGGCATCTCGACTCGCACTACGATGCAGAATATCTACCCCACCTATGCGCTCGATCACCGGCAGATCAACTGGCACGGCGCCTTTGGAGAAACGCAGAAGCGTCGGCGCATCGGAGATTGCGATCGCCTCCCGCAACTCCTCGCGAAGCGTCTGCGCGTCGCGCGGCGCTGCCACCGAGAGCCGAGGGACGATGCCCGTCAGTGCCAAATCCCAGATTCCGTTATGACTGGCGCCATCATCACCTGTCACGCCCGCGCGATCTAATACAAAAGTAACTCCGGCATTGTGCATCGCGACGTCCATGATGAGTTGATCAAATGCCCGATTAAGGAAAGTGGAGTAAACCGCAACCACCGGATGGAGCCCTGCAAAGGCCATCCCTGCAGCCGAGGTTGCTGCGTGCTGCTCCGCAATTCCCACATCAAAGGTGCGGCGTGGAAATTGTGCTTGGAACTTATCTAACCCTGTGGGGCCGAGCATGGCAGCAGTGAGTGCCACTACATCTGATCGCTCGTTACCGATTTTCACCAGCTCATCGGAGAAAACTGAGGTCCATGAAAGTGCAGCGCTCTTCAAAGCAACTCCAGTTTCAGGATCAACCACCCCGACCGCATGGAATTTCTCTAATTCGTCATTTATCGCGGGTAGATGACCGCGTCCCTTCTCAGTAATCACATGAACCAATACCGGACGTCCAAAATTCTTAGCGAGTAGGAGCGCGTGTTCCACCGCAGCGATGTCGTGTCCGTCGACAGGCCCCAAATACTTTAAACCCAAGTCTTCGAACATGCCTTGAGGAGCGACAATATCTTTGAGCCCCTTCTTCAGCCCATGCAATGTCTCATAAATAGGGTTTCCGACAACTGGGGTGCGCGAGAGCACGTGCTTTCCCCAGTCGAGAAAACGTTCATACCCTTGGGTGGCGCGCAAAGTTGATAGATAAGTTGCCACTCCACCCACTGTCGGTGCGTAAGAGCGCTCGTTGTCATTAACCACGATAACTAAGGGCAGATCGGAAGAGGCAGCGATGTTATTCAACGCCTCCCAAGCCATACCTCCCGTAAGAGAGCCATCCCCTACCACCGCAACAACATGGCGATCACTCACGCCACGAACTTTGTGCGCCTTAGCGATACCGTCGGCCCAAGAGAGCGCCGTAGACGCGTGGGAATTTTCTATGACGTCATGAGGGCTCTCGGATCGACTGGGGTATCCAGAGACACCTCCGCGCTGGCGAAGCAGGTCGAAGCCATCTGCTCGACCAGTGAGGATTTTATGAACATACGCTTGGTGTCCGGTATCAAAGAGAACGGTGTCTTTCGGGGAGTCAAAAATCCGATGGATCGCGATCGTCAGTTCAACCACGCCTAAGTTGGGTCCGAGATGGCCACCGCTCTTGCTCACGGAAGCAATCAGGAAATCACGAATCTCACTTGCTAGCCGATTGCTCTCTTCAAAATCCAGCGAACGAAGCGTGCTCAATCCATCTGGAGCCTTCAGAGCAGCCATGATCTCGGCGCCACTTCTCCCGCTCATACCCTCAGTCTAAGCGCCTGGAAGAATTAAAGCGCGCTCGAGTGCCTCGAGAACCAACGTGACCTCGCGCTCACGCGAGACAAAGTGCGCACCCTCGCGTTCGAGCATGGAGATGGCCTCCTCAATAGCTGGTGGTGGCATGAAGGCTTTCTCTTCCACTCGAACGCGCGACCAGGCCGCTCGTGCTTGCGCGAGTGAACCTTGAACCGATGCCAACGCAAGCCTTGCCAAGAGCACAGGGTACTTACGAAGCACCGCGTGGGTGCGGTATTCGCCGGGCAAAATATCGAGCAACCATTTCGTTGACTCTTCGATCCATTCATCGCTTCCGGGCGCCCTTAAGTCTGCTGGCCAGCCGGGAGGTGCACCACGCATCGAACCCCTTCCAGGTCAGGCGATTAACTGAGGAGCGAACGCAAGACGTATTGCATGATGCCGCCATGGCGATAATACTCTGCTTCGCCCGGGGTATCGATGCGAACCCGCACCGTGAAACTCTTAGCACCAGCCTGCACTGTTACTTCGCGAGGAATCACACCATCATTTAGCGCGGTAATACCAATAATGTTGAAAGTCTCTTCACCAGTCAGCCCCAATGTTGCAACGTTCTCTCCCTCGGTGAACTGCAAAGGGAGAACTCCCATGCCAATCAAGTTAGAGCGGTGAATACGTTCAAAAGATTCTGCAATGACTGCACGGACACCAAGAAGTGCAGTGCCTTTTGCTGCCCAATCTCGTGATGATCCCGAGCCATACTCCTTGCCCGCAAGAATCATGAGCGGGACACCGGCTGCTTGATATTCAATCGATGCGTCATAAATGGTGGACTGCACACCGCCTTGTAAGTAGTTACGAGTGAAGCCGCCTTCAACGCCATCAAGGAGTTGGTTCTTGAGGCGAATATTTGCGAAGGTACCGCGAATCATTACCTCGTGATTTCCACGACGCGAACCGTAGGAGTTGAAATCCAGACGGGCGACTCCATGCTCGGCCAAGTACTTGCCTGCAGGTGAGTCTGCCTTGATAGAACCTGCTGGTGAGATGTGGTCAGTTGTAACCGAGTCACCCAAAATCGCGAGTACTCGGGCCTGTGAGATCTCTGTGACGGGAAGTGGATTGCGAGGCATGCCTTCGAAGTACGGAGGCTTCCGCACGTAAGTGGAGTTGGTATCCCACTCGAATGTGGCACCTACCGGAGTGGCAAGTGATTGCCAGCGATGATCGCCGTCAAAGACCCCTGCGTAATCCTTGGTGAACATCTCAGACGAAAGAGCGCGATCGATCGTGGTTTGGATCTCTTGCGGAGAGGGCCAGATATCGCGAAGAAATACAGGAGTATCTCCGTCATAACCCAATGGATCTATTTCGAAATCGAAATCCATCGTTCCCGCGATCGCGTAAGCGACCACTAGCGGTGGTGAAGCCAGATAGTTCATCTTCACATCGGGGTTAATGCGACCTTCAAAGTTTCGATTACCAGAGAGCACTGCAGCTACTGCCAAATCATTGGCATTCACCGCTGCACTGACGGCTTCAGGAAGTGGGCCCGAGTTTCCGATACACGTGACGCATCCGTATCCCACCAAGTGAAAGCCGAGTTTTTCCATATAAGGAAGGAGGCCAGCGCGCGCATAGTAATCCATGACGACTTTACTTCCAGGGGCGAGAGTAGTCTTTACCCAAGGCTTTGAGGAGAGCCCGCGCTCCACAGCTTTTTGAGCTAGCAGTGCGGCGCCCAACATCACCGAGGGGTTCGAGGTATTAGTGCATGAAGTGATTGACGCAATCACGACAGCACCATTTTTGAGTTCGTAGTCAGCGCCCTCAACTCTCCCAGATGAAGATTTGGTCGCATAGGTGGGAAGTACTTCTGCAAAAGCCTTCTTGGAATCCGAAAGCGAGATGCGATCTTGTGGACGCTTTGGTCCGGCGATGGACGGAACGATTGTTCCTAAATCAAGCTCGATGACACTAGAGAATCGAGGCGTAGCGCTTGGGTCATGCCACATTCCTTGCTTCTTGGCGTAACTCTCCACCATAGCGATATTCTCTTCTGCGCGACCTGTAAGGCGCATGTATCGAAGAGTCTCTTCATCGATGGGGAAGATTGCGCAAGTAGAACCGTACTCGGGGCTCATATTTCCGATCGTTGTACGGTTCGCCATCGGTACCGCTGAGACACCTGATCCAAAAAACTCCACAAACTTGCCTACGACGCCATGCTTGCGGAGCATCTGAGTGATGGTGAGCGCCAAATCAGTAGCAGTCGTGCCGGCCGGCAGCTCTCCCGATAACTTAAAACCAACAACGGCGGGGATCAACATGGAAACTGGTTGTCCGAGAAGGGCAGCCTCGGCTTCAATACCGCCCACTCCCCAACCAAGAACTCCTAGCCCATTTACCATCGTGGTGTGGGAATCAGTGCCCACAACAGTGTCCGGATATGCGCGCAAGACTCCGTTCACCTCGCGCAACATGATCACGCGAGCGAGGTATTCAATATTAACTTGGTGCACGATTCCAGTCCCTGGTGGCACAACGCGGAACTCATCAAAAGCTGTCTGCCCCCAGCGCAGAAACCGATAGCGTTCTTGATTACGTTCGTACTCAATGTCAGTGTTTTTTTCGAATGCATCGGCGGTTCCAAAGAGATCAGCGATTACGGAGTGATCGATCACGAGTTCAGCTGGCGCAAGTGGGTTAATGCGTGTGGGATCGCCGCCAAGCTCAGCGACTGCCTCTCGCATCGTGGCTAAGTCGACGATGCAGGGAACACCTGTGAAATCTTGCATGATCACGCGAGCAGGTGTGAATTGAATTTCGGTATCTGGTTCAGCCGTTGGATTCCATGCCGCGAGTGCACGAATCTGCTCCGCCGTAACGTTTTCGCCATCTTCCGTTCGGAGAAGGTTCTCTACCAAAATCTTCAAGCTAAAGGGCAGATCGGCAACTCCTGGCACCGCGTTGATGTCAAAGATTTCAACGCGCTGCGCACCGACCGTCAAGGTGGTCTGCGCTCCGAAAGAATTGACAGGTGATGTGCTGCTCATACTTCACGCTCCTCGTTCACTGAGCTGATTATCTTGATATCAAGATACCTCTGAGGCGAGGGTCAAGCAAGCGTAAACGCGGCGACTTGCTCCACATGGTGGGTCATCGGGAAGGCATCAAAGGCGCGCAGCTGCGCCAGTTCATATCCCAGCTCAGCGAAGGTGGCCACATCCCGCGCAAGAGCAGCCGGATCGCAAGCCACATAGACCACTCGCCTCGGCTTGAGTTTGGCGATTTGCTCAAGGACCGGACGACCGGCGCCAGTGCGTGGGGGGTCTAACAGAATCACATCGGCGCGTTTGAGTGAGCGAAGAACTCGCAAGACCTCCCCCACATGAGCCTTGAGAGCCGGAAAATTTCTGGCAGCATCGCGCACGCTCGTGGCGGTGGAATCCACTAGCTCCACTCGTCCGCCCGGGCCTACCTCTTCCAGCGCAAAGGCGGCGAAAAGTCCAGCGCCTCCATAAAGATCAATCACATGGTCCCCGGGTTTCATCTGAGCAAATTCTAAAAGTGTATTTACAAACATCGATGCAGCTCGTGGATGCACCTGCCAGAAACCCTTTGAGTCGATATTAAATCGTGTGCCATGAACCATCTCGGTAATGGACGAACTCCCATTACTGAGATCGTCATCTAACCGGCCATCGCGGAATCCACGAATCTCTCCCTCGGAGGAGATTGCCATTTCGATCTCCGAAGTATGCGAAAAATTTCCACGAGGAGGTTGAATCCCGTCGTGGGCGATGACGCACTTATCAAGGCGGACCACATCATGTGACTTCGCTCCACGCAATCCGACATGTCCTTCCGAATCCACTGCATATCTCATGCGCGTGCGCCAGCCAGTATGTTGGCCGAGGTCAATCACCTCAACCTCGACATCTCGCTTTGCCAAACGTGCAAACTGCTCGACGATTACTGCCTTCTTCATGTTGCGCTGTTCAGCGACATCGATATGTTGAAAATCGCAGCCACCGCACTCTTTCGCGAAGCGACAAGGAGGGTCTACGCGATGCTCGGAAGGAACCAATACTTCAATCACATCTCCGCGGGCAAAGTTCTTGGAAACTCCCGTCACTTCTACAGTGACTAACTCACCGGGAATTCCATGTCGCACAAAGATGACTCGACCTTCGTGTCTAGCCACCACATGGCCACCATGAGCCACGGGGCCAAGTTCAACTTCGAACTTCTCCCCTACGGTAAAAATTGTCATTTGTCTCGAGGGCCCCGTAAAGAATTCGGCCCTTGCGCCGGACGATCAGTCACACTCTCGCTCGATTCAAGTTGCCACGGCACGCTCGTGACCATCACTCCGGGGGTGAAGAGTAGCCGTGACTTGAGGCGAAGGGCTGATTGATTATGAAGCAACTGCTCCCACCAATGGCCCACTACATATTCAGGAATGAATACGGTGACAACATCGCGGGGACCTTCTCGGTGAATGCTCTTCACATGATCCATGATGGGGCGCACAATTTCGCGGTATGGAGATCCGAGGACGCGAAGCGGGATCGGAATCTCCATTTTCTCCCATTGCAGACGAAGCGCCTCTGTTTCATCTGCATCCGCAGAGACCGTAATAGCTTCGATAGTTGAAGGACGAGTTGCACGCGCATATGAGATCGCACGAAGAGTTGGCTTATGGATCTTGGAAACTAGCACGATGGCGTGCGTACGCGCAGGGAGGGCCATTTCAACATCGTCTTCTACTTGTAATTCGGTAGAGACGCGAGTGTAGTGGCGCTTAATCGCTTTCATGAGAACGAAGAGCAGAAGCATGGCGATAATTGCCATGTACGCGCCTTTAGTGAATTTTGTTGCCAAGACCACGATGAGAACAGTTGCAGTAGTAAAAAGACCAAACATGTTGATTCCACGCGAACGCTTCATCCGCGCCCGCTCTGAGTTATCTGATTCAGTTCTTAGCAGTCGATTCCAATGGCGGATCATGCCGGTTTGACTCATATTGAAGGAGACGAAGACGCCAACAATATATAACTGAATGAGGCGGGTCACTTGTGCGTCGAAGGCAACGATGAGCACTACTGCGGCTAAAGCGAGAATGATGATGCCGTTTGAGTACGCAAGACGATCACCGCGATTGCGAAGTTGCGCGGGCAACCATTTGTCATGCGCCAAAATCGAAGCAAGCACAGGGAACCCGTTAAACGCGGTGTTCGCAGCAAGAACAAGAATAAGACCCGTCACTGCGGTTATAAAGTAAAAGCCGATATGGAAATCTCCAAATATCGCTTTAGAGATCTGCGCCATTACAGTCTCTTGCGTATAACTACTACCAACAGGGACGCCGTTTCGAAGCAGCTGTTCCCCTGGGTTCTCAGCAAAACGTAAGTGCATTATGTTAGCAAGAACAATGATGCTTACCAGCATGGTGACTGCGATCGTTCCCAAAAGCAGCAGCGTCGTAGCCGCGTTCTTCGACTTTGGTTTACGAAAAGCAGGTACACCATTACTAATGGCTTCGACCCCCGTGAGAGCCGCGCAACCGGAGGAGAATGCTCGTAACAGGAGAAATGCTGCCGCGATACCGGTGAAGCCTTCTGTGAATCCTGCCTCTTGCCTTAAATCTAAACTCGCACTCGCGGTCATTGGAAGGTCGTTGGTAACGAGGTAGCGATAAAATCCGTAAGCAGCCATCGCCAATACACCAAACATGAAGCAGTAAGTGGGGATGGCAAATGCGGTGCCGGATTCGCGAACACCACGAAGATTCAAGGCCATCAAAACGATGACGATGATCGATGCCCAGAGCGCTTCGTGACCACGCATGAAGGTTAAGACGCTTGCCGCATTCTGCACACCAGAGGAGACCGAAACAGAAACTGTCAGTACATAATCGACAAGTAGCGCGGAAGCCACCGTGAGCCCTGCGGTGGGACCCAAATTGACCGTTGCTACTTCGTAATCGCCGCCGCCGCTCGGGTAGGCATGAACGTTTTGACGATAAGAGGCCACCACAGTGAGCATGACCAAAGCCACCACGAGCCCGATCTGCCACGAGAACGCATACGCCGAAAGACCTGCAATGGAAAGAGTGAGAAAGACTTCGTCAGGTGCGTAGGCCACCGAAGAGAGCGCATCTGAGGCGAAAACAGGTAGCGCGATGCGCTTGGGGAGCAGTGTCTCCCCCAACTGATCATTTCGGAGCGCACGCCCCAGAAGGGCGCGCTTCGCGAAACTTACGAGTCCCTCGGCCACGCGGTAAGCCTAGAGCGTGTAGCGTTCACTGTTGTGCATTACGTGATCATGGGATGCGGCCGGGTCGGTTCCGCGCTCGCCCACGCCCTTGAAGCCGCCGGACACTCGGTTTCGGTCATCGACCAGAGCCGCGAAGCCTTCCGCAGACTGGGACCGAATTATCAAGGCGACACCATCACAGGAGTGGGTTTTGATCGAGATACATTGGAATCAGCGGGAATCGCGCGCGCTGTTGGCTTCGCCGCGGTCTCGAATGGAGATAATTCGAATATTCTGGCTGCGAGAACTGTGCGCGAGGTATACGGAGTAGGCAATGTGGTTGCCCGTATCTACGATCCTGGTCGTGCAGAAATTTACCAACGTCTCGGCATACCCACGGTGGCTACTGTTTCATGGACTGCTGACCAAGTGCTTCGGAGGTTACTCCCCGAAGGCGCAGCATCAGAGTGGCGTGATGCCTCAGGGACATTGGGACTCTTTGAAGTGCACTTAGATCCCAGTTGGTTCGGGCACCGCGCTGTGCGCATCGAAATCAACACACCCGCGCGAATAGCTTTCATTACACGTCTCGGGCAAGCACTCATCCCAGATGGCAACACTGTTCTTCAGGCCGGAGATTTGATTCACGTAATTGCGCGGGATGCCGAACTTTCCAAGGTTGAATCCCTTCTCGCTGCCAAGCCCGAGGAGGATTAAAGATGCGCGTCACTATTGTCGGAGCAGGAAATGTCGGGCGCTCCATTGCGAAGGAATTGATCGGCAACGGCCACCACGTGATGTTGATTGATAAAGATCCTAAGGCGATCAAGATGGATTCCGTTCCACAAGCGCAATGGCTTCTGGCTGATGCCTGCGAAGTTGCAAATCTTGAGGAAGCTCAGTTAAACAATTCAAATGTGATGATTGCTGCCACTGGCGATGACAAAGTTAATCTAGTTGTTTCCCTCCTTGCCAAGACTGAGTACGGAGTGCCCAGAGTCGTTGCGCGCGTTAATCACCCAAAGAACGAATGGATGTTTAACGAGGCTTGGGGCGTAGACGTGGCTGTTTCAACTCCACGAATGCTCTCGGCTCTCGTAGAAGAGGCCGTATCAGTGGGAGATCTTGTGCGACTCTTCACATTCAATCAAGGTGAGGCCAACCTGGTTGAGATAACTCTTCCAAGTACCGCTCCTTGTGTCGGTAAAAGAGTTCGCGATCTCGCACTCCCATCCGACGCAACTTTAGTTTCAATTCTTCGCGACACTCACGTCATCACGCCATCTCCAGATGAC